>JBBQQT010000041.1:0-23675 GCA_038215555.1 Burkholderiales bacterium | reverse complement strand
GGCCGAAGCGCAACTGCGCAAACTCTCGCAAGCCGTCGAGCAAAGCCCGGAAAGCATTGTCATCACCAATCTCGCTGCCGAGATCGAGTACGTCAACGCGGCGTACCTGCAAAACACCGGCTACACGCGTGAACAGGTCATCGGCCAGAACCCGCGCGTGCTGCATTCCGGCAAGACGCCGCGTGCGACTTACGTTGCGCTCTGGGCGGCGCTCAGAGCCGGGCAGCCGTGGAAGGGCGAGTTCGTCAACCAGCGCGCCAACGGCGAGGAATACATCGAGTTCGCCATCATCACGCCGCTGCGCCAGGCAGATGGCCGTGTGACTCACTACGTGGCGGTGAAAGAAGACGTCACGGAAAAGAAACGCATCGGCGCCGAACTCGACCAGTATCGCCATCATCTGGAAGACCTGGTGGCGTTGCGCACCAGCGAACTGGTGCTCGCCAAGCGTCAGGCGGAAGCCGCCAGCCAGGCCAAGAGCGCTTTCCTGGCCAACATGAGCCATGAGATTCGCACCCCGATGAACGCCATCCTGGGGCTGACCCATTTGCTGCAACGCGATGGCGTCACGACGCAACAGGCGGATCGACTGGACAAGATCGGCTCGGCGGCACATCACCTGTTGTCGATCATCAATGACATCCTCGACCTGTCCAAGATCGAAGCCGGCAAGATGCAACTGGAACAGCAGGACTTCGCCCTCAGCGCGGTGCTCGACCATGTCCGCTCGCTGATCGCAGATGCCGCCCAGGCCAAAGGCCTCAGCATCACGCTGGATGCCGATGACGTGCCGCTGTGGCTGCGCGGCGACGCCACACGGCTGCGTCAGGCGCTGCTCAATCTCGCCAGCAACGCCGTCAAGTTCACTGCGCAAGGCGGCATCAGCCTGCGCGCCCTCTTGCTGGAAGAGCAGGCTGAGCAGCTCCACATCCGCTTCGAGGTCGCCGACAGCGGCATCGGTATCGCTCCAGAAGTCCTGCCCCAGTTGTTCCAGGCTTTCGAGCAGGCCGATTCCAGCACCACGCGAAAATACGGCGGCACCGGCCTCGGGCTGGTGATTACCCGCCATCTGGCCCAGATGATGGGCGGCGAAGTCGGCGTCGAAAGCAAGCTCGGCAAGGGCAGCACGTTCTGGTTCAGCGTGCTGCTCGGACGCGGCCACGGCGTCTTGGCGGACATCTTGCAGCCTGCGTCAAGAAGCACCGAAGCTGAACTGCACCACCGCCATGCCGGAGCGCGCGTATTGCTGGTGGAAGACAACGCGATCAACCGCGAAGTGGCGCTGGAGTTGCTGCACGGCGCCGGCCTCAGCGTGGAGACCGCCGAGAACGGCCAGGTTGCACTCGACAAAGCGCGCGCCGCCGCCTTTGATCTGATCCTGATGGATGTCCAGATGCCGGTGATGGACGGCCTGGACGCGACGCAGGCGATCCGCGCGCTGCCCGGCTGGGACAAAACCCCGATTCTGGCGATGACTGCCAACGCCTTCGACGATGACCGCCGCGCCTGCCTGGACAGCGGCATGAACGACTTCGTCGCCAAGCCGGTGGACCCGGACGCACTCTATGCCAGCCTGATGCAATGGTTGCCCGCGCGGCCGGCAGCGCTCGCCGCGTCATCGCTGGCGGCTGCGACCAGTTCGCCCACCGCCTTGCTGACGCCGCAACTGGAAAGCACGCTGGCCCGCTTGAGCGCCATACCCGGTCTGGAAGTGGCGCGGCCACTGTCCGTTCTGCATGGCAATGTTGCGAAATATCTTGGCCTGATGCGTCAGTTCATCAATACGCATGCCGGCGACATGGCGCGCGTGCTGAAGCTGCTGGCCGTCAGCGATACCACCGCCGCGCGCCAGGTGGCGCATGGCCTGAAAGGCGTGGCGGCCACCCTGGGTGCGTTGCAGCTCGCCGAACTGGCGCGGCAACTGGAAAACGGGTTGCGCGACAGCGGGCGGGCCGACACTGCGCTGACCGATGCCATTGCCACCGAGATGCTGCTGCTGCGGGGAAGCTTGACGATGCTGCCCGACCTGGATGGCATCGAAGCATCTGATGACGCGCCAGGCGTGGGTGAAGCACAGACCGCCGACCTTTCCGGCAGCGATCCGGTTCGGCTCGCACAGATTGTCGAGGAGTTGCATGTCCTGCTGGTCGCCAGCAATACCCGCGCAGCGCAATTGCTTGCCCGGCATGCCGTTTTGCTGCGGGTTGCCTTCGGCGGACAGTACAAGGAGATTCGGCGGCAGGTCGATCAATTCGATTTCGAAGCTGCGTTAAGCTCTTTTGAGGCGATCCGCGCCGATTTGCAGTCCGCGCAAGGGGATTCGAAATGACATTCATGGTGTGGAATCCGCATCGATCAGCAGCATCGCGGACTTGGTCGACATGCTGAATCAGGCGCCGCCGCATAACCTGCTTGCCTCGCACGATCTGCCGGCCTCGGCGCTGGAACTGGAACTGACCGAATCGACCTTGCTCGATGCTGGCGCAGGCGTGCTGAAGATTGACCAGGGTTACCTGTTCAGCAGACCGATACACGCCGAGGCCCGTTTTCGCTATCGACGACCCAGTCCCGAGGGTTTTAAGCGGGGAAAGTCCGACAGGCGCCTGGCAGGCTTCACAGATTAAGCAGAATCTCGCGTTCTCGCGCTGAAGGCTCGAAGCCGCGCGTTTCGTAATGCTGGAAGATCGCATCGACGACCTGCTGCGGTTCGTCGATGACCTGTATCAGGTCCATATCCTCCGGATTGATCATGCCCTCGCCGACCAATCGGTCGCGGAACCAGTCGACCAGTCCGCCCCAGAAGCTTGACTGCACCAGAATGATCGGAATGCGCGGGGTCTTGCCGGTTTGTACCAGAGTCAACGCTTCCATCAGTTCGTCCAGCGTGCCGAAGCCGCCCGGCATCACGACATAGGCGCTGGCGAATTTGACGAACATGACCTTGCGCGCGAAGAAGTGGCGGAAGGTCTGGCTGACGTCCTGGTAGGGGTTGACGTGCTGCTCGTGCGGCAACTGGATGTTCAGGCCGACGCTGGGCGATTTGCCGAAAAAGGCGCCTTTGTTGGCAGCTTCCATAACCCCCGGCCCGCCGCCGGAAATGACCGCGAAGCCGGCATCCGACAACTTGCGCGAGATCGATTCGGTGAGCCTGTAGTAGGTCGAATCAGGCTGGATGCGGGCGCTGCCGAACACGCTGACGGCAGGCCGGATCGGCGCCAGGCGTTCGGTTGCCTCGACGAACTCGGACATGATCTCGAACATCCGCCACGATTCGCGCGCGGAAAGCTGGGCTTCCTGGCCGCCGCCAGGGTCGAACAGATGAGGCAGTTTGGGTTTGATCATGGTCGCAATCGAAAATGGAGTCGGTGCGATTCTAGTGATAAAGCATGACGGCTAACGTCATGCTGTAAAGCTCACGCCGCCGGTTTGGCCAGCAGCGCGGCAATCTTGGTCGCCGTGGTGGCGAATTCTTCCGCCGGCACCGGGCGAGAGAAGTAGTAGCCCTGGGCGTAATGGCAACCCATTTCGCCAAGCGCGACCAGATGGCTCGGCAGTTCAACCCCTTCGGCGATGATCTGCAGGCCCAGGCTGCGCCCCATCGCGATGATCGCGCCAACCAGGGTGTGTTCGTTGTTGTCGGGCCGCATGTCCTGCACGAAGGACTTGTCGACTTTTAACGTGTCGATCGGGAATCGCTTCAGGTAGGAGAGCGAGGAATAGCCGGTGCCGAAGTCATCCAGATAAATCCGCAAGCCCATCGCATGGACCGCGTTCAGCCAGCGCAGCGATTTTTCGATGTCATGCAGCATGACGCCTTCGGTAATCTCCAGCGCCAGCCGGCTGGCCGAGATGCCGTAATGGGTGATGACTTGGTGCAACTTGGCGGGCGACAGGCCATCCGGAATCTGGCGGCCGGAAACATTCAGCGACAGCGTGTAGTCGAGCCCCTGATCCTGCCAGGCGCGCAGTTGGCGGCAGCTGGCATCGAGCGCAAACAGGCCGATATCGATGATCAAGCCGGATTTTTCCGCCAATGCAATGAAGCTGTCCGGCATCACCATGCCGCGCTTCGGATGCCGCCAGCGGACCAGGGCTTCGGCGCCGGCCAGGCGCTGCGTGCGCAAGTCGATGATCGGTTGAAAGAACATCACCAGTTCGTGATTCTGAATCGCCGCACGCAAGTCGTTTTGCAGGTGGCGGCGGTGCTCCGCCGTTTCCGCCAGCACCGGGTCGAAGAACATATGCGTATTGCCACCGCCGGATTTGGCGCTGTCCATCGCCAGTTCGGCCTGGCGTAAAAGATTGGGTACATCGTTGGCATCAAGCGGGAAACGGGTGATGCCGATGCTGGCGTGCAGGTTGATCGGCGAGCCATCGATAAAATAGGTTTGCCGGATTAAAGCCAGGATGTGGTTGCAAATCTTGTCGGCAACGTCGGTCTGGATCATCTGGTTGAGGATGATGCCGAAGCTGTCGGCGGACAGACGGGCGATGCTGTCGCCGTTTTTGACGCAACTCGACAGACGGCTGGTGGTGGTCTGCAGAATGCTGTCGCCCGCCGGCAGGCCCATGCCTTCGTTGATGCTGCGGAATTCATCCAGGTTGAGCAGCAGCAACGTAAAACCACCCCTCTGCGACAAGGCATATTCCTGAATCAGGCTGCGCAGGCTGGCTTCCAGGCCGAGACGGTTCGCCAGGCCGGTGAGCGGGTCGGTTACCACCAGTTGGCGGGCGAAAGCTTCCGCCTCCTTGTGCGGGGTGACGTCATGCACCACGCCCTGGAGCAGATTTTCGCCCACCGGACTCAGCACGATATTGACCCAGCGCCGTTTGCCATCCGGAAAGTGGATCAGCAAATCTTCGCTGACTGAATGGGCCTGGCGCAGCGCGGTCTGACTCAAATGGGCGATCTGGTCGGGGTTGTCCCACGCCAGCAGGCCGATGTTGAGCCAGGAAAACTGATCTGCGGGCCCCGCCAGGTTGATTTCAAACAGGCGGCCAAAAGCGGCGTTCCAGGACAGCAGCGAACCCGTGTTATCGAGGATGAAAATGCCGGATTCGGCATTGTCGAAAATGGCATGATATTTCTTTTCGTCGATTTCCCGTGCCAGGCGCAAGTGACGTTCCGCCGCCAACGCGCTGACCAGCCGCTCCGCCAGGGCGTTGATGTCATTCACCAGTTGGCCGATTTCAGTGTTGCCATGCCGGCGCGGGATCGGCAGGCGCTCGCCGGTGGTCGGATCCATGCTGTGCAGTCGGTCGGACATGGCTTTGATCGGCCGCACGATGAACAGCAGCATGACCGCCGCCACGGCGAAGGCAACCATTGCCAATTGCCAGCTCAGTTGAATTGCCGCAAAGCGGACTTCCTCCTGTATGCGTGCCTCGATCACCTCTGGGTCAGGGGTTAGCAGGATATGACCGACCTCTTTCTGGCTGTCGAAAGGGGAGTAGATCAGACGCTTCAGTAACGCGGTGGGATGCGCGTCTTCGGCCGGCGTGGTCTGCGCGCGTTGCTTGTTGACGAGCACCTTCTGCTCGGTGGAAATCGTCACCGCAAGGACATCGGAATTACTCAGCAAACCTTGCGCCAACTCTCCGGCCAAGGTCTTGTCCTTGGCAAAGCAGGCGACGCTGAGCGTGCTTTCAATCGTGTCCAGCAGTTCGTTGAGGCGCGTTTCCGATGCTTGATGCGCACGCTGGATGGTGATGTATGCAGTGAATGCGACGGCGGCGATACTGGCCAACAAGGCGGCGAAAATCACCACCAGTGTCGAGCGCAACAGCAGGCCACGCATGCGCAGCAGATCAATCGCACCCTGGCCTGGAAGTGTCATTACCGTAATTCCATGACAATGCGGAATCGGCTATCCAGCAGATTGCGCTCGATATAGGCGATGCCGCCCGGATTGGCGCTCAGCAGCCGGAGGACTTCGGCTGCATTTTCGGCTGATTTGGGCGGCAAGGTTTTGCCGGAAAAGATCAAGCGCGACCAATAGGCGTTGATTTGATCCAGGTCCTTGTTGACCAGTTTTCGATAGAACTCGGCCCGCAACGGGTTGCCTTCCGGCTGATCGATCGGAGTTGCGGCCCCGCCGCCGGGGAACCTGCGATAGCGACCAAGAAAGATATTGACGACTTCATCCTGGCTGAGTTGAGTGACGCTGCTGCGGGCATTCACCACCACCACCGGTTCGGCCATGGCAGGCGCAGCGTAGTTCAGCAGTGCGAGGAACAGGAGGGGCAGCGTGATGAACCTACGCATGGCGCTTTAAAACACGAAGTCCAGCGCCAGGCTGAAGACAGTCATGTCGCCATCCCAGCCTGGCTGCGGGTTCTTGAACAGAAACAAGGAAGCGGGCGTGCCGCGAACCCAGTCCACCTGGGCCTTCAACGCCATGTTCTTGTGAACGTCCCAGCGCCCGCCAAGGGTATAGGTGTGCTGATCCAGATAGCTTTGGGAGACCAACGATTCGGTGATGCTGTCCAAGCCAGGAACGGGAATGATGCTGTTCGGAAGTGGTTCACGGCTGGTGAGGCTGCGCGAAATGCCGAGGTAAGGCGTCACGCTCCGAAAACGATAGGCGACCTGAACATAACCCGCCTTCGAGTCTGAATAAGCCGGGCTGTCCTGTTTGATCTGGTTCAGCATGAACTGGATGTTCAGCGGTCCCTGGTCATAGACCACGCCAAGCGAACTGAAGCGCGCCCAGTGATCGGCTATCGCCATGTCCGGAATCAGCGAGAGATAGGGCGTACCTGACAATGGGTCGCCCAGCAGGCGGAGAAACTCGTCGGTTGGTGCTTCATGATTAAAGCGGACCTGGGCATGGCTCAGACGCACTTGCCAGGCGCCATCGAGGAAATCGAGATAGCCACCAACCAGCAGCGAACCATGCTGGTTCCAAGTGGTGCCCGGTCCATACGGGGTATCTTCCGGCGACAGCCCGCCAAACAACTTGCCACGCAGCAGGCCGCCGGCGACGGGCAGCGTCGTGCTGACATCGAGACCGTCGATGTAGGAAAACACCAGGGAACCGTAAAAATCCGGCGGCGGCCGCAAGGCGAGATTGGAATAGCCGACCAGCCGCGAGTCGCCCAGCATGTAGAACTCGGTGCCGAGACGGCCGGCGCGGAGAGAAAAGTCCGGCGAAAAGTCGTGGCGCAGAAAAGCCCAAGTCAGCTCGGGATCGTGCGATCCGTCGGCATGGAAGCGGCTGACTACCTGCACCACGGCTTCGGTGTTCGGGCTGAAGTCGATATTGGCCTGAATGCCCAACAGGGAATCGATTTTCGCCGTCCATGATTTGCCTGCGCCTGAGGGTTGCGACAGGTCACGCACAAATTCGGCGTTATCGTTATCGGTTCGGGTCAAACCCAGGGTGCCGAAACCATGCCAGCTGACGGCCGGTTTGACTGCATTGGACGGGTTGTCCTCGGCCCGGAGCGGGCTGGAAGCGGTTAAACACAAGACCGCTAAGCACAAGACCGCTAAACACAAGACCGCCAAGCTCGAGCTCAGCGGTAACCCGCCAGCCGCTGATTTGATCAACAAGTGGAGGTTAAGGAGAGGCTGGTAAGGACGGCAAGCAGGACTTTGCACCGGCATGTGTGAGTAATCGCGCGTTGTTTTCACCTTCGTGTTCCCGCCCTATCTGGTGGTTTTTAATGCTCATTATTTGACGGATTTATACCCAACTTAAGGTTTTGTTGCAGGTCTATTAATGCTCCCCCACTTTTCCTCGTCGGGCTTTTAATGCCGCGTGACGAGATTTTTCATCCAGTCGTTTGGCGATTGCGGATCGTGAAGGTTTGCTCGGTCGGCGTTTTTTCGGTACCACGGCTACGCGGGCGATCAGCATTTCGAGACGGCGCAGTGCTACGGCGCGGTTTTTTTCCAGACTACGGAATTCCTGCGCCTTGATCACCACGACGCCGTCCTTGCTGATACGCTGGTCGCCAAGCTGCAGCAGGCGTTCACGTATCGGTTCCGGTAGTGACGAGGCGGCGATATCGAAGCGCAGATGCACCGCACTGGAGACTTTGTTGACGTTCTGGCCGCCCGCGCCCTGGGCGCGAATCGCGGTGATTTCGACTTCTTCCGGCGGGATGATGAAGCGCGGGCGCATAAGAATGGAGCAGTGTTGTCGGGGTTAATTTCAATGTTAGCGTTTCATAAAATAGGCCAGCCTGATGAATATTGCGCTTGATTCCAACCCAGTAGCGCATCCGTTAATCCATTGGCGCGAGGCCGGTGAAAAGCGTTCGGCGCGCTGGCGTTCGGAAAGCGGCAACCCGCCGCCGCAGCGGGTGGTGATCGCCGATGACCAGACCAGCGCCGACGCGGCTTATCGATTCGCCAGCAGCGGCACCGGGATGCTCTGGCAAGGCGATTTCCAGAATGCGCGCCAATTGCTGCAGGCATTGACCCGGCGCGTGGAGCGGCACCCCGGCAAAGCCAAGGCTGCCAGATCAGACGTACACATCGCACCGGCAGAAGCCTTCAATCAGCAGCGTCAGGCACAAGCCCGACGGGCAAAAATCCTGGGCATGCTGTTGCTGCCATTGGCGGCGGATTACTCTGTTCCGTTGCGCCGTGCGCCGGATCTGCGCGCCGTCTGCGCCGCCGCCTATGGCCCGGCGACGCTGTCCGAGGCCGCTTCAGTGGTGTCGTTGCGTGAATTGCTCGGCCTGATCGGTGCCTATGAATGGCGCAAGAAGGGCGTGCCGGTTGCGGCGCTGGATGCCCATGTACATCCGCATTACGGCGTCTTTGCGCCGATTCGCGGCGAGTATGTCGATCTGGTGGCTGAAGCGCCCATGCCTGATAGCAGATTGGCGTTCGATATCGGTACCGGCACCGGTGTGCTCGCCGCCGTGCTGGCGCGGCGTGGCGTGGCGCGCGTGTTGGCGACGGACCAGGATTCTCGCGCCTTGGCTTGCGCCCGCGAGAACATCGCGCGGCTGGGCTATGCCGGGCAAGTCGAGGTGATCGAGGCGGATTTGTTTCCCGCTGGCCGCGCGCCGTTGATTGTTTGCAATCCACCGTGGCTGCCGGCGCAACCGAGTTCGCCCATCGAATATGCGGTGTACGACCCCGACAGCCGCATGCTGCGCGGTTTCCTCAATCGCCTGGCTGCGCATTTGACGCCCGCAGGCGAAGGCTGGCTGGTGTTGTCTGATCTGGCCGAACATCTTGGTTTGCGTTCGCGCGCCGAGCTGCTGGCGGCGTTTGAAACAGCCGGATTAAGCGTCGTTGGACGCCTCGATGCTCGCCCCCGGCATCCGCGTGCCGCTGATCCGGCTGACCCGCTGCATCAGGCGCGGGCGGCGGAAGTAACATCGCTGTGGCGACTCGCAATCAAGCCACTGGGATGACTTGGTTTATTTGGTTTATTTGGTCAAGGCGAGGAACAGCTCCGGCAGTTTCTCCGGCAGCCGCTGGATGTTGTCGATCACCGTGTATTGCCGGCCGAAGATGCCGCTGACGTATTCGTCGGCTTTTGGGTCGAGGCTGATGCAGTAGGTGAAGATGCCGTTGCGGTCGAGTTCCTTGACCGCCTGGCGGGTGTCTTCGATCAGCAGTTGCTCGTCGTTGGTATCGATGTCGGACGGCTGTCCATCGGTCAGGATCAGCATCAGTTTCTTGTCGGCCGGGCGCGCTTCCAGATAGTGCGCGGCATGGCGCATCGCCGCACCCATGCGGGTGGAATACTTGGCCTGCATCGCGGCCAGTCGACCTTTGGCGTCGTCGCTCCAGCTTTCGCCATAGCCTTTGATGTGCAGGTAGCGCACGTCGTGGCGGGTGTTGGAATGGAAGCCGGCGATGGCGAACGGGTC
This sequence comes from Burkholderiales bacterium, assembly GCA_038215555.1. GTDB lineage: Bacteria > Pseudomonadota > Gammaproteobacteria > Burkholderiales > Thiobacillaceae > PFJX01. The sequence continues at coordinate 13,835 of JBBQQT010000041.1, read as the reverse complement.
GCCCAGTTGTTCCACCGCCCAGGCCAGCAGCGAGACCGCTTCCTGACTGAGTTCGAGGATGGTCTGTTCTGAGCCGGCCGCCTTTTCGTTGAGTGATTCGGACAGGTCGAGCAGCAGCATGACGGCGATGTTGCGGCCGTCGGTGCGGTGGCTCATGTTGATGCGCGGGTCGGGATTGGCGCCGCCCTTGAAGTCGATCAGCGAGCGGATGGCGACATCGAGATCGAGCTCGCTGCCTTCTTCCTGATAGCGGATGCGGACCTTGTCCTGCGGTTTGAGCAGGTCGAGGATGCGCTTCAGGCGCTTGGCCAGCGCGCTGTGTTTTTCCAGCAGCTTGTCGATGTCGGCGGGGTTGCCTTTCGGGTGCAGCGCTTCATACACGCTGGCCCAGTCCGGGCGGTAGGTCAGACTCTTGTAGTCCCATTCCGGGTAGTGGCGCGGCGGCAGGCCTTTCAGTTCCTCGTCGGGTGAGCGCTTTTTCTCTTTCTCGAACATCTCTTCATCGTCGCTCTCTTCGATGAAACGCCACATCTGACGGTTGTCGTCGCGGTAATCGACCACGGTGTTGTCGAAATGGACCTTGGCCAACTGGTCGCTCTGGCGGCGGGTCTTGGTAACGTAGCTGAGCGCCAGAGAGGCGATGTCCTTCGTATTCGACTCGCCCTCCGCCATCAAGGCGTGGAAACGCGCGGCAAAGGTGAGCAGGTCGGCATCCTGATAGCCGTGCTCGGGGTCGAGCAGCGCGCGTGAAATCATCACCATGCGGTGGCGCAGGCAAGAGGTGGTTTCCGGATCGCAGGCATCTTCGGCCGGCTTCGGATGCAAGGCCAGGAAGATGCGCTTGAGGCCGGGGTATTCGCGGCAGAGCAGGGTTTCGATGCGACAGTCTTCGAAAAACTCCACCGCCATGCGCTGAAACGGACTCCAGTTGTCGGCGATCAGCGCTTCGCTCCAGCGCCGGTGGCCGACCATGTGGGCGAGGGTGGCGCGATAGCGGTTCAGGCCGGTGATGCGGGTTTCACCCGCGCCCGCGTCGTCATAAACATCCGGAATCCGCATGCCCAGTTTGTCGTAATACGGTACCGGTTTGCGCAGCTCGTCGAAGGCGGTGGAATACGGCACCAGTTGCTGCGCGTCCTGCCACATGCCGCGCAGGTAAAGGTCGAGTTTGCGTTCGACGTCCATGAACAACGTGCCGTGGCGTTCGCGTTGCAGCACGGCGCGGCTGTCGGCGGACTGGATCGTGAAGTAGTCCTTCTGCCGTTCCGGATGTGTGCGGTAGTTGCTGATGCCGTAATCGACCCAGCTTTTCAGCCCGGCCAAGCTGAGCTGGCTGAGCAGGAACGGCGCCTGCGCGAAGAAGTCCGGCAGGCCGGGACTGGGAAAGGTGGTGTGGTGGCCGTGGATGGAGCCGGTGGTGCGCTCCATGAAATCGAGCGTGATGTCGAGGTAATGCCGCATCAGTTCTTGCGACTGCATGCGGCGCGCGACAGGCGCCAAGGTTTGCAGGAAGGGGGTGATGGCATTGCTGTTGGGCGACTTCTGCATGCGCTGGATCAACGCCATGATCAACGGCAAGGCGTCCTCGCCGATCGCCTTGGCGGCGGACGGCCATTCTTCCAGAAATGCCAGCATCGGCTCGACGCCGCGCCCGAGTTTGCCGATCATGCGTGCGGCTTCCAGGTATGCCTGGGTGCCCTCGCGCGTGAGGATGGCCAGCGCTTCCGCCATGACGTCTTCGAACACGTCTTCAACCGGCTTGAAACGGGTATCGAGAATGGCCCAGTAGGCCTTCATCAGGGGGTGTTGGTATTCGGTTTCGGCGACTGTCATGGCTGTGGTGGGTTTAACGTCAGCAGAGCGCCGATCTTGGCGCGGATTTCCGAAATCTCTCCAGGTGTTGCACGACCTTTGCGCTCCGCCTGCCGGGTTTGCCAATCCAGGCTTTTCACCTGATCGGCAAGTGCCGTGCCGGTGGCGCCTTGACCGCTCAACAACACTTCGAAGGGATAGCCTTTGACCTGATTGGTGATGGGCACGCACACCAACAAACCCGATTTGCTGTTGTAAAGCTTGGGGCTCAGTACGACAGCGGGCCGTCGCCCAGCCTGCTCATGGCCGCTTTGCGGTGTGAAGTTCAGCCACACGATGTCTCCGCAATCAGGCACATAGGGCATGGACATCAGATTTGTTCTCGTCCTTGCGGCAAGCCGAAGTCTGTCGCTTCATGCCGGTTTTGATCGGTCATGCCGGAGAGCAGGACGTCCAGACTGTAGACCGGTGCAACAGCTTCGATGACCACCCGGCCATCAATCGCCTTGACCTCAACCGTCTGTTCCAGCATCAGATGAGCTGCTTCCATCACGGCGGCGGGAATGCGCACGGCGGGACTGTTGCCCCATTTACGCAGAACTTGTTGGGTCATGGCCTTACTCCTTGTAGAAACAATGTTGATACATCAGCATAGCAGGGTCGGCGAAGCTGCAACAGGGTTTCTACGCAAACGTCGCATCAATGGCGTGGTCCAGCGTCTCGCGAATATCGGCGTCGTCGGTGATCGGGCGCACCAGCGCCATGCGGCAGGCGTCGAGCGGGTCGACGCCGTCCTTGATCAGGGTGGCGGCGTAGACCAGCAGACGCGTCGAAATGCCTTCATCCAGGCCATGGCCTTTTAAATTGCGGGCGGTCTGGCCGATCTTGACCAACTGGCCGGCGATCAATGCATCGAGGCCGGTTTCTTTCGCCAGGATGGTGGTTTCCAGCACGGCATCCGGATAGTCGAAATCGAACGCGGTGAAGCGCTGTTTGGTGGATTGCTTCAGATCCTTCATCAGCGACTGGTAGCCGGGGTTGTAGGAAATGACCAACTGGAAATCGGGATGCGCGTGGATCAGCTCGCCCTTTTTATCCAGCGGCAATGTGCGGCGGTGGTCGGTGAGCGGGTGGATCACCACGGTGGTGTCCTGCCGCGCTTCGACGATCTCGTCCAGATAGCAAATGGCGCCGATGCGGGCGGCGACCGTCAGCGGGCCGTCCAGCCAGCGGGTGCCGTTGGCTTCCAGCAGGTAGCGGCCGACCAGATCGCTGGCGGTCATGTCTTCGTTGCAGGCGACGGTGATCAGCGGTTTGTTCAGCTTCCACGCCATGTATTCGACGAAGCGCGATTTGCCGCAGCCGGTCGGGCCTTTCACCATCACCGGCAGGCGGTTGCGGTAGGCTGCCTCGTAGAGCTGAACTTCCTTGCCCTGCGCCTGGTAGTAGGGTTCGGTGTGGACTTTGTATTGGTCTTTGTCGGTCATGTTTGACTCCCGTAGGGTTACCGAAGGGTAGGGGCTTTATCAGCGCCATGCGCACCGAATCGAATGATGCGCATGGCGCACCCTACGAAGTAAAACGCCCCCAGCGAACCGGGGGCGTTATCTCTACAAACTTACATACAGCGGACGTTCGACTTACTTGTGGACGCCCAACTTTTCACGCCAGCCCGGGAACAGCTTGTCGGCATCGCCGGGGAACGATTCGAAGGCGCGGGCGAATTCCTTATGCTCTTTCGCGAATTCGATCGGGTCGGCGCCGGCCTTCCAGCACTCGTAGGACTGACGCAAGGAGATTGCGCCGGCCGCCGGGCTGTCGATATGGCCGTAAGAGCCGCCACCGGAGGTGTTGATGACGTTGCCGTGACCGAGGTTCTCGAAGAAGCCGGGCAGACGCAGCGCGTTCATGCCGCCGGAGATGATCGGGGTGGTCGGCTTCATGCCGTACCACTTCTGGTAGTAAACCGGGCCCTGGCACTCGTCACGCTCGATCATGTAAGCGATGTTCTTGTCGCTGTTCTCGCCTTCCATCTTGCCGTAGCCCATGGTGCCGACGTGGATGCCGGACGCGCCTTGCAGACGCGACATCTTGGACAACACGAAGGCGGTGTAGCCGCGCTTGGCGGACGGGGAAGTGATCATGCCGTGGCCGGCGCGGTGGTAGTGCAGGTACTGGCCGGGATACTGGCGACGGGCGGTGGTGATCATGCCGGGGCCGCCGACGAAACCGTCGACCAGGAAGGCCACCTTGTCGGCATCGGGTCCGAACGTTTCCAGGATGAAGTCGGCGCGGGCGCACATTTCATAGTGGTCGTCAGCCGTGATGTTGGCGGAGAACAGCTTGGCCTGGCCGGTTTCGTCTTGGGCACGCTTCATCGCGTCATAGACCAGCGGGTAAACCTTCTTGGCCGGGCAGAACACCTGGTTGCCCTGGGGTTCGTCGTTCTTGATGAAGTCGCCACCCAGCCAGAACTGGTAAGCCGCAGCCGCGAACGGCTCGGGACGCAGACCCAGCTTGGGCTTGATGATGGTGCCGGCGATGTAGCCGCCATCCTTGATCGGACGACCCAGGATGCGCCACATGTCGGAGATGTCTTTCGACGGGCCGTCGAACAACTGGATGGCGCGCTCGGGCACGTAGAAGTCATAAATCTTGGCGTGCTCGATGTCGCCCATACCCTGGTTGTTGCCAATGATCAGGGTCAGAACCGAGACGATCATCATGCGGCCGTCGATGATGTTGCGGTCAAACAGGTCGAGCGGGTAAGCGATCCGCATCTCTTCGGTGGCTTCGTCGATGAGATAGACCAGCGCGTCGACGCCCTTGGTGAAGTCGTCAGTGGTGGAAACTTCAACGTTGGTGCCGGTGGAGGATTCGGCGGCGAAGTGGGCGGCGCAAGACAGATAGCTGCCAAACCCGGGCTTCGGCTTCATTTTGTACGCCACCAGAAGGTGCTTGCCACCTTTGATCAGGTCTTCTTCTTTCAGGCTGAGGTCGGCGTAACGTGCTGATTGATCCATGACTTGTTCCTTTAAAGATGTGTTTGTACTGAATTGAGCTATTCCGGGTAAAACCCCTAAGCGGAATACGGTGAACTATAGCGATTGTTTGGCATAAGAAAAAATCATCATTTCTGATGCCAGTCATAAGTATTTACTTATAATCCGCTGATGTTGCATCTGACTCTGCGCCAACTCCAGGTTTTCGAATCCACTGCCCGCCATCTTTCGCTTTCGCGCGCGGCGGAGGAGTTGCATCTGTCGCAACCGGGCGTCTCGATGCAGGTGAAGAAACTGGCCGAGGCGGTCGGGCATCCATTGCTGGAACAGACCAGCAAGCGCGTCAGATTGACCGAGCAGGGCCAGGAACTGGTGACCACCGCGCGTGAAATCCTCGGCGCGGTGAAGCGTTACGAGCTTTCATTGATGGCGCGCCAGGGTCTGACCCAGGGCACCCTGCGCCTGGTCGCCATTTCCACCGCCAGTTATTTCGTGCCTCGCTTGCTGGGCGAATTCGCCCAGTTGCATCCCGGCGTCAAGATTTCGCTGCGCGTGACCAACCGCGAACTGGTGCTGGAGTCGCTCACCGCCGGCCTCGACGATCTCTACGTCCTCGGCCAGCCGCCGGAAGGCTTGGCGGTGACTGCGATTCCGTTCATGGATAACCCGTTGATCGTTTTGGCCGCGCCGGATCATCCGCTCGCCAAGATGCGGCACATTCCGCTTTCGCGTCTGGCGGACGAGCCCTGGCTGCTGCGCGAACCCGGTTCCGGCACGCGCAAGGCGGCGGAACGGCTGTTCGCCGAGAACGGCCTGACCTTGAAACCGCGCATGGAGCTAGGCAACAACGAATCCATCAAACAGGCGGTACTGACCGGCCTCGGCATCTCGGTGCTGTCCCATCACACTCTTGCCCTGCACGATCCGGCTCAGTTTGCTGTGCTTGATGTGCAGGGCTTCCCTATCATTCGGCAGTGGTATGCGGTGTATCCCGCCGGGCGGCTGCGCTCGGTGGTCGCCCGTGCCTTCCTCGATTTCCTGCTTTCACATGGATCACGTCATGACGTCGCTTAAGCCAAGACTTCACAAACCTAGAAATACGCTGCGCTCGGGCGTCAAGCCAAATACCAAAGCCGGAGCAAAGTCAGCCAGAGCGGAGGCGGCGAGTACGTCCGGTCTCGATCTGGCGCCGGCGATCGAAGCCCTTGGCTTGTTGCTCGAACTGGAACGGCCGGCGGATGCCCAGCTTTCCGCCTTCTTCCGCAACTATCCCAATTTTGGCGCGCGCGACCGATCGTTCATCGCGGAAGCGGTGTATGGCGTGCTGCGGCGTTTGCGCAGTTTGCAGGTGCTGGCCGCGCCGGCCACGCCGCGCCGCTTGCTGCTGGCCTGGCTGGCTCGGCATGGCGGCCGCAACATGCGCGAATTCGAGGCGCTGGCGGATCAGTCGCAGTTGGACAAGGCCGAGCTGGATTGGCTGCGCAGCCTGAAGGGCGCCAAGCTGGAAGACCAGCCGGAAGCGGTGCGACTCGATCTGCCTGATTGGTTGTATGAACGTCTTGCCGCCCAGTACGGCGAGCATTTGCCGACTCTGATGGATAGCCTGAACAGTGCCGCGCCGTTGGATTTGCGGGTCAATCCGCTGAAGGCGACGCGTGATGAAGTGCTGGTGCAGCTGAATCGTGAAGGGGTTGTCGCCACCGCGACGCCGCTGTCACCGCTGGGCATGCGTTTACAAGGCAAGCCGGCGCTGCAAAAACATCCGCTGTTTCTCGATGGCAGTGTCGAAGTGCAGGACGAAGGCAGTCAGCTTCTGGGTTTGATGCTGGCGCCGAAGCGCAGCGAGATGGTGTGTGATTTCTGTGCCGGCGCCGGCGGCAAGACTTTGCTGCTGGGTGCTTTGATGCGTGGCAGCGGCCGCCTTTACGCTTTCGATACCTCGGAAAAACGCCTCGGCAAGATGAAGCCGCGGCTGGTGCGCTCCGGTTTGCAGAATGTTCAGGCCTTGCTGATTGCGCATGAACGCGATGCCAAGGTGAAGCGTCTGGCCGGCAAGTTTGATCGCGTGCTGGTCGATGCGCCCTGTTCCGGACTCGGCACGCTGCGCCGCAATCCGGATCTGAAATGGCGGCAGAGCGCGGAATCGGTTGCCGAACTGACCCAGATTCAGCACGACATTCTGGAATCCGCCGGACGCCTGGTAAAACCCGGCGGTCGCCTGGTCTACGCCACCTGCAGCTTGCTGGTGGTGGAGAACGAGGACATCGTCGCCGCCTTCCTCGCGGCGCATCCGGAGTTCCATCTGCTGCCGGCCGGGGGTGTGCTGTCGGCGCAGCATATCGATCTGAAGATGGGTGACTATCTGCGTCTCGATACCGCGAAACATGGTACCGATGGCTTCTTCGCGGCGGTGATGGAACGAACGGCTTAAACCTTGAACCCAGGTTGAATTACTTGAGCCGCTTCCCGGGGTTCGTGCTTGCGGCCTTGCTGGCCGCTTCCTCAGCTCAGGCCGATGCGCCGTTGCAACTGAATGCGCGCGGCACGCTGCAGGTTGCTTTCACGCCGGGCGATGATGTCGCGGGCTTGATCGTCGACACGCTGCAGAAGGCCAGGCGGCAGGTGTTGGTGCAAATCTACAGCTTCACTCACAAGGACATCGCGCAAGCGTTGGTAGATGCCAAACGGCGAGGCATCGACGTGCAAGTGATTGCCGACCAGCGGCAGATGGAAACCATTGCCACCAGTCGCGTCGCTTGGCTGGCCGAGCAGGGCGTGCCAGTGTGGATCGATAGCGAGCATGCCGCCGCGCATAACAAGGTGATGATCATCGATAACGGCATGCCGGATGCGGCGGTGATTACCGGTTCATTCAACTTCACCCACGCTGGACAACACCGCAATGCGGAGAATTTGCTGATCTTGCGCGGCAATCCGAACCTGGCTGAAACCTATGCCGCCAATTGGCGCAGACATAAAATTCATTCGCTGCCCTTGCGGCGTTAGGCCGCCCTTCGCTTCATCTCTTCGCTCCGTCTCTTCGCTCCGTCTTTCCCGCCATGAACAAATCTGAACATTTCGACAACCTGATCGACCCGCTGATCCGTTATCTCGGCAATCACGAGATGCTGGTCGAACTTGCCGCACTGGCCGGCATCGCCATCGTCGCCTGGTTCGGCTTGCGCCGGCTACGTCAGGGTTTGTCCGGTGTCACTGGCTGGCACGACAGTCTCGCGGCCACTGACTGGAATCGCCTGGTTTTGCCGGCCAGCATGCTGCCCTTGGTGTTGATCAGCCGCTTGCTGATCGGGCAGTGGCAGAGCGTGCACCTGTTCAACCTGGCGGTGCCCTTGCTGCTGTCGTTCCTGACGATCCAGAGTTGTTTCTTCGTTTTGCGCCGTGTCCTGCAGCCGACTCTCATGCTGCACACCGTCGAACGCCTGTTGTCCTGGCTGATCTGGGGTGTGTTTGCGCTCTACCTGGCGGGTTATCTGGACGAGGTGATCCATGCCCTGGACAGTGTCGGTTTCGATATCGGCAAGCAGCATCTGTCGTTCTATACCGTGTTGACCGGTCTGCTCTCGCTGGCGGCGACGCTGGTACTGGCATTGTGGCTGGCGCATTTCATCGAGCACCGGGTCATCGGCTCGATGCCGCTGACCGGCAATATCCGCTTGGCGTTGACCAAACTGGCGCGCTCGGTGCTGCTGGTGCTGGCGGTGTTGATCGCGTTGCCGCTGGTCGGCATCGATATCACCGTGCTGTCGGTATTCGGCGGTGCGTTCGGCGTTGGCCTCGGCCTGGGCCTGCAAAAGATCGCCGCCAACTATGTTTCCGGCTTCACCTTGCTGCTCGATCAGTCGGTGCGCATCGGCGATATGATCGAGGTCGGTCCGCACTCCGGCGAAGTCAAAGAGATCGCCACCCGCTACACCGTCATCCGCAGCCTCAACGGCAGCGAAAGCATCATCCCGAACGAAACCATGATCACCACGCCGGTGGTCAATCGCAGCCTGACCGACAAGGATAATTTGCTCCTGCTGTCGATCCAGGTCGCCTACAGCAGCGATCTGGAATATGTGCGCAGCCTGATGCTGGAGATTGTCCGGCAACATGAACGCGTGCTCGATACGCATGAGCCGAAGGTGCGCCTGAAGAATTTTGGCGAGAATGGTATCGACCTCGAGTTGGCGCTCTGGATCGCCGATCCGGAAGAGGGCGAGGCCAACTTGCGCTCCGACCTCAACTGGCAAATCTGGACTGTTTTCAAGCGCGAAGGGATTGAAATTCCCTACCCGCAAAGAGTCATTCACCATGCCAACCCGCAAGTCTGAAGGCGGCGTTAGAATGCTTGTCCGTTGTTTTCCTACGAGAGATTGATGAGTGCCTATCTGAATGGATTGATTGATTTGCCTTGGTGGGGCTATGTGGTGGTTACGCTCGCGCTGACCCATGTCACCATCGCCAGCGTCACCATCTTTCTGCACCGCGCCCAGGCGCATCGGGCGCTCGATCTGCACCCCATGGCGAGTCATTTCTTCCGCTTCTGGCTATGGTTCACTACCGCCACGGTGACCAAAGCCTGGGTCGCGATTCACCGCAAACACCACGCCAAGTGCGAAACGCCGGAAGACCCGCATAGCCCGCAGGTGTTCGGCATCAAAAAAGTGCTCTGGCAGGGCGCCGAGCTGTATCGCGCCGAAGCCAAAGTGCAGGCGACGCTGGATCGCTACGGTCATGGCACGCCGGATGACTGGCTCGAGCGCAACCTGTACACGCCGCATACTTTTTCCGGCATTTTCATCCTGCTCGCCCTGCAAATGATGTTGTTCGGCCCGATCGGACTGACTATCTGGGCGGTGCAGATGATCTGGATTCCCTTCTTTGCCGCCGGCGTGATCAACGGCATCGGCCACTTCTGGGGCTATCGCAATTTCGCCTGCGAAGACGCCAGCACCAACATTGTGCCCTGGGGCATTCTGGTGGGCGGCGAGGAACTGCATAACAACCATCACGCTTATGGCAGCTCGGCCAAGCTGTCGAATCGCTGGTACGAGTTCGATATCGGCTGGGCTTATATCCGCACGCTGGAGTTGCTGGGTCTGGCGAGTGTCAAGAAAGTGGCGCCAAGAGTCCGCTGGGGCGAGATCAAGCATTTTTGCGATACCGACCTGCTGCACGCGATCATTACCCATCGCTACGACGTGATGACCCGCTACTCGCGCATCATGCAGAAGGTTTACACGCAGGAGCTGGAAAAGCTGCGCGGCGCAGTCTCGGAAAATTTGCCTGAAATGCGTGATATTCGGCGTTGGTTGAACCGGGATCAGAATGAACTGCAGGCGTCCGAGCAGGCCAGGTTGCAATCGCTCCTGTCACGCAGCGAGCAACTGCGCACCCTCTACCAGATGCGGCAAGACCTGGTTTCGGTCTGGGGTCGCTCCACCGCCTCGCGCGAGCAACTGGTCAGACAGTTGCAGGACTGGTGCCAGAAAGCGGAGGCCAGCGGCATTGCCGCGTTGTCGCAGTTTTCGCTCAAGCTGCGCTGCTACGCCTGAAGCGCCAAGCCTGATTCGAAATGCAGGCTGATTTGCCAAGCTGGCAAGCCAGCCTGAAGCGGCAAGTAAGCACTAGAATGAAAGCCTGATAACGAGGTTTTCATCATGCGATCCACTGCTTTCCTGCTTGCCAGCTTGCTGCTTGTTTCACCGGCTCTGATGGCCGCCGACAAACCCGCTGGATTGACGCCGCCGCCTGATATTCCACCTCCCCCAGGCATGGTCGATCTTGATCTCGAACCACAGATCACCATCGTTCAGCGGGGTGATGAACGGATCGAGGAGTTTCGCGTCAAAGGTCGTCTTTACATGATCAAGGTCATCCCGCCGCACGGCAGGCCCTATTTTCTGATCGACCAGCGCGGCGATGGTCAGATGCGCAAGTACGACGATCTGTCGCCGAATTTTCAAGTTCCGCTTTGGGTGATTCACGAGTTTTAAGCCTGAATGCGACCATTCGGGGCCGACTATGGTTACCAGCAACCGCACCGCGCTTTTCCGTGCGCCATTTTTTATCCGTAATTCCCCGTCAAGCCGATGAATCCGCTCACCCTTTCGCGCCCACCCGCAGCCGCTGGCCTTGCCTGGATCAAACAAGGTTGGCGTTTGTTCATGTTGGCGCCCATTCCCTGGACCGGGATGACCGCACTGGTTTTTCTCGTTTTGCTGGCGGTCGGCTTGCTGCCATTCGTCGGCGTAGTCGCCGTGCATGTGCTGTCTCCCTTCATCGTCGCCGGTTATATGGCGGCCAGTCGCGGTGGCAGCAACGGCGAGACGATCTCCTTCGTCTATCTCGCCGCCGGCTGGCGTGAACGTCGAGATACCTTGCTGATCATCGGCGGCTTGTACATGCTGGTCACGCTGCTGATCTTCCAGACGGTGAAATTTTTCACCGGTGGCGACATGGAAGCCTTGCTGCAACAAGCCCAGAACCCGGCGGCGATGACGCCGGAGCAAGCCGAACTGATCCTGGCTACGGCGTTGCCGGCGATGAGCCTGGGCACACTGTTGTTTGCGCCGTTGTTGATGGCGACCTGGTTTGCTCCTGCACTGGTGATGTTCGAAAACTTTCCGGCCGGGCGCGCCCTCTGGTGGAGCCTTTGGGCATGCTGGATCAATTGGCGGTCGATCCTGGTCTATAGCCTGATTCTGGGTGTCGTCGGCATGGTCGCGCTGATTCTGCCTTTTGGCCTGGGTCTGCTGGTATTCGTCCCCTGGACGCTGACGTCGACCTATGCCGCCTATCAGGATATTTTCAGCCCGGCAGCGCCGCCAGAAGCGCTGAGCGAGTCAGCATGAAGATCAGCATGAGAATTTTTCTGCTGTCGGCTGTCTGGCTGCTGGCACTGGGTGTCCCGATTGTGCCTGTCGCCAATGCGGAGCCGACCCGATTCAGCGATGCGCTGTACGCAAAGTTCCAGAACCCGCGCTGCCTGCAATGCCACCAGTTCAACAGTCGGCAAAACAATGGCCGCGCTTTCAACTCGCATCGTTCCCGCTATCTGTGCGACAACTGCCACACGCCTCGCCTCACCGGTTTGCCGCGTGGCGAATGGATGGCGCCGCATGAAAAGATGGACTGGACCGGGATGAGCGCGCGCGCGACCTGCTTGTTGGCCAAGAAAAACCTGGGCACGGGTGACGTCAACAGCCTGTTGCTTGCCCATTTGTTGCACGACGAACGCGTGCACTGGGCGTTGGATAACGGCATGACGCCAAATGGAAAATTCCCGGCGGTGCCGGGCGGATCAAAAGAATGGGCGCGCGATGTACGCGCTTGGGCGGAAGACGGCATGCTCTGCGAGTAACCCTTTTGAAGTATCCGGGCCAATACAACATACCAACAAACAGGGAGAAAAATCATGTCGATCATGGATTGGCCGGCCGGCGAGCGGCCACGCGAGAAACTGCTGGAGCGCGGCGCGGCGGCCTTGTCCGACGCTGAACTGCTGGCGATTTTTCTGCGTGTCGGCATGCCCGGAAAAAGCGCAGTCGATCTGGCGCGCGAGCTGCTTGACCGCTTCAACGGCCTCAATCATCTGTTCGCCTCCAATCTCGCCGCCTTCAGCGCGATCCCCGGCATGGGGCCGGCCAAGTATGCACAACTGCAGGCCGTGCTGGAAATGGCCAAGCGCGCGTTGGGCGAGGAAATGCGGCACGGGGATGCACTGAATTCACCGCAAACCGTGCGCGATTACCTGCAACTTAAAATGCGCGGCCTCGGCCATGAAGTGTTCATGGTGTTGTTCCTGGATAGCCAGAATCGCGTGCTGGCGGCGCCCGAATTGTTTCGCGGCACGCTGACGCAGACCTCGGTGTATCCGCGTGAAGTGGTCAAACAGGCGCTGGCCTGGAACGCTGCCGGCGTCATCCTGGCGCATAACCATCCTTCCGGCGTCGCCGAACCGAGCCAGGCCGACCGTTGGCTCACCGACCAATTGAAAGCCGCACTGGGCCTGGTGGATGTAAAGGTGCTCGACCACATCATCGTCGCCGGCAGAGACGGTTTATCATTTGCCGAACGTGGTTGGCTTTGACGGCTGTAATGCCGTTGTGCTATAAACGTCGGCTTTCCGATTCAGCCATTTTAAGAGGTAATCACTCATGGCACGTGTATGTCAGGTCACCGGCAAGAAGCCGATGGTGGGGAACAATGTGTCCCACGCCAACAACAGAACCAAGCGTCGTTTTCTGCCCAACCTCCAATACCGCCGTTTCTGGGTGGAAAGCGAGAACCGTTGGGTGCGTCTGCGCCTTTCCAATGCCGGCCTGCGTCTGATCGACAAGAATGGTATCGACTCCGTCCTGGCCGATCTGCGCGCCAGCGGCGTACTGTAATAGGAGCCCATCATGGCTAAAGGCGGACGCGAAAAAATCAAGCTGGAGTCCACTGCGGGCACCGGCCATTTCTACACCACGACGAAAAACAAGAAGACCATGCCCGGCAAGATGGAGATCAGCAAGTTCGATCCCGTCGCCCGCAAGCATGTGGCTTACAAGGAAACCAAGCTGAAGTAATTTGGCTTGCTCCAGAAAAAACCCCGCCGCGGCGGGGTTTTTTATTTTCTGGCGAAGGGTTAACCCACCTTCGGTAGCCGTGCCAGCGCCGCCTCGATTTCGTGCTCTGGGTGTTCGAAGTCAGTCAACTCGCCAGCGAAGTACTTGTCGTAGCTGGCCATATCAAAGTGGCCGTGGCCGGACAGGTTGATCAGCAAGGTCTTCGGCTCGCCACTGGCTTTGCAACGCAAGGCTTCGTCGATCGCGGCGCGGATGCCGTGGCAGGACTCGGGCGCCGGGATGATGCCCTCGGCGCGGGCGAACATCACGCCAGCTTCGAAGGTGGCCACCTGCGCCACCGCCACCGCCTCGATCAGCTTCTCGTGATAGAGCTGCGAGATCAGCGGAGAAACACCGTGGTAACGCAGGCCGCCGGCGTGGATGCCGGGTGGCATGAAATCGTGGC
>JBBQQT010000040.1:0-23747 GCA_038215555.1 Burkholderiales bacterium | reverse complement strand
CTCCGGTGGCGGCGCAGAGTGCGCCGACGAAGCTGTAGCGAGCGAACAATCGCGTGCGTGCATCGCCTTCGGCCGCTTCCGCCAGACGCGCATGTTCCAGCGGCAGAAAGACGCTGACATCGCCGGAACTCGGGTTGAGGGTGCCGACGAAGGCGACCAGCAGCAATGGCCAGAAGGCGGAAAGGTTGGCGAACGCCAAGCCCGTGGCGGCCATCAGCAATGCCGTCGCTAGCAGAAGGCGGCGGTGAGGGAATCGATGCCCCAATGTGCCAACCGCCAACGTGGCCAATGCCGAACCGAGCAAGGTGGCGGTGCTGAGCAGGCCGACTTCCCAGGCGCCGAAGCCCAATGCAAGCAGATACACCGGCAGCAGAATTGCGACATAGCCATCGACGAAAGCGCGCAGCGCTCGGCCGATCAGCAAAGTGCGTGCTTCGGGCGCGATGTGAGCTTTCGATTCGGCCCGCAAGCGGAGCCTCCTACAACGTCGTGGTTTCGGCGCACCAGGCGTACAGCGCGTCGGAGATCAGCATGCCCTGCTTGAGCATTTCAGCGACAAGCCTTTCTTCATTTGGCAACCACCTCGCCGCCGGCCGCTTTCCAGGCTTCGATGCCGCCATCGATGTAGCGCGCCTGCAGGCCCTTGGCTTGCAAGGCATCGACGACACTGTTGGAGACCGCGCCGCCGCGCACGCAATACAGCACGATGGCTTGATCCTGCGGCAGGCTGTCGGCCCAGTCGGCCAAATGTTCCGGGTTTTTCCAATGGGCGCCAGGCAGTGATTCGTTCGATGCGGCGTAATCCGCTTCGCGCCGAACATCCAGCACATAAACTGCCGACGGGTTGATCGCATTAGCCGGCAAGCTGCGTGTTTGCATGCTGGCGGTATAGGCACGCAAGCCGCCGTCGATCGACAATACCTTGTGGTAACCCAGCGTTTGCAAGGTATCCGCGCCCATGCCGCCGCGATTGCCGCCGTTGCAATAGCAGATCACGGTGGCGTGTTTATCCGGCACGGCGGCAAGGATTTTGACGGCCAGGTCATCCAGACGCAGATTGATTGCGCCCCGCAGATGGCCTTTGATGTGTTCGTCCGGTTCGCGCACATCGATGATGGCCGCGCCATGCGCGCGCAGCGCATCGACTTGCTCGGGCGGAGTCAGCGTGATGCGGCTGCGCGCTTCAGCGGCTCTTTTCAGGAATTCGGGGTCGTGGTGGTCCATGGGGTCTCCTTGTCGATTACGTGTTTCAGCTTGATGTCAGCGTTTAGGCCAGCGTGTAGGCCAGTCCCACCGCCGCGCAGGCGCCGATGACTTTCATGATATCGACCTTGTATTTCCACAGCGCGATGAACGCAGCCACCGAAATCAGGGCGTAAAACCATTCAAAGCCACCGGTGAACGGCGCGGTTTCCGTGGCGCGCGGCCAGATCACATGCCAGCCGAAGAATAGCGCCAGATTCAGGATGACGCCGACCACGGCGGCGGTGATGGCCGACAGCGGCGCGGTGAATTTGAGGTCGCCATGCGTCGACTCCACCAACGGCGCGCCGGCCAGAATGAACAGATAACTGGGCAGGAAGGTGAAAAAGGTGGCGACGCAGGCACCCGCGAAGCCGGCCAGAAGCTGCGCCTCCGGACCGAAGATTTCCTTGGTCCAGGCACCGACGAAGCCGACGAAGGCGACCACCATGATCAACGGGCCAGGCGTGGTTTCGCCCAGTGCCAGTCCGTCGATCATCTGGGTGCCGGTCAGCCAGCCATAGTGATCGACGCCACCCTGATAAACGTAGGGCAGCACCGCATAGGCGCCGCCGAAGGTGACCAGCGCCGCCTTGGTGAAGAACTCGCCCATGTCATACAGCGTTCCGGCGGGCAGCATCAGCATCGCCGCGCCCCAGATCGCCAACGCCGCCAGCAGCAGCACGGCCAGATAAAGCGGCTTGAACCGGGTGTGTTCCGGCGGCGGCGTGTCGTCGTCGATCAACGCCGGACCATATTGCTTGCTGGAAGCGCCATGGCCGCCGCCAACCTTGAATTTCTCCGGCATCAGCTTGCCGCCAATAAAGCCGAGGATGCCGGCCGCCAACACGATGTAAGGAAACGGAATCTTCAGCGCAAAGATGGCGATGAATGACGCCGCCGCCAACAGCCAGAGCACGTTGTTCTTCAGCGCCCGCGAGCCGATGCGCCAGGCGGCAAACACCACGATGGCCACCACCGCCGGCTTGATGCCGTTGAACACGCCCTGGACGAAAGTCAGGTCGCCGAATGCCAGGTAAACGTAAGTCAGCCCGGTCAGGATGAACAACGACGGCAGCACAAACAGCGTGCCGGCGATGATGCCGCCCCAGGTTCGGTGCAACATCCAGCCGATGTAGATGGCGAGTTGCTGCGCCTCCGGACCGGGCAGCACCATGCAGTAATTGAGCGCGTGCAGAAAGCGGCGTTCGGAAATCCAGCGGCGTTTTTCCACCAGTTCCAGATGCATCATGGAAATTTGCCCGGCCGGGCCGCCGAAGCTGATGAAGCCGAGTTTCAGCCAGTAGAGGAAGGCTTCCAGGAGGCTGGGATAGGCGGGGCGTTGTGGGGTGTCGGTCAAACGATGTCTCCTTGATGGCGTCGATACGGTATGAATAAGTTCAATCCGTCACCCCGGCGCAGGGCGGGACCAGCAACGAGGACTGGATTCCGGCCTGCGCCGGGGTGACGGAGTCCTGTTAATTTCGTGGTTCGCTGAATGCCGCATACAGGTTATCCAGCATTTGTCCGCCTTCAACCAGCAAATCGTCGTCATTGTCGATACGGCTTTTCATGCCTTTCAGCATCGCTTCAAACCCGGCTGCTTCGGGGGCTGCACCGCCGACATCCAGCGTGTGCACCAACGCGCCGAGGCGTTTCAAGGCGGTGTCGTTTTCCAGGCCAAAACTTGCCAGCAGGGTTTCGAAGGTGACGCGGCGACCGATATGGCTGAAGCGGGCGCCGTCGTAATCGAAACCGAGCGCGTCGGGCGGGCAGTCTTGTGGCTGCGCCAGCCAGATAAAGCGGGCTTCCTGGTCGATGAAGTGGCGGATCAGCCAGGCGGATGCGAGTCGGTCGACCCAGAGATTGCTGCGTGTTGCCCATTGCCGATTCTGGAACTGGCGGTTATCCAGCAGCTCCGGTTCGCCTTCGGCAAAACCTGGTTCGTTGGCCATTTGTCGCTGACGCAACTCTGTTTCCATGCCTTGCAGGCGGCGTTCGGTTTCGGCGCGTGCCGGGTTGGGGAAATAATCGATGCCGATCACGCCATCGAGATGTTTTCGCGCCTGCCGCAACCCCCGTCGCAGGCTGGCGTCATCTGCTTGTGCGGCGAGTTCGCGCAAGGTTGCGTCAATGCCGGCGTATTCCGGGGTGCGGTCGAACAGCGTCACAAACTGCTCTTCGTATTCCGCCACCCCGGCAACCTGCAGCAACCAGGCCTGGCCACCGGCTTTGCTCGCCTCCCGAACTTGTGCCGCCAGCGCGGATGCCAGCGCGGGACGTTCCGGCAACAGCCAGACGCCATCCCGCAACGAAGCTGCGCCAAGCGCTTTCAATGCGCGCCAAAGTCGGGTACGCGCAGTCGCGTTGTCGCTCGGCAGGGCAAGAATCAGCGTTATCCAATTCGTCATATTCATTGCATTATTTGAAATGAGTGTTACATATTATTATATCTGGATTGGCTATGGACGAAAAAAAAGCCCTGCATGCAGGGCTTTTATCGACGGGTTACGGGCTATTCGTGATCGCCATAAGAGAAACGGATGTGGCCGTAACGAATCGCCAGCACCGCCAGCGTCAACAGCAGGATCGCGGCGGTGACGCCCATGATGCGGTACTCGTCCAGGTTCTTCATGTCCAGCACCAGATAGCGCGCCAGCGCAACGATGGCGATGTAAATTGGAAAGCGCACCGGCAGTCGGCCTGATTGGAAGTACAAGCCGACCATCGCCAGGATTTCCAGATACAGGAACATCAGCAGCAGGTCGCCCAGGTTGACGGTGCCGGCATTGATCATGATGCCGACTTCATGCGCGCCGGCGATGATGGTGGCG
This sequence comes from Burkholderiales bacterium, assembly GCA_038215555.1. Lineage (GTDB taxonomy): Bacteria > Pseudomonadota > Gammaproteobacteria > Burkholderiales > Thiobacillaceae > PFJX01. The sequence goes on along the minus strand of JBBQQT010000040.1, from coordinate 19,671 downwards.
ATGGTGATGATCGCCAGGCCAATGTATTCAATGATGCCAAGAACAGTAATGGCGTGATTCGTGAAGCGATTCTGGCGCATGGAATTTCCTTTTGGTCAGGTTAACGCGGGGTACGGGCGATGGCGGCTTCCACCAGCGCCAAAAAATCGGCTTGGTTCTTTACCTGCGCCACTTCTTGCGAGGTGACGGTATAGCCATGCGGGCCGGCGATGGCTTCGTAGCGCGGCACGCGGGAATGGAACAAACGTGGAAACACCCAGCGGGTGAAATCGTTGGGTTCGACTTGGGCGACAAATTCGAGGCCCCTTTCCGCCATGTAGACCGGCAGGTTTTCGGCCAGGAACGCGGGCCGGTAATACAGCGGCTTGGGGTCGGACTGGGCGCGCCGGATCAATGTGTCTTCTTCATCCTTGGTGGTGACCTTGATGTAGAGAATCAGCGTGTGCTCGGCCAGCAGGTCGATCACCGAATCCTCTTCCAGCTCGCACAGGCTGCCGCCGACGTCGTTGACGAAATGATCGTAACCGTAGATTTCCTGCGCCTTGCGGATGAACTCCGGCACATCTTGCATGGCGGCGATTTCGGCTTCCCGATACATCGCCTGGCGACGGCTGAATTCCGGTAGCGACAAGCCGGCGAAATTCGGGTCGCCGAGCTTGCCGACAAACGAGAGCACCGGGCCGAGATCCTGAATCTTGATGTTGTTGCGGACATCGATCCAGTCGTTGCGCAACAACTCGCGCAGGAACGGCACCTGCATCGCCTGTTGCTTGATCAGGTCGAGGATGGGTTCATCCAGATACCGTGTGCCGATGCGGTAATCGCCGGAAAAATGGAACCAGTCGTGGCGGCGCAGCAGGCTGGAAATATAGGTTTTGCCAACGCCGGACATGCCCAGCAGAGTGATTTTTTTGTGGTCCCAGGCGCGGAAGGATTCGGGGTTGAATTTCATGGGTTTGATGCTGGGTTGCAGGAAGTGCGTCAGTTTGCCCGAGTCTGGCTATTCGGTGAACGTGTGGATCAAATGAGAACTGGTTGCATTTGAGAATTAATCTCATGTAGCATGTGTCCCATGCATCAAAACAACCTTCCCAAGCCTGTTATCCCAAGCCCGCCGCCGGAGGTCATCCACGCTGCCGCATTGTTCCGCGATCGGCGCGAACTGGTGATTGAGCATGGCGGTGGGCGGTATCGCCTGAGCTTGACCAGGAACGGCAAGTTGATCCTGACCAAATAGTTTCTCAAACCCCAGCCAGCCAAAGGGCGATTCCAGCGACCCCGGTAGCCAGCCAGAAATGACTAGCGAACTGAATGGAGTCGTCCCATGCGCAATTCCCGCGCCCTGCCTTTGTTGGCGCTTGTTGCAAGCTTTGCCGCCAGCCCCGCTTTTTCCACCGATCTAGTCCAGCCCGCCGGCGCCGATGTGGCCCGGTTGCTGCAATCCTTGCAGGATCGTCTGAGCCGTCTGGAAGCGCGCAATGCCGAGTTGGAGCGACGTCTGGCCGAGCCGGCCAAAGTGCCGGAAAGTGTCAGCGCCCGCCTGGAGGATGTCGAAACCGAGGTGCTGAGCCTGAGTCGGAAACCCGATCCGTTGGAAAAATTCGACGGCGTTGCGGTCGGCGCCAGTCTGATCATGGTGGCGCAGCACGCCAAGGGCGGCGCGGTTTCCGCCACCGAGCTGAGCACTCGCGCCGATATCGAAGTCGAATTACCGGGCGGTTCGATCGGTCAGGCCGAGGGCAAGATTTTTGCGCATTTCCGCGCCGGTGATGGCGATGGTGTGGACGGAGCGGCCACGCCTCCGGGGGCGTTCGCCACCTCCAACGCCACGGTATTCGGCAACATCAATTCACCGGTGCTGATGCAGGCCTGGTATCAACTCGATATTCCGGTCGGCGCCGCCAGCGGCAACTTGGGACGGGTCGAGCTGACCGCCGGCAAGATCGATCCGTTCGCTTTCTTCGATGGCAACAACATCGCCGACGACGAATCGGAAGGCTTCATGAATCTGGCCTTCGTGCACAACCCGTTGCTCGATGCCGGTGGCGACATCGGCGTTGGCACCCACGGCGCCAGCCCGGGCGTGCGCATCGCTTATGTCAGCGACGTCAACGGCGGCAACAACATCACCGCTTCGCTGGGGGTGTTCGGCACGAGCAATGGCATAAGCGCCGGCGCGGATTACCTGGATAGCTTCAGCAAGCCGCTGACCATCGCGCAGTTGGAATATGCCGGCAAGAGCTGGCCGGGATTGGATGGCGCATATCGAATCTATGCCTGGAACAACGGGCGGGCCGAGGATCAGATCAACACCGGCGAAGAAAAACACGCCGGCTGGGGCATTTCGCTCGATCAGCAGGTTGCCGCCCACACCACGCTGTTCGCCCGTTACGGGCACTCGACCAAAGGCAATCTGAACTTCGACCGTGCCTACACGCTGGGCGCGCAGCTCGATGGCGGCGCCTGGGGTCGGGAAGGGGATCGCATCGGCCTGGCCTATGGCGCGCTGTCCACCAGCTCCGAATATCGCATCGCCGGCAGCGGCGGGGTGGCCACGTCAGGCAGCGAAAAAATCTACGAACTGTTCTACGCCTGGCAGGCCAACGAAAGCCTACAAGTCACGCCCAGCCTGCAATTCATCGACAACCCCGCCGGCAGCGGCGCGGATGACCTGACAGTCTGGGGTCTGCGCGCCAAGCTGGCGTACTGATCGCACACTTATCCAACGACAGGAGAACCCCCATGGACAGCAATACCGCACTTATCGCTGGCGCGCTTGATCACCTGATGCGCCATACGCTGACCGGCTGTCAGCACGCCGCACATCACGCTGCGCAGTTGCTCGGAGTGCTGTCCGAGCGGCCTGGGCTGGATAGCGACACACGCGGGCTGTGCGACCGCATGTGTGAGTATCTGGAAAGCAGTCATGTGTGATCGCTGCGAAACGACCGGCTTGCTGGCGGGATTGTTTGCCAAGGCGGGCGTGGTGGGTACTCCAACGCTTGCGTCGGCGGTAACGCTCCCCACAACACCAAACTCGGCGCAGAGAAGCGAGTTGGCGATGCTGACATCGATGCCGCCACCAACAAAGTCGGCCCCCACGCGTAGGCGCAAGCTGTGGGAGCTGGAGGAGAAGTATCACTGCCCGGTGATCGGCTCCTGCCTGAACCTGGACGAATTGAAGAAAATCGCCCGCAAGGACGGTTTCAGCGGCAATCACTTCGAGCCGTATCTGTTGCATCTCGAAGCCGTCTCGCTGTCTTGTTCGCGCAACGCCGCCGCTGAAGCGATGCACAAGATGTTGGAGCGCAAATATGCGCTGATCATCCAGCGATTCAATCATGCAAAAACCGACACGGAAGTACTCGCCCTGTGGCAGGAATGCCTGGAGCGGGGCGATGTCGCCGGTCCGATGTGGGCGGTTCTGACGCACAAGGCGGCCAGCCCGGAAACGCGCAAGGTGGTGTATGGCGATGTGCACATGCTGTCGCACCAAGTCGGCGCCGGGCAGGCAGCCGATTTGCGTCGGCTGCAATGGCTGGAACGGCAACGTGCCGAGTTGATCGAGGAAAACTCACGCCTGCGCGACGAACAGCAGCGCCAGGCAGCACAGCTCATGGCGCTGCGCCAGTCCCTGGCCGCCGAGCAGGCGCAAAGCGCGCATGTGGAGCCACTGCTGCAACGGGTGCGCGAACTGGAATCCGGTCAGGCGATGGTTGGCCTGGGTCGCCAATTGATGCTGGCGACGGCGCAGGCCGGCCGCGCCCGCGAGGCGCAAGAGCGCATGCGGGCGCTGGAGGAGAAAGTTGCCGTGTTGCGCGCCGACAAGGCGCGGCTGACGCGGGAGCGCGATGAAGTCAGTCTGGAACGCGACGCCCTGGAGCAACTGTGGAGCACGGAACACACGCCGGACACGCTGTGCAATGGCGATTGCGGAGTCTGTCCCGACAGCCTGCGCGGCCGTTGTGTGCTGTGCGTCGGTGGTCGCACTCCGCTGCTGCCGCAATACCGGGCGCTGGCGGAACGCCTGGGTGTGCATTTGATTCATCACGACGGCGGCCGCGAAGAAGCGCTGGCACGGTTGCCCGACTTGTTGAACGCTTCCGATGCGGTGATCTGCCCGACCGATTGTGTTGGTCATCTCGCCTACTACCAGCTCAAGAAGCACTGCAAGCAGAACGGCAAACCCTGCGTGTTGACACGTAATTCCGGCGTCGCCGGGTTTGCCGCTGCGTTGACCCGCCTGGCCGAAGGCCGCGCCGACATCCAGAGTCAGACATGACCGTCAGCAAAGCGCCGGAAAGCGACAGCAAACAACCACCCACCTATCAAAGTCGTGATCTGTTCCAGGGCGGCAAGGTGGTGCTCATCGTGCATCAGGGCCGCGAGTACTGGTTGCGCATCACCAGTGCCGGAAAATTGATTTTGACGGCATGAATTTTTCTTTCGACACAAGGATATCCCATGAAAAAACACCTCCTCGTTCTCGCCATGGCAGCAACCTTAAGCAGCCAGCCGGTGTTGTCCGCTGAAGCTGACGTCAACCCGGTGGTCAAGCACTACGCCAGCCTGGTTTACGCCAATTACGAAGACACGCTATACGCCGCCAAGGCGATGCAAAGCGCGATCAACGCCTTTCTTGCCAGCCCGAATGCGGCAACCCAGCAAGCGGCGCAGCAGGCCTGGCGCGCCGCACGCGAGTTCTACGGCACCACCGAAGCGTTCCGTTTCTACGGCGGCCCGATCGATGATGACAACGGTCCGGAAGGCCGGCTGAATGCCTGGCCGATGGACGAATCGTTCGTCGACAAGGTGGTGGGCAATGAAAACGCCGGCCTGATCAATGACCGTTCCTTCGCGATTACCAAAGAAGCCCTCGCCGGCCAGAACGAGCGCGACGGCGAAGAGAACATCGCCACCGGCTATCACGCCATCGAATTCCTGCTCTGGGGCCAGGACTTGAGCGAGACCGGACCCGGCAACCGCGATTTCAAAGATTTCGTCGACGGCAAAGCGCCGGGTTTGCCAAACAACGCCGACCGCCGCCGCCAATACCTCAGCATAGTCACCGAATTGCTGATCGACGACCTGACCACGCTGGTCAAGGCCTGGCGTCCGGGCAGCAAGCTGAATTACCGCGCCCGTTTCGAGGGCGAAGGCAACGAAGCGCTGCGCAAGATGTTTGTCGCCATGGGGTCGCTGTCGCGCGGGGAACTGGCCGGCGAGCGGCTGGAAGTGGCGTTGAATAGCCAAGACCAGGAAGACGAGCATTCCTGCTTCTCCGACAACACCCACCGCGATGCTGTGCTGAATGCTACCGGCATCGAAAACGTCTGGCTCGGCCGCTACAAGCGCGCCGATGGTTCGATGCTGCAAGGCCCGTCGCCGCGTGATTTGGTCGCTGCCAAAGACGCCGCGCTGGCAAGTCGCACCAGTGCGCAGATCGCCAACTCGGTGGCGAAAGCGAATGCAATTCAGGCCCCGTTCGATCGCGAAATCGTCGGCGCCAAAGATGCCCCCGGCCGCCAGCGCATCCAGGCCACCGTCAACAGCCTGGTTCAGCAGAGCAAGGACCTGGTCGCAGCCGCCAACGCGGTGGGAATCACCAAATTGACTCTGGTGCAGCCCTGAGACCAGCCAGCCTTAGGGTGCGCCATGCGCACCATTTCCATTGAATCGGTGCGCACGGCGCACCCTACTTGGCTCACAGCCAGCCAACCGCCAGCCAAACACATAAAACCATGAAGCCGAAACTCCTCGCTGTATTCGCTCTGATATCCGCCAATGCACAGGCCGCGCTCACCGATGATCCGCTCGGAGAAAAAGTGGGCGGCGACACCACGGTCTACGCCACAGGCCGCAACGCCTTCTCGTTTCCCGCCGCCAACCTGACCGATGCCGAACACACCCGTTTCGTCATCGGCAACTCCTTCTTCAAACGCAACTGGGTGCAGGCGCCGGCTTCGACCAAGGCGCGCGACGGCCTCGGGCCGCATTTCATCGCGCGTTCGTGTGGCGGCTGCCATGTCAATGACGGTCGCGGCGCGCCGCCGCAAGGCAATGAACAAGCAGTCGGCTTGTTGATGCGGCTGTCGCTGCCGGGCGTAGGTGCGCATGGCAGCGTGATTCCGGAACCGACTTACGGCGATCAGTTCAACAACAACGCTGTGCAAGGCGTCAAACCGGAAGGCAAGGTCAACCTGACGTACAAGGACATCCACGGCACTTTCGCCGACGGCACGCCGTATATCTTGCAGCAACCGCAATACAGCTTCAGTGAGCTGGCCTACGGCCCGATGGCGAAAGAAGTGCTGGTCAGCCCGCGCATCGCGCCGCAGATCATCGGTGTCGGCTTGCTGGAGGCGATTGATGCAGCCGACATCATCGCCAATGTGCAGCAGCAAGCTGCAGAAAACGGCCCGATCAAAGGCGTCATCAATTACGTCTGGGACGCCCCCACCGGCCAGATGCTGCCCGGCCGCTTCGGCTGGAAGGCCAATGTGGCGACCATCGCGCACCAGACAGCGGGCGCGTTCAACGGCGATATCGGCATCACTTCCAGCATTTTTCCGGACGAATCCTGCACCGCCGCGCAGAAGGATTGCCTCGCTTCACCGAGCGGTGGCCAGAAGCAAGACGCGCAGGGAAAGGCCACGGAAATTGACGACAAGACCCTTGGAGACGTGGTGTTCTATCAAGCCACGCTGGCGCCGCCGGCGCGCCGCATGCCGAACGACACGCAAGTGCTGCACGGGCAGAAGTTGTTTGCCGAGGCGCAATGCAGCACCTGCCATCGTCCGAGTTACATCACCACGGCAAGCGTTCATCCGCAATTCAGCAGCCCGGCGCTGAACGGTCAGCGCATCCATCCCTACACCGACCTGTTGCTGCACGATATGGGCGATGCGCTGGCCGATGGCCGGCCGGACGGACAGGCCAACGGCCGGCAATGGAAAACGCCGCCGTTGTGGGGCGTCGGCTTGATTCACGACGTCAACCGCCACAACCGCCTGTTGCACGACGGTCGCGCGCGCGGCGTGCTGGAAGCGGTGCTGTGGCACGGCGGCGTAGCCGAAGCCAGCCGAGATCGCGTGTTGAAGATGAGCCAGCCGGAGCGGGATGCGCTGGTCAAGTTTGTGGAGTCGCTGTGATGCGCCGGATCGCGTGCAACACCACACTGGGCGCTTGTTTGTTTTCGATGGTCGGCCTCGCCGGCGCCGCCAACTTGAGCGCCGATCTGCACCGCGCCTGGAGTGTGCCGCGCGCCGCCGAGTTCGCCGACGCAAGCGCGCGCCTGACGCCGGCCATCGCCGCCTTGTGCGCCGCGAGCGAGGAGGCCGAATCGGCCATGCGCATCGCCCGCCGGCAATGGTTGGACGTGCTGACGCCCTGGGAGCGCCTGTCCGCCGTCGCCATCGGTCCGGTGTTGGAACGCCGCGCGCAGCGTCAGATCGATTTCATGCCGACCCGGCCGCGTCTGATCGAAAAGGCGATCCAGGACGAGCCGACCGATGCCGCCGCCATGGAGTTGGTGGGCACACCCGCAAAGGGGTTGCCGGCGCTGGAATGGTTGTTGTGGGTCAAGCCGATTCAGCCGGACAGCAAGGCGTGCCGCTACGCCCTCCAGGTAGCCGATGAAATCGCGCGCGAGGCCAAGGCGCTCGCTGCCGCGCCGGTCGTCGCCAGCGACGACGCCACATTGATCGGCGAACTGGTCAATCAATGGGTAGGTGGCCTGGAACGCTTACGCTGGGCGAATATGGAAATGCCCGCGCGAATCGCGCTGACCAACGCCAGGCCGGCCGAGTTTCCGCGCGCGGCCAGCGGCGCGGCGGCGGCCGGTTGGGTGGCGCAATGGCGGAGCTTGCGCGAACTGGCAACGGATACGTCGATTCCGGTCTCACTGGATGCGTTGTTGCGACAACGCGGCGCGGACTCGACCGCAGAGGCGCTGGCGCAAGCCGTGCGTCGCGCGGATGCAGCGATGCACGACCTGGATACCGTCGATTTGCCGCGTCTGCTCGAAGACGCGCAGCTACTCGCCGCGCTGAAACGCCTGGTGGAAGAACAGGTCGCGCCGGCGTTGGGCGTGAACATCGGCTTCTCCGACGCGGACGGGGATTGATGCGCATGCGGAATCGGCGCGATTTTCTCATCGGCTTGGCCGCGATTTTCGCGGCACCGGCTTGGGCGAGCGCACATGTTGGCGGATCGACTCGTCTCGCCGCCGCTTGGCGGACTGCGGGGGGGTATCAAGTCGGCATTCTGCAAGCCGCAGGCGGGCGACTGGCGGTGTCGGCGGCGATAGACGTGCCGACCCGGGCTCATGCACTGCTGCGGGAGCCCGGCGGCACGCTGTTGGCGATTGCGCGCCGGCCTGGCGACTGGTTGCTGCGCTGGGATGAGGACGGCCGGCCGTTGGCCTGGCGCTGGATCGAACCGCAGCGTGCTTTCACCGGCCATGTCATCAGCGACGGCAACACGTTGTACGTCGCCGAAACTGACCTCGACAGCGGCGCCGGTCTGATCGGCGTGCGTGACGCGAAAACCCTGGAAAAACGCGCCGAATGGCCGACGCACGGCATCGATCCGCATCAACTGGTGTGGGATGCCGGACATCCGGGCGCGTTAATCGTCGCCAACGGCGGCGTGCCGACGCGGCCGGAAAGCGGGCGCGTCAAGGTCGATCTGGATCGCATGGATTCATCGCTGGTGCGCATCGATGCGACAAGCGGCGAATTGCTCGGGCAATGGCGGCTGGACGATCGCCGTTTGAGCCTGCGCCATCTGGCCTGGAATGGCCGCCTGCTCGGTATAGCCCTGCAAGCCGAACATGCCGTTGCAAGCGACAAAACCGCTGCGCCGGTGCTGGCTGTGTTCGATGGCGACAGCCTGCGCCCGATCACCTCGCCGCAACCGCTGGCCGGTTATGGCGGAGATATCGCGCCGGTTGGCAGCGGTTTCGCGGTCAGTTGTCCGCGCGCGCAAGGCGTTGCCCTGTTTGCAGCCGATGCAAGCTGGCAAGGCTGGATGCCGCTCACCGAAGCCTGCGCCCTGGCAGCCGCGCCAGACCAGATTTGGGTTGGCGGGCGTTTGCAGGCGCTGGCGCTGAAAGCCACTACGCCATGGAACCGCTGGGCAGTTCCCGGCATTCGGTTGGATAACCACTGGATTTCGCTGGCTTGAGTGTCGAACAGGCGTCGAAGTCGCGCTTGCGCCGCTCGCTTCGGCGCTGCAATGTCGCGAATGCCCGCCTTGCTTCTGATGCCGACCTCTCGAAAGCGTTGATTTGATGAAAAACCCGCTGTTTGCCCCGTTTTTTGAACTGTGGTTCGCCACATTCTTGCTCTGCCTGGCGCCATTGGCGAGTGCTGATTTGATCAAGACTGATGTAATCCGCGCCGATGACGGCCGCACGCTGAGCCGAATCGAATTGATGGTTGAATTGATGCAAAGCGACTTTATTTTGCTCGGCGAGCGGCATGACAACCCGCACCACCACGTGGTTCGAGGTGAGTTGATCGATGCGCTGGCGGGCAAGCTGGCGGGGCGCCGGCCATTGATCGTCATGGAGTATCTCGATCGCGGTACGCGGCTTGATCCCGCCTTGCCGTTGCTGGAAGAAATGCAACGCGCCGGCTTTAACCTGCGGGGTTGGCAATGGCCCTTGCATGAACCGTTGTTTGCCGCTGCGCGCAGCGCCGGTTTGCCGATCCTGGGCGGCAACCTGAGCCGCAGTGATGCCCGTCGTGTGGCGATGCAGGGTGATCCGGCACTCGATGGCGCGCTTGCCGGGCTGCTTGCGCGGGCGCCACTGAGCGGTCCGGCGCAACAGCGGCTGGATGCCGATCTGGTGGACGGCCATTGCGGCCATCTGCCGGCTTCCCGCCTGCCCAATATGCGGCTTGCGCAACGTGCACGCGACGCGGCGATGGTTTCGACGCTGCTTGATAGCCGCCGGGGGCCGGTCATCCTGCTGGCCGGCAATGGCCATGTCCGCCGCGACTATGGTGTCGCCGCGTTGCTGCGCGAACTGGCGCCGACGCAACGCTCGGTCAGCATCGGTTTTTTTGAATCGAATGCCGACCTGAAACACCACTTGGCCGAACAGCGCGGCGTGTTCGATTACGTCTGGATCACGCCGCCAGCAGAGCGTGAAGATCCCTGCGCTGGTTTCAGCATGCCACCCGCGAAGGTGGTGACTAAGCAATGACGCAAACGAGCGAGTGCAACCTGTTTCACCCACCATCAGAAGTGTTATCTAAAGAATCGATCGTGGGTTTTTGATAAATCAATTGGATCAATATTTCGAGTTTGCCTAAAGTTCGCCCCGTCAGATGACTTCAACCCCCGCAGCACCCAACCTACTTTGGAGATTTAACATGCAATCCCTGATCAACACCCAAGTTCAACCGTTCAAAGCGCAGGCCTTCCACAACGGCAAATTCATCGAAGTCACCGATGCCGACCTGAAGGGCAAGTGGTCGGTCATGATCTTCATGCCGGCGGCCTTCACCTTCAACTGCCCGACCGAGATCGAAGACGCGGCTGACAATTATGCCGAGTTCGAGAAAGCCGGCGCCGAGGTCTACATCGTCACCACCGACACCCATTTCTCGCACAAGGTGTGGCACGAAACCTCCGCTGCCGTCGGCAAGGCTCGCTTCCCGCTGGTTGGCGATCCCACCCACGCACTGACCAACGCCTTTGGCGTGCACATTCCGGAAGAAGGCCTGGCGCTGCGCGGCACCTTCGTCATCAACCCGGATGGCGTCATCAAGACCCTGGAAGTGCATTCCAACGAGATCGCCCGTGACGTGTCCGAGACCCTACGCAAGCTGAAAGCCGCACAGTACACGGCCTCCCACCCGAACGAAGTCTGCCCTGCCAAGTGGAAGGATGGCGCTGCCACCCTGACCCCGTCGCTGGACCTGGTCGGCAAGATCTAAGCCGCCTATAAAGAAAACGTCACCCCGGCGAATGCCGGGGTCCAGGCAGCCTAACCCTGGATTCCGGCATTCGCCGGAATGACGGCCAACCCCCAGTTCGCAACACCAAGTCGTCTGCATGTAAATCCGCAGAAGCCTTCGTATTGCTCACTGATTCAGGAAAAACACCATGCTCGACACCAATATCAAGACCCAACTCAAGGCTTATCTGGAAAAGCTGGTCGATCCGATCGAACTGGTCGCCTCACTCGACGACGGCCCGAAATCCGCTGAGATGCGCGGCCTGCTGGAAGAGATTGCCAGCTTGTCGGACAAGGTTTCGCTGTTGGAGAACGGCAACGATGCGCGTCGTCCGTCTTTCAGCGTTGGCCGGGTCAATGAACCCGCGCGCATCCGTTTCGCCGGCTTGCCGATGGGCCATGAATTCACCTCGTTGATCCTGGCGCTGCTGCAGGCCAGCGGCTACGCGCCGAAGATCGACGAAGACAAGATCGAACAAGCCAAGTCCATCCAAGGCAATTACCGCTTCGAAACCTACATTTCCCTGTCCTGCCACAACTGCCCGGACGTGGTGCAGGCGCTCAACACGCTGGCCGCGCTGAACCCGAATGTGCAGCATGTCATGATCGACGGCGCGCTGTATCAGGATGAGGTGAATACGCGCCAGATCATGGCGGTGCCCAGCGTCTGGCTGAATGGCGAGCCGTTCGATGACGGTCGCATGAGCATCGAACAAATCCTGGCCCGCCTCGACACCGGCGCGGCGGCGCGCGATGCCGCCAAGCTGGCGGAAAAGGCGCCGTTCGACGTGCTGGTGGTCGGCGGTGGACCAGCCGGCGCGGCGGCGGCGATCTACGCGGCGCGCAAGGGCATCCGCACCGGCATTCTGGCCGAGCGTTTCGGCGGCCAGGTGATGGACACCATGGCGATCGAAAACCTGATTTCCGTGCCGCAAACCGACGGCCCCAAGCTTGGCCGCGCGCTGGAAGAACACGTCAAGCAATACGACGTCGACATCATGAATCTGCAACGCGTCGAAGCCCTGATTCCGGGCACGGCGGGCGGCCTGCATGAAGTGCGTCTGGCCAACGGCGCGGTGATGAAATCGAAAAGCATCATCCTCGCCACCGGCGCGCGCTGGCGCGAGCTCAATGTGCCGGGCGAGCTGGAATATCGCGGCAAGGGTGTGGCTTACTGCCCGCACTGCGATGGCCCGCTGTTCAAAGGCAAGCACGTCGCAGTCGTGGGTGGCGGCAACTCCGGCGTCGAAGCGGCGATCGACCTGGCCGGCATCGTCGGTCATGTCACGCTGCTTGAATTCGGCGATACGCTGCGCGCCGACGCGGTGTTGCAGAACAAGCTGTACAGCCTGCCCAACGTCACCGTGATCAAGAGCGCGCAGACCACCGAAGTGACTGGCGCTGCTGGCAAGGTCAACGGCTTGAGCTACACCGACCGGAGTGATGGCCAAAGCGCCGGGCAGAGTCAGCATGTCGCGCTGGAAGGCGTCTTCGTGCAGATCGGTCTGTTGCCGAATACAGATTTTCTCAAGGGCGTGGTCAACTTGTCGCGCTTCGGCGAAATTGAAATCGACGCCAAGTGTCAGACCAACCTGCCCGGCATTCTGGCTGCGGGCGACTGCACCACGGTGCCGTACAAGCAGATCATCATCGCGATGAGCGAAGGCGCCAAAGCCAGTTTGTCGGCGTTCGACTACCTGATCCGCAGTTCAGCGCCGGCTTGATCAGGCTTGAAGGTGGGGAGATAGGGGGAGGGTGGATAAGCGTGAATAAGGGTGGATAAGAAGACTTCACTCCAAGTCGGCCCGCCAGCGGGGCCGAAGAACGTGGCGGCGACGCTCAGCCCTCGTGAAGTCGCATGTAGGCTGACTTTATTGCCTTCGATCATGCTCACCATTTGGGCGAGCCCGCTACGTGCCCGATTGCACGGTTTTGTGGCTGCTGTGGCTGCAAAGCCGCGTTGATCCTCCTTGGCAGGCCCGGCCTGCCGCGTCGTCGCGCCTTGCCAGTCAGCCACAAAACCGCACACTCGAACACCTCTCAACTGAGATTTCCAGGTTGAATCAGGCTATTGAGCTTCGTCTGAATTTTTTCGAGTTCAACATCGTTCAGGGATTCAACATCCTTTTCCAGGTTGAAATGCTCAAGACCACCCGCCACCCCGGATGGTGAAATACCCGGGATTTGAAACTCCTGATCCGGATCAGGAAAAAGAAACCCACGCGTAAATCTCCCCCGCTTGTCGAATCCGCCCAACTCGATGCTTTACTGCGCCTGGCTAGCGCGGGCAAGGTTGAAGAGGCGCTTGATCGACTTGATGTCATCAAGGCGAAACATCCCGATTTCAAGCCGCTCTACGGTCTGGCCTGGGAAATCGCCGGCATGATCGATGATCCACACGGGGTGGTTGCGCGGGCCTGGGATTGGACGCGCGCATCGCGGAACAGTCAGCCTGCCTGGCAAGCGTTGTCTGAAGATTCGGCGGACGCAGGTTATTACGCGTTGGCTTTGCATGCGCGGGATCGGTTGAATGTGTTGTTGAACGAGGCGGTGAAAACACACGATGACTTCACAACGCCGTTGGGCGTTTTGCGTTTTGACGAAGCGCTTGCCAACGATACTGTCCGGCTGCTGATGGCGGTTGGACGCTTCGATCAGGCGTTGGTTGAGCTGGAGGGTTTCGATAACGTGATGCTGTTGAACAACGCCGCGTTGATTTGCTTCCACCTTGGCGATGTTGCCGGCGCGCTGCACCGCTTTGAAACCGGCTGGCATCGTAGTCCGGGCAATCTGTTCGCACTCGAGCATGTTGTCCGTTTGCGGCTTTGGAAGGGCGGGCGTGATGCTGTCGCTGGACTCGCGGATGCACTCAAGGCGACGCCGGCGGCCCCGCGCTGAGGATGCATTGGGCAAAGTGAGCGCGTTGCTGGTCCTGGGCGATTGGGCTGGCGCCGATGCCGCCTGGCGCGAAGTGGTGGAGGCGGATTTCTGGTCAGGCATGGATGAAGCCGAAAGATCGGGGAAATTTGATCTGGCCGGCGGCATCGCCGCGCTTCGGCTGGGCGATCAGCGCGCCGCCAGCCAACGATTTTCGGCAGCGGCGGACGGTCTGCCGGAGCTTCGCCCATTCATCGGCCAGATCGAACTCAACATGGTGCATCCGGAACAGAGTGAAGCGCCCGATATCGAGTTGAACCAGACTGGTGCAGGGTTCACAACCGCCTGGTTTGATCGCCTCAGGGTGATTTCGAAACAGAGCGCGAAGCAGCGTGGCAAGGACGGCGAATCGCAATACGATGCACATTTGCAGACCTGTGATGCGCATGCCGACTACCTGACTGTCATCGCCCAGCTCGGTGGCCAGATTGGGCGTTTTGTGGCGTTTTCCATGTTGAAATGGCGAGCCAAGTCGGGAGATGCCGAGGCAAGACAGCGCCTGATCGACCTGCTTGCGCTGCCCTGCGGTCCGGACAACGTGCGCACCGAGCTGCATCGCGATCTGGTCGAGGCGAGACTGCTGCTGGCCGGTAGTCTGGTGACCATGCGCTGCAAGGCCAAGTGCGCGAGGTGCGCTTAATGGTCATGCAAATTCATGCCGAGCCGTCGCCGCTCGACTTGCCGGCGGAATCACTTGCCCGGATTGATCAGGTTTCAGCCTTGAAGGCACAGAAGAAATTCAGCGAATGGGTGGATATTCTGGTGGACTTGATTGCCGGACATCCAGAGGTGCCGCTGCTGTTCAACAATCTGGCGGGCATCAAGGAGGCGATGGGGCATCCGGAATCGGCCATCCAAGCTCTGCTGCAACACACGCTTGAAATCGACCCGGATTATCTGTTCGCCAAAGCTGGCCTGGCGCGCATCGCCGCCCGGCAGGGCGATATCGAACGGGCAAAGACGATGCTTCAACCGCTGCTTGAGCGGGACAGCTATCACTATTCCGAATGGCGCTCGATTCTGTTGACACAACTGGAGATGGCGAAGCAGTTAGGGGAATCGGCAGTGATGCACTCACTCGATCAGCAACTGGCGGCGTTGCAGGAACAATTCGGCTGAGTCTGAAGGCTGAGTCTGAAGAATTGCACTCCGGGTCGCTGTCTTGCCCGGTGGAGCATGGAGATAAGCTCCGGCTGGGTTTGTGCCGGTTTTTGCGTCGGTTTTTGCGTCTCATCCAAACTGAATTGCCGCATCAGAACATTCTGATGCTTGATTCATAGCGCAAGTAATTCAGCCGCCCGATTTTTCCAACAGGTCCAGTTTCTCGAAACACAGATACAGCTCGCGACTGGCCCAGGCGTCGGTGGCGGCGTAGCCGATTTGGGTCGGGCTCAACTGCGGCGTTGACCAGTTCGTCGTCTTCGCGCCCTTGGACATCCGCCAGCCGAGAAACAGCGCGACCAGATTGCGCAACCCGGTTTGTGAATTGCCGTGTCGCTTGGCGATGTGGCCGAGATCAACTACCGCGGCGGCGTCGAACGGAAACAGACGCTTGAGTTGTCCAACATCGCCGGCAATCGCGACGCCGGTCTTGATCAGGTGCGGGTTGCGCATGATTTCTGCCACCTCGCGCGAACAATCGAGTTGCTCCAGTTGCAGCAGATACACCCGGCACGCGGTGGCGATCTGAACCAGACAAGGCAGGTAGCTTTCGCCTTTCCTGAATGCCGGGCGGGTCTCGGTATCGAAGCCGACGACGGACTCCCGCCGGATGTCCTGCATCGCGGCAGCCAGCGCGGCCGGTGTATTCACCAGACTGATTTCACCTGTGTATTGGTGCAGTGGCAGCGCGGCGATTTCCTCCTTGTCGATGTTGCGGCGAAACGGCTCCGGTAATTTGGCGGCATGTTTTTCTTCGGTGGGTTTTGCAGCGAAGTCTTGTGCAGCGAAGTTTTGTGCAGCGAAATTTTGTGCCGCAGCGGATTGCCGCCATTTCCGGGTTGCCAGCCAGGGCGTGAGCAACTCGGTGAGCAGCACCAGCGGCCACAAACGTCCGGCGGCCAGGTTGTACTCGGCCAGCATCTCTGAGAGCGGGTGGCCAAGGATGAAATGGAACACGCCGAACTCGAACAGCAGGGTCATCGCCACCCAGCCCAGACCCAGCGCCAGAGCCTGGCCGGGAGATGGGCGAAGACGCCTGACAAAGCGCCAGATGGTGACGCCGATCAAGCCGCAGACGAACACGGTGCCGATCTGCTGCGCGCTGTGTTCGCCAAGAAGCGGCGTCAGCAGCGTTTCGCGCAAGGCGCCGCTGGCGACGGCGATGAGCATGAACAGGAGCCAGGCGCCGCTGGCGGGAAGGATCAGTCGCTGCATGGGGGGGGCCGGAAGCAAAGTCGGCGATCATACGGCGCAACGCCGCTGCAAGTAGCCAGTCAGTCCTGATCGAGCAAGGAAATCCAGTGCACCACCGGCACGTTGCTGGCGGCGGCGAGGTGGGTCTGGCAGCCGATGTTGGCGCTGGCGATCAGTTCCGGTCCGCGCGCCTGCAGATTGGACAATTTGCGCGCCCGCAACTGGCCGGAGAGTTCGGGTTGCAGCACCGAATAGGTGCCGGCGGAGCCGCAGCAGAGATGCGATTCATCGACTGGCAGCAGTTCGAAGCCGGTGCGGCTGAGGATGCTCTCGATCACGCCGCGTATCTTTTGTCCATGTTGAAGGCTGCACGGCGGGTGGAAGACGATGCGTTTCGGCGCAGCGGGCTTCAGGGCGGACAAGTCTTCATCGCACAGCACTTCTGATAAATCGCGGGTCAGGCCTGAAACCCGCGCGGCTTTTTCGGCGTAGACCGGGTCGTGGCGCAAATGATGGCCGTAGTCCTTCACCGTACTGCCGCAGCCGCTGGCGGTCATCACGATGGCTTCGCAGCCGTTTTGAATGAACGGCCACCAGGCATCGATATTGCGCCGCATCGCGGCCTTGGCGGCTTCGGGCGCGGCCAAGTGCTGGTCGATGGCGCCGCAGCAACCGGCATTGGGTGCCGCGACCAGGTTGATACCCAGGCGGGCGAGCACGCGTTTGGCGGCGGCGTTGGTTTCCGGCGCCATCGCCGGTTGCACGCAACCTTCCAGCACCAGCATGCGGCGCTTGGGTATTTTGTCCGTCACTCCGGCGAAGGCCGGAGTGACGGAGTTGGAGGTTGCGGGCGGTAAATGTTCGCGCAACGTTGACGGCAACCAGCCGCGCACGCTTTGCCCGAGTTTCAGCATCGAGCCGAACAGCGCAGGCGATTGCAGTCCTTTGCGCAATCCCGTCCGCAACAGACGTTCCGCCACTGGGCGCGGGCTGAGGCGTTCGATGACGTCGCGGCCGATGTCGATCAAACGGCCATATTGCACGCCGGATGGACAGGTGGTTTCGCAATTGCGGCAGGTCAGGCAGCGGTCCAGATGCAAACGCGTCACGGCGGTGACCGGCTGGCCTTCGAACATCTGCTTCATCAAGTAGATGCGTCCGCGTGGGCCGTCCAGTTCGTCGCCGAGCAGTTGATAAGTCGGGCAGGTGGCGTTGCAGAAACCGCAATGCACGCAGGAACGCAGAATCGCTTCAGCTTCCTGGCCTTGCTCGGTGTCGCGGATGAAGTCGGCGAGCGTGGTTTGCATTACAACTCCGGGTACAGACGGCCGCGATTGAAAACGGCGTGCGGGTCGAGCGCGTGTTTGATGCGCTGGTGCAGCGCCAGCATGGCGGGGGCCAGCGGCTGAAACACGGAATCCGTGGCGGCGTGATTGCGAAACAGCGTGGCGTGGCCACCCAGCGCGCCGACGCGTTGCCGGATCGTTTGGGCGGGAAGATCCGAAACAAGCCAGCGCTGCGCACCAGACCATTCGATCAATTCGTTGCCGAGCAAATTCAGCGCCGGTGCGGCGGGCGGCAGCGAAATCCGCCACAGCGGCAGTTCGCTCTGGAAGAAGGGCAGTGTCTGATCTCGCACGGCGGTCCAGATTGCCGGGTCGGCGGCCTCGCCTCCGAGGGTGTCGGCGGCCATTTCAACGCAACGCGAACTGGCCGACAGGCGCAGATACAAGCGGCCGTCGAGTTCCAGGCTGGCGCTGATCGGCATTTCGGCGAGGCGTGATGGTTTTGCCGCTGAATCAAACCTCAGCGTGCGTTCACAGGCCGGACGCGGCAACACTTTCACCGACACTTCCAGCAGCACACCCAGCGTGCCCAAGGCGCCAACCATCAACCGCGAAACATCGTAGCCGGCGACGTTCTTCATCACCTGGCCGCCCAGGCGTAAAACTTCGCCGCGCCCATTCAGCAATTTGACGCCGAGCACCGCATCGCGCACCGAGCCGCCCCAGGGCCGGCGCGGACCGGACAGGCCGGCGGCGACCATGCCGCCGAGGGTGGTTTTTTCAGAGAAATGCGGCGGCTCGAACGGCAGCATCTGGTTGTTGGCTGCCAACACTCCCTCGATCTCCGCCAGCGGCGTGCCGGCGCGGGCGGTGATCACCAGTTCGGTCGGTTCATAGGCGACGATGCCGCGATGGCCGGAGACGTCCAGCGGATCGCCAGCGCAAGCGCGGCCGTAGAAGGCTTTGCTGCCGCCGCCGACGATGCATAGCGGCGTCGCATTAACCGCCGCCGCGCGAACCTGCTCAACCAACTGGCTATTCAAATCGGTGTCAGCCATCAAAACCTCGGCAGTTCAGGAAACGGCAGCGCGCCCCCATGCACATGCATGCGGCCCATTTCGGCGCAGCGGTGCAAGGTCGGCACGGCTTTGCCGGGGTTGAGCAGGCCATCGGGATCAAACGCGGCTTTGATGGCGTGAAACTGACTGAGTTCTTCTGGCGTGAACTGGCTGCATGCCGCGTCCAGTTTTTCCACACCGACACCGTGCTCGCCGGTGACCGTGCCGCCGACTTCGACGCACAGTTTCAAGATGTCGGTACCGAAGGCTTCAGCGCGGTGCAATTCATCCGGCTGGTTGGCATCGAACAGGATCAGCGGGTGCAGGTTGCCGTCGCCGGCATGGAACACGTTGGCGACACGCAGGCCGTATTGCTCGGAGAGTTCGCCGATGCGGCCGAGCACACGCGCCAGATGCTGGCGGGGAATGGTGCCGTCCATGCAGTAGTAATCCGGCGAAATACGGCCGACGGCGGGGAACGCGCCCTTGCGGCCGGCCCAGAATTTCATTCGCTGGGCGTCGTCTTCCGCCGTGCGCACTTCGGTTGCGCCGGCGCTGAGCAAGACTTCGCGCACAGCCAGAATCTGTTCCGAGACTTCGGCGTTGGAGCCATCCAGTTCGCACAACAGGATGGCCGCCGCATCAACTGGATAACCGGCGTGGACGAAGTCTTCCGCCGCGCGGATCGACAGGTTGTCCATCATTTCCAGACCGGCCGGCAGCAAGCCCGCGCCGATGATTTTCGCCACCGCCGCGCCGGCGGTTTCCACCGAAGCGAACGCCGCCAAAACCACTTGCGCGCGTTCCGGCTTGACCAGCAGTTTGACGGTGACTTCGACGACGATGCCGAGCAGCCCTTCCGAACCGGTCATCAGCGCCAGCAAGTCATAGCCGGGGCGGTCGAGCGCGCCAGGGTTGTCCGCCGCGCCGATTTCCAGCAATTCGCCGTCGATAGTCAACACCTTCAACGCCAGCAGGTTGTGCACCGTCAGGCCATATTTCAGGCAATGCACGCCGCCGGAGTTTTCCGCCACGTTGCCGCCGATGGAGCAAGCGATCTGTGAGG
>JBBQQT010000039.1:0-23937 GCA_038215555.1 Burkholderiales bacterium | reverse complement strand
GGTGCGTCAGGCCAAGTCCAAGTCGCGTCTGGCTCGCTTCGAGGAAATGAACTCGGTCGAATACCAGAAGCGCAACGAAACTCAGGAAATCTTCATCCCGCCGGGCGAGCGCCTGGGCGACAAAGTGATCGAATTCAACGGCGTCAGCAAAGCTTTCGGCGACCGCCTGCTGATCGACGACCTATCGTTCAGCATCCCGCCCGGCGCCATCGTCGGCATCATCGGCCCCAACGGCGCCGGAAAATCGACACTGTTCCGCATGATCCAGGGCAAAGAGCATCCGGACAGCGGCAGCATCGACATCGGCACGACGGTCAAAGTCGCCTCGGTCGACCAGTCGCGCGAAGGCCTGGAAGACAACAAGACCGTGTTCGACGCCGTCGCCAACGGCGCCGACATCCTCACCGTTGGCCGCTTCGAAATGCCCGCCCGCGCCTATCTGGGCCGCTTCAACTTCAAGGGCGGCGACCAGGGCAAGACGGTCGGCAACCTGTCCGGCGGCGAACGCGGTCGCCTGCACCTGGCGAAAACGTTGATCCAGGGCGGCAACGTCCTGCTGCTCGACGAACCCTCCAACGACCTCGACGTGGAAACCCTGCGCGCTCTGGAAGACGCCCTGCTCGAATTCGCCGGCTGCGTCCTGGTCATCTCGCACGACCGCTGGTTCCTCGACCGCATCGCCACCCACATCCTCGCCTGCGAAGGCGACTCGCACTGGAACTTCTTCGCCGGCAACTACCAGGAATACGAAGCGGATAAACGCAAACGCCTGGGCGAGGAAGGCGCGAAACCGAAACGGATTCGGTACAAGCCGATCAGCCGCTGACGCACGATGGTCGCCAGTTGCACATCACCTTCACGATGCGTGAAGCAGGCAAGTTGATCCGGGTGACATCGGCGCGGGAGGGTGACATCGGCGCAAGACATGCACCGGAAGGAAAGGACGATCCATGAACAAGCGGTTTAGAACACCATCCCAAACTTCGCCACCGAAGCCGAGGAACGCACGTTCTGGGAAAGCCACGACAACAGCGACCACGTGAATTTGAACAATGCAGCCAAAGCCATCATGCTCAACCTCAAGCCCACCACAAAAACTATTTCCCTGCGCCTACCTCTGCACCTGCTGGAAACCCTCAAGGCTGCTGCCAACTCACGCGACGTGCCCTGCCAATCGCTGATCAAGTTCTGGTTGCAGGAAAAGATTGACCAGCACTGAGCCACGAAACAGACAGGAGCACATTCGGCGGAAGGCGCGATAAAGCCGCTTTTCCGCCCTACTCGCTCGAACGAATCCGTTACGAAAGATGCTTTGCCCCGCACCTACCAACTCCGCATCCTTCTGAGCCAACCTTTGCGGCTGCAAATCGGCCGCTTCGGTGTGTTTGATTTTGCCGCCGGGGATTACGTCTACACCGGTTCGGCCAAGCGCAATTTCGAAGCCCGCGTTGCTCGCCATCTGAGGCGCGAGAAGACCTTGCGCTGGCATATCGACTATTTGCTCGCCGCGCCCGGCGTCAGCGTAATGGCGGTGATGCGCTCCGAGACGGACGAGTGCAGCCTGAATCAAGCAACGAGCGGCGTCATTCCGGTGCCGGGATTTGGCGCTTCGGATTGCGCACGGGGTTGCGGCAGCCATCTGAAATACTTGAATCCGTCCGGCTAGCTTTCATGGCGAGATCGTCGGCGTTGATGTGGCGGCAGTGAGCATCACTGGTGCTGCTCGGCCTGATCAGTTCTTTCAGCGATATGCTTCCTGGCGGTAATGATGTTGATGCTGAACCTGATCTACTGATCGGTTACCTTGCAAAGATTTCAGACATAAAAAAGCCGCCCGAGCAGGGCGGCTTTTTCGCGGCAACGAAGGCGATCAGGCCTTGGCAGCGCGCTTGTGGTGGTCGAGCTTTTCCTTGATCCGCGCCGACTTGCCGGAGCGCTGACGCAGGTAGTACAGCTTGGCGCGACGCACATCGCCGCGACGCTTGACTTCAACCGAAGCCAGCAGCGGTGAGTAGGTCTGGAAGGTACGCTCGACGCCTTCACCGGCAGAAATCTTGCGCACGGTAAAAGCGGAGTTGAGGCCGCGGTTACGCTTGGCGATGACCACGCCTTCGTAAGCCTGCAGACGCTCGCGGTTGCCTTCCTTGACCTTCACTTGCACCACAACGGTATCGCCGGGGGCAAACGGCGGCAGCACCTTGCCGACCGACAGGCGGGCAATTTCTTCGTTTTCGATCTGTTCAATAATGTTCATCTTCGTTTCCTGACACGAAAGTAGGCGGTATAGGTTTCATGGCACGACGCCCCGGAAACATGCCGCCATTTCTAAAAGACCCGGATCACTCCGGATCGGCTTCCCGGCGAATTTCACCGAGCAATTCAATTTCCAGCGGGCTCATCTTCCGCTGTTCCAGCAAATCAGGTCGCCGCAGCGACGTTCTCTTCAACGCCTCGCGCAAACGCCAGCGCGACACTTCGGCATGATTGCCGCCGCGCAAGACCGGCGGCGACTTCAACCCGAGGTACGCTTCCGGCCGCGTGTAATGCGGACAATCCAGCAGACCATCGGCGAAAGAATCTTCGTTTGCCGACTCGGCATGCCCAAGCGCACCGGGGATCTGCCGAATCACCGCATCAAGCAGCACCATCGCCGGCAACTCACCGCCCGAGAGCACGTAATCACCGAGAGATACCTCCTCGATCGAGTGCCGCGCAAACAAACGCTCGTCAATCCCTTCATACCGCCCGGCCAACAATACCAACGCCGGTTCCTGCACCAATTCCAGTACCAGCGCCTGATCCAGCCTGCGTCCTTGCGGCGACAGGTAAATCATGCGTGGCGAAACAACGCCTTGCCGCCACAACGTAGCCTTTGCCGCCGTCAAGGCCAGATCCAGCGGCTCCACCAACATCACCATGCCGGGACCACCACCAAACGGCCGGTCATCGACAGTGTGATAGTTGTCCTGCGTGAAGTCGCGCGGATTCCAGAATTTCACACTGCACAACTTCTGCTTCACCGCTCTGCCACTGACGCCAAACTCGGTCAGTGCAGCAAACATCTCGGAAAACAGAGTTACCACATGGTACTCAGGTTCCATGGAGCCACGCCCGAGGAGCCACGCCCAACTTGAAACCCGGCTTAATAATCCAGTCCCCAATCGACCACGATGCGCTTGCCGGCCAAATCAACCGACTGAACCAACGCACCGACAAACGGAATCAGCCGTTCAAACGTTTTTCCGTCGTGCTCATCCTGAATCTTCAGCACTTCATGCGCGCCGGTTTCCAGAATACCAACCACCTTGCCCAACGATTCGCCTTGCAGATTGACGACGTCCAGGCCGGTCAACTGGTCCCAGTAATACTCGTCTGCCGCCGGCGGCGGCAGCTCAGCCCGCGACACCGCAATTTCAAATCCCTGCATGGCTTCGGCGACATTGCGATCACTGATGCCTTGCAGCGAAACCAGCAACGTCTGACCATGCACCTTGCCTTCAAGCAATTCGCAGGCACGCCATTTGCCGTTCTTGCCGACATGCCACAGCGGGTAATCCAGCAGGCTGTCGACCGACTCGGTAAACGGCTGAATCTTCAGCCATCCACTCACTGCATACGGGGCGGCAACCCGCCCCATGACAACCAGATCTTCAGGCTGCGGCAGTTGCGCCATTGCGCACGATCCTGGCAACGGTGTCGGAAGTTTGTGCGCCGACGCCTTTCCAGTAAGCCAGGCGCTCGTGATTGAGGCGCAGGGTTTCGGAGTTGCCGGAAGCGACCGGGTTGTAGAAGCCGATGCGCTCGATGAAACGACCGTCACGACGATCGCGGGAATCAGCCACGACGATGTTGTAGAAAGGGCGCTTCTTGGAGCCGCCGCGGGCAAGACGAATGGTGACCATGTTATTGCTGTCCTCTGAGCCTGTTGGAGGCCAGAAAGGCCGCCAAAACCGGAAAAGCCGCGCATTATATAGAGTGCGCACGAGCAATCCAAGTGTTTGTTTTTGCGGACTCTCTCGCGTCAACACAAGCGGCGCAAACCGGCTGCGTCAATCGCGGAAATTCTGGTACTGCAGCGGGAAGTCGGTGATGCTCTTGCGCACCAGCGCGATGGCGTCCTGCAAGATGTCGCGTTTGGCGCCGGTGACGCGCACGCTTTCACCCTGGATGCTGGCGTTGACCTTCATTTTGGAATCTTTCAGCAGGCGCACGATCTTCTTGCTCAACTCGGTTTCCAGGCCGCTTTTCAGCGTCGCCGTGCGCTTGACCTTGTTGCCGGATACTTTTTCGCTTTTGCCCAATTCCATGCAGCGGATGTCGACACCGCGTTTGATCAATTTGCCGTTCAGCACTTCCTGCACCTGATCGACCTTGAAATCGTCATCGGCATAGAGCGTCAAGACCAGTTCGGCCTGCTCGATGCGAGCGTCCGAGCCTTTGAAATCGAAGCGATTGGCGACTTCCTTGTTGGCTTGCTCAACGGCGTTCTTGATTTCCGGTTTGTCCAGTTCGGACACAATATCGAAGGAAGGCATGATTTTTCCTGTACAAGGGCTGATTCAAATGGGCGCTGATTATAGGGTTTCGCCTCCGCCTCGTTTAAAATCTGCCGACGTTTCATCCTTTCACACTCCGCTTACCTGAAGGTATCCATATGGCCCGCGTTACCGTTGACGACTGTATCAAGCACATCCCGAATCGTTTCGAAATGACTCTGGTCGCCGCCTTTCGCGCGCGTCAAATTTCCACCGGATCGACCCCGCGCGTCGATCCGGAAAAAGACAAACCGGCAGTCCTCGCATTGCGTGAAATCGCTGAAGGCCTGACCGGCATTGAAATCCTGAAAAAAGGTCCGTTCTGAATCTTGCCTACGTAGGCAGCCTGATGCCGCCCGCTGATCCGCTCGCCATCCTGCCGGAGGCAGCGGCTTACCTCAGCGAGGCCGACCAAGAAGCCTTTCTTCGTGCCTATAACTACTCTGCCGTAGCGCACGAAGGCCAGTTCCGCAAGGGCGGCGCCCCATACATCACGCATCCGCTGGCGGTAGCCGAGATTCTCGCCAGCTGGCATCTCGATGCACAAACCCTGATCGCCGCCCTGTTGCACGATGTGGTCGAAGACACCGGCATCAGCTCGGAAGACATCGCCAACGAATTCGGCAAACCCGTGGCGCAGCTGGTCGATGGCGTCACCAAGCTGGACAAGATCCAGTTCGAGGACAAGGCACAGGCGCAGGCGGAAAACTTCCGCAAGATGCTGCTGGCCATGGCGCGCGATGTCCGCGTCATTTTGATCAAGCTGGCCGACCGGCTGCACAACATGCGCACGCTGGAAGCGATGCAGCCGGAAAAAGTCAGCCGCATCGCGCAGGAAACCCTCGAAATCTACGCACCGATCGCCAATCGGCTCGGCCTCAACAAGGTCTATCAGGAACTGGAAGACATCGCCTTCGTTCATCTGCATCCGAATCGCTTCAAGGTGCTGGAGAAGGCGGTGAAATCGGCGCGCGGCAATCGCAAGGAAGTGGTCGACAAGATCAAGACCGCGATCTCGGCCAAGCTGAATGAATGCAAGATTGCCGCCCAGATCCGTGGCCGCGAAAAGCACCTGTACAGCATCTATCGCAAGATGCAGGAAAAGCACCTGGCTTTTTCCGAAGTGTTCGACATCTATGGTTTCCGCATCGTGGTCGAGCAAGCGCGCGACTGTTATCTGACGCTGGGCGCGCTGCATTCGCTCTACAAACCCATTCCCGGCAAGTTCAAGGACTACATCGCGATTCCAAAGCCGAATGGCTACCAGTCGCTGCATACCACCTTGTTCGGACCGTTCGGTGCGCCGGTCGAAGTGCAGATCAGGACGCAGGAAATGCACCGCATCGCGGAAGCCGGCGTTGCTTCGCACTGGCTCTACAAAACCGGCGACACCACCATCTCCGAAGTGCAGTTCAAGACCCATCAATGGATGCAGAGTCTGCTCGACATCCAG
The DNA here is from genome assembly GCA_038215555.1 of Burkholderiales bacterium. Classification (GTDB taxonomy): domain Bacteria; phylum Pseudomonadota; class Gammaproteobacteria; order Burkholderiales; family Thiobacillaceae; genus PFJX01. Next base: position 17,949 of record JBBQQT010000039.1, on the reverse strand, counting down.
GCCGACAGCCGAGACTCGGCGGAATTCCTGGAGCACATCAAGGTCGACCTGTTCCCCGACGAAGTCTATGTCTTCACCCCGAAAGGCCGCATCGTCGCGCTGACGCGTGGCGCCACCGCCGTTGATTTCGCCTACAACGTGCACACCGACGTCGGCAACCATTGCGTCGGCACCAAGATCAACGGCGAATTCATGCCGCTCTCCACACCGCTGAAAAACGGCGACCGGGTCGAGATTCTGACCTCCGAATCGGCCCGCCCGAATCCGGCCTGGGCCCATTTCGCCCACACCGGAAAAGCCCGCGCGCACATTCGCAGTGCCTTGAAAAATACGCATCGGCACGAATCCGAACAACTCGGCGAGAAGTTGCTGAATCAGGCCATTTCCGCACTGGGCAACGACAGCGCCAGCGATAGCCAGTGGGAGCGTTACCAGAAGGAAGGCGGTCGTAGCCGCAGCGACACGCTGGCCGACATCGGCCTCGGTAAAAGGCTCGCCTTTGTCGTTGCGCGCCAGTTGTTGACCAAGGATCAGGACGCCATCGCCCGCAACCAGACCGGCCCGATGCTGATTCATGGCGCCGAAGGCATCGTCGTGCGACTGGGCAAATGCTGCCGGCCGATTCCGGGTGATCCGATCATCGGCCAGATCAAGAAAGATCAGGGCCTGGTCATCCACACCCACGATTGCTCGCAAGTCCGGCATTACCGCGACGACCCGGAAAAATGGGTCGATGTCGCCTGGTCCGCCGAACTCGACAAACTGTTCGACGTCGGCATCCGCATCATCGTCGCCAACCAGCGCGGTGTACTCGCCAAAGTGGCGGCAGCCATCGCCGACGAAGGCTCCGACATCGACAACGTCCACATGGCAGAAGAAGCCAGCCCCTATTCCAGCCTCTACTTCACCGTCAGCGTGCAAAACCGGCTGCATCTTGCCCGCCTGATGCGCGCCCTGCGCGGCCTGCCGGAAGTCATCCGATTGCAGCGCCTGAAGAGCAAACCGGAAGAGGCTCGCGGCGTGAATTGAGGCTCGTATGCCCATCTTCCCCGCTCTGTTTATCGGCCACGGCAACCCGATCAACGCGTTGTCAGTCAACGCCAACAGCCAAGCCTGGCGCGACCAACTCATCGATCTGCCACGTCCGCGCGCGGTGCTGGTGATCTCGGCGCACTGGTTGACGCGCGGCATCGCCGTCACCGCCATGGCGCAGCCGCAAACCCTGCATGATTTCGCCGGCTTTCCAGCCGCGCTGAATGAATTCCAGTATCCCGCGCCAGGCGATCCAGAACTGGCGACCGCGATAGCCGCCCTGCTGGCGCCGGAAAAAGTGACGCTGGATCACGAATGGGGTCTCGATCACGGCGCCTGGTCGGTGTTGACACATCTGTTTCCGGCAGCCGACATCCCGGTGCTGCAACTCAGCCTGGCGATTGGGAAATCCGCCGTCGAACACTACGAATTGGCGACAAAGCTGCGCCTGCTGCGCGATCTGGGCGTGCTGATCCTGGGCAGCGGCAACATCGTGCATAACCTGCGCCGGATCAACTGGCAGCAGCCGGAAGCCGCATACGACTGGGCGACTCGCTTCAACGCCCGCATTCAACAATGTCTGCTGGAGCACGATCACGCCGCCCTGTTCGACCTCGCCGACGACGACGCCAAACTCGCCGTACCCACGCCGGAACATTACTGGCCGCTGCTCTACATCGCCGCGCAGCAAACAGCCGACGAAAACCTCGAATTGTTCAACCACCGCACCGAATACGGCGCCATCAGCATGCTCTGCTGCCAGGTAGGATCGCCATTGAAAGCCATCGCGTGAACCTCGGTTCCGGCCTGGATGCCGGGCGCTTTCCCGGCTGGTTGTTGATTCTGGGCGCACTCACCGCCATCGGGCCGCTTTCCATCGACATGTATCTGCCGGCTTTCGCCGCTATCGAGCAGAACCTGTCCGCCACTGCCGGCAGCGCCGAACTGACCTTGGCCGGCTTCTTCATCGGCATGGCCTGCGGGCAACTTGTCTGGGGACCGCTGTCCGACCGCTTCGGCCGCAAGCCGCCGCTTTACGCCGGACTGGCCCTGTTTGCGCTGGCCTCGCTCGGCTGCGCGTTGACCGACGACATCACCGCCCTCACCGTCTGGCGCGTGTGGCAGGCGCTGGGCGGTTCCGCCGGCATGGTCATCGCACGCGCCGTGGTACGCGACCGTTGCAGCGCACGCGAGTCGGCCCGCGCCTTTTCGACGCTGATCCTGGTCATGGGCCTGGCGCCGATCCTCGCCCCAATCATCGGCGGCTGGGTCGTCACCCTGGTCGGCTGGCGCGCCATCTTCTTTCTCTTGTTTGCCTTCGCGCTGGCCTGTCTGCTGGCGATTCGCCTGGGTTTGCAGGAAAGCCACAGCACCCGCCACGAACCACCGCTCAACGCACAACGTATCGCCAGCGACTATGCCAGCCTGTTCAGCAGCCGCGCCTTCCTCGGCTACACGCTGAGCGGCGGCCTGGCGATGGCCGGCATGTTCGCCTACATCGCCGGCTCGCCGTTCGTGCTGATCCAGTTGGGCGGCATTGCACCGCAACACTTCGGCTGGGCCTTCGGCATCAACGCACTGGGCTTCATCGCCGCCAGCCAGATCAATGCACACAACTTGAAAAACATCGCCCCCACCCGCATGCTGCGCCGCGCGCTCTGGATGCCAGCCCTCGCCGGCCTGGCACTCGCCGGCCTGACCATGACGGATACCGCCACCCTGCCGCTGACCCTGCTCTGCATGTTTCTCTACGTCTCCAGCCTCGGCTTCATCGCCCCCAATTCCAGCGCCAGCGCCCTCGCCACCTTCGGCCAGCGCGCCGGCACCGCCTCGGCCTTGATGGGTGCACTGCAATTCGGCCTCGCCACGCTCACCGGCATCGGCATCAGCCAACTCCACGACGGCAGCGCCCGCCCACTCGCCGTGCTGCTTGCAGCCTGCGGCGTCGGCGCCTGGCTGCTGCACCGTTGGCTGGTGCATCCGCATGATCGGCAGCACGGCTGAAATCCCGCGTTGCATCCTGCCGTGCTGTCGTCTCGCATAGTCTACGCAGCCCCGGCGCCAAAACTTGGCGGGCAAAATAGTCGAACGGCGGGTCTTTCAGACGAAGACCTCTATCCGCGCGGTACTCGGCGGCAAACAACGTGCGCTGGATATCCAGTTTGCCGCGTGGCGGGATGGCAAAGGAGAATCGAACCCGCGTCCGTCCAGTCGGTCAAGCGGACGGCTCGCTCGCTGCCTCATCGTCAACGACAGGGTCGGTGAGCCGCCGAGTCGTCAATGCGCAGCGTTGTTCAATCAAGGCAAGGATTCGTTCAACCACTGCGTTGCCGGCAAAGCCGCGTCCAGGATCGGACTGGAGTTTACGAGCGGTCGGCGGCAGCGATTTCGCCAACTCCAGAATGCGCTTTTTCGTTTGTGCCCTGGCAAGCCCTGCGCTTTCTGCAAACTGATCCCAGTGTCGCGCCTGGACTTCGCTGAATTTGTACTTGCTGCCGATTTTCATCGCCATCTTGGGCGTCAGTGTCGGATACACCGCTGTCGAGAGCGTGTCGTACAACGGTTCCAGGACGGCTGTCTTGCCCGGGTACAACAGAGAGAAATTCTTTGCATGCGCATCGTGATTGCCGATCAGTGCGTTGAAAATCACGTAGTCCAGCAAGCGCAGCACCTGCGGCGCACTCGGGCGCGTGACACGGCGAACCAGCCCGAAGCACTCCGCAAGATCCGGTCCGCCCTCGTTTTGATATTTCATTTCAGGCGCCACGCCCAAGGCCTGGCAGAAATCTTCTTGGTGAAGGCGCTGTCTCCGCCCTTGGGCATCTGTGGCCCGGTCGTAGCGCTCAACCAGCAAGAATGGGCGATTTTCAACGATGTGAATCTTTGATTTGGCGGGTTTGAGTTGCAAGGATTCGGCCAGTACCAGGCAGAAACCCTCGTTGGTCACGCTATCTTCAACAGCATGAATGGCCAGCTTCAAGATGTGGGAGCTGGGTGTGCCTTTGCGCGGCAGGCCAATGCGGGCACCATCAAAAACCACCGGCAATTTGTCTTGTGCGCCAGCCAATGAAAGCCGCAAGCCGTCAAAGCCTGCCAGCATCGGTCGGCGCGGCAATTCATCCAGGATAGCGACAACTTCCTTATCGCTCAGCCATTGAACATCGTCGGGAAGGCTTGGTGCAGGCAAAGCCTGGCCTGGCTCCAGAAACGTCACCGCCCCGGCGCATTCACCCCCGATGTGGTCCAACAGCGCAAAGTCGTTCTGGTTTGATACCTGGAACTGCTGCGCGATCAGGCGGCGCATCCGCCCCTCTGGCAGCAGCCCGGCAAAGAAAGGGCGCGTTTTGTGATCGTCGAACAGCTCTGCCTGCAATGGCAGCGAGGTGGACAATGCCACCGCATTCGGCAGTGATAGCCAACCGGGGGCGTAGCAAAAATTCAGCTGTCCTTCGACCAGCGCCAGGGTGCCGACGCGATCGGCGAATAGCCAGACCGCCAGCTCATTCGCCATGGTCGTTGTCCTCAGGTTGATCAGCAGCGGCAGCGGAAGGCAATCCGCTCAGCTTGATCTCTCCACCCAAGGCATCAATGACCCGCAGGACATTTTCGAGTCGTAAGGTGGGTTTTCCCGCTTCAAGATCAACAATGAAGCGCACGCCCACGCCTGCCGCCAGGGCCAACCGCGGCTGCGTTAGCCCGATCTGTTTGCGAGCCGCACGAAGTACGTCGCCAAGTTGCTGAGGGGATCGAATGGATGTCATGGTCTGTATAGTTTCCCGTTCGGGAAACTATTGACCAAATTTGGAACCCGTGCAAGCTGCATTTCCCGATCGGGAATGCTTAGCCAATTTGAGTGCGCGTATTCAATAAATACTCCGATCGGGAAATCTGGCGCGGTTGGGCTTGGGCTGTCCAGGCAAACCACGAGCCATGCATTCCCGGACCTCGTTCTACCGGCCAGTGCATCGGAAGCTTTGAGAATCATTCTGAAATAAGCTGTTAGACTTTGGCCTAAAGACGCCTATGGGAGGCAAAGATGATGAATTCATGGATAGATCGCTCTCGCCGCGGTTTCATGTGGGTCAAGTTGTCATCGGCGCTGCTGTTGTTCGGCTGCCAGAGCAACATGCCTGCCCCTTTGTCTGACGGCAAATCTCTGCCCTCGGTTGTCTCGGTCAAGTCTGCACCTGCTGCCTCCACATCAGCACCGACTTCGGTCGCAACGCCGGCGATAACTGTATTGACGCATGGCGAGGCAGTGCTTTCCGCAGTGAATACGCTGTTCACCAAAGCTGATTTGGGAGAAACCGCAGCCAGCGACCGTCGCATAGTTGTGATCGATCCGCTGATTGATGGGGTCACGCGCAGCCAGACGGAAGCCACGCAAGCAATGGGTCTGAAAATCGAGGAACTGGTGCGGGCAAACCACCCGAGATTCGACATCAAACCCTTGTCGGCCACCGAACTTGCACGCGCTCCGCTGTTGATCGTCGGCACCTTTACGCCGATCAATCTGCAGGGCAAAACCGAGGGTGCACGCGAGATGTACCGTTTCTGTCTGGCGATGGTTGATCTGAAATCAGGCAGGGTGGTCAGCAAGACCGTGGCCCGTTCGCGCATGGAGGGTGTCAAACATGCCCCGCTGCCCTATTTTCGGGATGCTCCGGGCTGGACCCGAGACCCCCCCACGGAAAACTATGTAAAGACCTGCCAAGCGTCGAAAAGCGGAGATGTGGCCAACCCTGCCTATATTGAATCCCTGGTATCCGTTGCGCTGGTCGAGGAAGGTGTTCGCGCCTACAACAGCAACCGTTTCAAGGAGGCGCTGGCAATGTTCGAGCGTGCTCGCCAGACCGCTGCGGGTAATCAACTCAGGGTGTTGAACGGGCTTTATCTGAGTCACTGGAAGCTGGGCCAGCGCAAGGAAATGGAAAATGACTTTGGCCAATTGGTGGATTACGCGTTCAACCAGGGTCATCTGGCCGTGACCTTTCTGTTTCGCCCCGGCGCCAGCGTGTTACCCCCCGATAGCAAACAAGCTCCCTACAGCACTTGGTTGAAGGTGATCTCACAGCGTGCCAGTCAGCTGAATGCTTGTCTTGAGGTGGCTGGGCATACCAGTGGTGGCGGCCCGGAGCCGGTGAACGAGCGATTGTCTTCGTTGCGCGCCGAGCATGTGCGGCAGCATCTGGTCACCCAAGCGCCGAATCTAGGGCGTCGGGTAATCGCCACCGGCTACGGTTCACGCGAGATGCTGGTCGGCCTTGGTAGCGACGACCTTGCGGACCAACTGGATCGCCGCGTCGATTTCCGCATGCTGTCCTGCAAAGCCTGAGATATCAAATCGAGCAAGCTGTAGGCCGATCTGCGCCCAGAATGCGTAATCACCTGAACCGTCTGCTGTGCTTGGCACTGCTGCTGCTTTCCGGACTGACTCGGTTCAGCGAAGCGGGCGCTTCCGAGCCGATCCTGCGCATCGAGAATGGCGCCCATATGGCCGCAGTTCGCGCGATTGCCGCTGACCGCGATGGTCAAACCGTACTGACCGCCTCCGATGACAAAACCGCGCGCTTGTGGCATTCCGCAACCGGCAAGTTGCTGGCAGTGCTCCGTCCGAGTATCGACACGGGCAATGTGGGCAAACTGTTTGCTGCCGCGCTGTCCCCGGCGGGGGATGTCGTCGCGGTTGCCGGTTGGTCGGCAGATAACGAGATTTACCTGTTCAGCCGCAACAATGGCGCGCTGTTGTCACGCATCTCTGGCCTGCCCAATGTCATCAACAAGCTCGCCTTCTCTCCGGATGGCGCGTTGCTGGCAGTGGGGCTCTGGGGCAATGGCGGTATCCGTTTGTATCGTCGGGTCGACAACTGGCGGCGCTTTGGCTTGGCGGGCGAGGAAGCAGATTATGGCGGCGATGCCTATGGCGTTGCGTTCAGCCCGGATGGCAATCGCCTGGCGACCAGTTCCTACGACGGACAGATTCGTTTGTATTCAATCCGGGCCGGCAGCCTGTGGCGTCTGGCGGCAACCCGGACCAGTCTGGGAGGAAAGCCACACGGCCTGGATTTCTCGCCAGACGGAACACGGATCGCAGTCGGCTTTGCCGATGTTGCAGGCGTATCTGTGTTGAGGGCGGACACGCTGGCGCTTGAGTTTTCGCCGGAGTCTCGGCCAAACGATGAGGGCGGGGCAAGCAGTGTCGCCTGGTCGCGCGATGGCCGACATCTATTTGCCGCAGGCCGGTTGCGGGAGGGCGTGTCGAAATATGTGATCCGCCGCTGGCCGCAAGCCGGGCGGGGCACCGCCGAAGATTTCACAGTGGCCACCGATTCGATACTGGGGCTACTTGCCTTGCCTGATCAGACACTTGCCTTTGCCGCTGCTGACGCCAGTTGGGGCATGCTGCGGCCAGATGGCTCGATCAGATCCCGGAGTCTGCCGCCACGTGCTGATCTGCGCACCGATGGGGATGGGTTGCAGCTTGCCGAGGACGGGACGGCGATCCGTTTCGGTTATGAATTTGGTGGTGCCAGACCGGCGGCGTTTGATGTCACCAACCTCGCTTGGCGCCGCACCGATCAGACCTTGCTGACGCCGCTGCGAAAGTATCCTGGGCTTCGCGTCGATGCTTGGAGGGACACACAGGCTCCAACGCTGAATCGCCGGCCGATCCCGCTTGAGCCTGGAGAAACCTCCCTGACCATGGCGATCGCGCATGATGGCTCGGCCATTGCCTTGGGTACCGGGTGGTATCTGCGGTTGCATGCGCCGAATGGCCGAGAAATATGGAAGGCTGAATCCCCGTCAGCCTGTTTTTCCGTGAATCTGAGCAAGAACGGAAGGTGGGTAGTGGCCGGATTCGGCGATGGCACGGTCCGCTGGTTCCAGCGCAGCAACGGCGCCGAAGTACTGGCTTTCTATCCCGATGCAAACGGCCAGGACTGGATAGCCTGGACGCCGGATGGGCGTTATGCGGCAAGCAGTGAGGGAGACCGTCTGGTTGGATGGCATGTCGATCGCGGTCCAGATCTTGCTGCGGAATTCCTGTCCATTGGTCGCTTCGCAGAGCGTTATCACGATCCGGCAGGGGTGGCCGAGGCCATTGCCGCCACCCCGCTGCGCAAAACCTTCGCAGATGTCAGGCAGGGGGTCAGCTTGCCGCCGCTGGTCAGTATTCAACTACCGAAGGCAACCGGATCTGCGGTGCGCGACCGTCTCCAGGTCGAAGTCAGCGCTCATGACCGAGGCGCCGGCATTGATGAATTTCGCTTGAGCCTGAACGGCAAGGTGGTGGCGACCCGGGCCGGCTCCCGCTTGGAAGGTCCAAGCCGGATCGGCAAGAAGAAACCGGCCCGGGGCGGCAAGGAAATACGCGTCCGCTTCACTATCCAGCTTGAGCCTGGGCGCAACGAAATCCAGGCGGTTGTGCTTGGCGCCAACCGGGTTGAATCAGAACCTGCCCGGCTCGTCGTCGATGCGCCGGAAACGCCGAGTCGGCCGTTGCTGCATGTACTGGCAATCGGGGTCAATCAATACCGCAACAGCACGCTTAACCTCGATTATTCGGTACCCGACGCACGCGGCGTATCCGGTTTCTTCAAGACGATGCCGGGCGGTTTGTTCCGGGATATCCGGGTTGATGAATTGTTCGACAGCCAGGCTACGCGGAACAACATCCTGGCCAGCCTGCGCAATTTGCGTGAATCACGGCCGGAGGATGCCGTCGTGGTTTATCTGGCCGGCCATGGCGAAACGATCGTCGATGATTGGTTTTTCATACCGCATGAGGTGACCACCCCGGAACAGCCCGATATGCTCAGACAGGGCGGGCTCTCATCGCAAGACCTGGCGCTGGAACTGAAGAGCATCCCCGCACGCAAGATCGTGATCCTCATCGATGCCTGCAAATCCGGCGCCGCTGCATCGGGTTTTCGCGGGCTTCAGGATCGCCGCGCCCTGGCGCAATTGTCCCGCGCTACCGGCACGCATCTGATTGCGGCGACCACCAAGGATCAACTGGCGAGCGAGCTTCCCACGCTCGGACATGGCGTTTTTACCTACACCCTGTTGCAGGGATTGAAAGGCAAGGCTTCCTCAGGCGGCCGAGACGTGACCGCACGCAAGCTGATGGTTTACGTCGAGCAGGCGTTGCCCGAGCTCACCAAGCGCTACCGCGCCGAGGAGCAATACCCGGTCGTCAATTCCACAGGCATGGATTTCCCGCTGGTTTTGTACTGACGAATGGGATTAAATGAAATGCAGAATTAAAGGGTATGACGGGTACCTTTTTCCGTTAAGAATTCACAATGACCAAGCGCAATGCAAGATGTTCGACACACCAAGAACAGGCCAAGGATTATGCTATTGATCCGGCCAGGCGAAGTCTGAACTATCACCCTCTCCTGCGCTGCAGCGCACCCCTCCCCCGCTTGCGGGGGAGGGGCTGGGGGAGAGGGGATGTTTTAACCTGTTCATGCCGCATCCATAAAAGAATCCCCCGGTAAATTACGGCAACGCATATGACGACCAATCAACTGCTCATACTGGCGATCTTGCTCGCCACCGTGGTGATGTTTCTCTGGGGCCGCTGGCGCCATGAAATGGTGGCTGCCGGCTCGCTGCTGGCCTGCGTATTGACCGGATGGGGCCTGCGCACGGGGCTTTCGCAGGTTTCGCTCATCCGGCGGTGATCACGGTGGCGTGCGTGCTGGTGCTGAGCCGCGGGTTGCAGACCACGGGCACGGTCGATGCCCTGACACGCGCCGTTCTGCCTGCGCGGGCCGATATCGCGCTGAGCATGGCGGCACTGATCGGCCTGGGCGCTGTGCTGTCGGGCTTCATGAATAACGTTGGGGCGATGGCGCTGCTGATGCCGGTAGCCATGCAACTGGCGGGGCGACTGAACCTCGTCCCTGGGCAGGTGCTGATGCCGCTGGCCTTCGGCACCATCCTCGGCGGCATGACGACGCTGATCGGTACGCCACCCAACCTCATCGTCTCCGGTTTCCGCGCCCAGACCGGCGCCGGCAGCTTCGCCATGTTTGACTTTGCGCCGGTCGGCCTGGCGGTTGCCACTACCGGAATCGACTTTGTCGCCTTGTCGGCACAGGGCACGGAGGGCGACGAAGGGCGCGTGGCCGTGTCAAGTCCTTGGCGTAGGTAACACGTGTTGACCGGGTACGGCGTTTACCGCCGAACCAGGCGCTGCACCTGACCGGGGCCGCAAAGCCGGCCCCGGTCAGGTGGGTTGGGTAGTTGACGCTGGAGACAAACCCCAAAAATCACCCAACACCACCCTTCGCAATATTTTCGTGAATATCCCCGCGTTTTGACCTACGGTTGTCCGCGGCCCATCTTTTGGCTGAGCCACTGTTGATCCGGCACGATTTATCCAGGAATCCGTTCGTGCTGAGACTGTCGAAGCACGTTAAACCGAGATTTTCCATTAGACAGTTTGTCCACCCAGAAACCGTTCGTGGTGAGCTTGTGGAACCACAAACAGCCCTTCCTTCGACAAGCTCAGGACAATCGGAAAAACAGGCTCAGGGCGAACGGCATCACGTTTAATACGCGCCGGATCAATAAAAGCCTGCGGTACGTTCGTGGGCATCTTCGCGTTTCCAATTAACGACGAGCACGGCATAACCCTGCTCATCTTGGCGTTGAACTCCGGCGGCCAAATTGGCATAACCACGCCATGAAACCTTACTCAGAATCCTGCGATCAGAATCGCGCGCCCATTCAAGTCGTGCTGGAAGCGGTCTTTGCCGACCGCAGGCATGTTCTGGAAATCGCCAGCGGCACCGGCCAGCACGCCGTCTATTTCGGCCAGGCCTTGCCGCATCTGGTCTGGCAGACCAGCGAATTGGCGATCAACCATGCCGGCATTCGGGCTTGGTTGGATGAAGCGGGCCTGCCCAACGTGTTGCCGCCGCTGGATATCGACGTCAATGCGCCGCACTGGCCCGTTGCGGGGGAGGTCGATGCCATTTTCAACGCCAACACGGTGCATATCGTGTCCTGGCCGGCGGTAGAGAAGATGTTCTCCGGGATCGGCCGCGTGCTGGCGGTGGGCGGCATTGTTTGCCTGTACGGGCCGTTCAACTATGGCGGCCAGTTCACCTCGGAGAGCAATGCGCGCTTTGACGTCTGGTTGAAGAATCGCGATCCGCTCAGCGGCGTGCGCGATTTCGAGGCGATCAACCGGCTTGCCGAGGCGCAGGGGCTGACGCTGATGCAGGACATCACGATGCCGGCCAATAACCGCAGCCTGGTCTGGCAAAGAACGTGCGCCTGATGCTGCGCATTATCGAAGACCTGGCCGAGATTCCGGCGGCGCAGTGGGACGCGCTGCGTGCGGTGACGCCGGGCGACAACCCTTTTCTTGCCTACGCCTTCCTGCGCGCCTTGCAAGACAGTCGCTGCGCGTCGCCAACGACCGGCTGGACGCCGCAATTCATCACGCTTTGGCAAGAAAACGAGCTGATCGGCGCGATGCCGTTGTATATCAAAAGCCATTCCTGGGGCGAGTTCGTGTTCGACTGGGCCTGGGCCGAGGCCTATGAACGGCATGGCTTGCACTATTACCCGAAGCTGGTGTCTTCGGTGCCGTTCACGCCGGTGTCCGGCGCCCGTTTGCTGGCGGCATCGGATGCGGTGCGCGCGAAACTGATCGCCGCCGCGCTGCAACTGGCGAAGGATTCCGGCGCGTCGTCGCTGCATTGCCTGTTCCCGCCCGAGAGCCAGGCGCTGGAGATGCGACAGCACGGCATGCTGTTGCGCAAAGGAGTGCAGTTTCATTGGCGGAATCCGGGTTATGTCGATTTCGCCGATTACCTTTCCGGCATGCGGCGCGACAAGCGCAAGAAGATCCAGCAGGAACGCCGCCGCGTGAACGATGCCGGAATTCACTTTGAACACCTGCGCGGTGAGCAAATCACGCCGGAACACTGGCAGTTTTTCATGCGCTGTTATGCCCGCACGCATCAGCAATTCAATTCACCGCAGGCGTTGAATCTGGATTTCTTCCTGAGGATCGGCGCTGAAATGCCGGAAAACCTCCTGCTGATCATCGCGTTCAAAGGCGATCAACCGGTCGCCAGCGCGCTGAACTTCTACGACGCTCAGGCGCTGTACGGCCGTTCCTGGGGCACGCTGGAATATCACGACGGCCTCCACTTCGAGACCTGTTACTACCAGGCCACCGAGTTCTGCATCGCCAACAGGATCGCCACCTTTGAGGGCGGCGCGCAAGGTGAACACAAGCTGGCGCGCGGTTTCCTGCCGGTCACCACCTGGTCGGCGCACTGGCTGGCGCATCCGCGTTTCGCCAGCGCGGTGGAGGAATTCCTGCAACGCGAAAGCGGCGGTATCGAGCGCTATGTCGATGAACTGAACGAAAACAGCCCGTTCAAACGGACCCAATCCAGCGCCTGATCACTGCCTGCACAGCGGCAGTTGCAGCGCCTGATCGACCTCGCCGCCGGCGGCGCTCTGTATGAAGGCGGTCACGCCGAGATCGGCAAGCTTCCAATCCGCGCCCAGGTTGAACACCTGCTTGAACAACAGCACCCCGGTCGCCGGAATGACAAATGGGCCGAGCAACTGGCGCACGACGAAATCGTGCTTCAGCAGTTTGCCGGCGTTCTCGCCGGCCTCGATGCGCGAGCTCAGGTTGTTCTCGTGCAAGGCGAGAAACAGTTGTGCATCTTTGCCGCGCGCACGCAGCCGGGCTTCCCCGACGACCGCCAGCTGACCGTCCGCAGGTGCGGCCAATTCCAGCCGCAGATCGGCGCCCGGTGTACGGTTGCGGCGTGGATCGGCAAATCCGTTGCGCAACGGACGCCAATCACGTCCATCAAGGACAAACTGCGGCGTGTAGATGGTCGGCGACCGAAGCAGGCGACCAATGCAGCGTTGCCGCGCGGTGAATTCGGGCTGGCCAAAACGGTCCGGCCACCCGAGCTGGTTCCAGTAATCGACATGAAACGCCAGTGGCGCCAATTGCGGTTGGGCATCTTGCCGAGTTCGCAATGCCGACAGCCAGCGATCCGCCGGTGGACAACTGCTGCAACCTTCTGAGGTAAACAGTTCTACCAGCGCGGTGCGGGTCGGACCGGAACTGGCATGGCACTGCCACGCCTCGGCCTGCGCCGGGGCCAGACCGAACCACAGAAAGCCGGCAAATATCGATAAGGTCACAAGTCGATTCGGCATTTAAGCGACGCCTAAGTCAGTTGTAGAAACTTCGCCAGAAAATCAAAAAAAGACAATAAAGCGCATTCGGCAGCGGCAAACCCAGCAAGGTCGCGAACAGATAGGCGCGCATCCTGACGCCGGACATCGCCCGCGCGTAATTCAGCGCCGGCAGTGTCTTGAACAGCACCCGCAATGCCACGATGCTGCTGATCGGATGTGCGTCCAGTTGGCTGAGTATCCGCCTGGCCAGCTTGCCGTCCAAATGTTGCAGCGCATCCCCGCCGACCTGTCTGATCAGCAAGATCCGGCGGTAGCGAGTCAGCCTGGCAAGCGGGGAAATGGCCTGCATGATCCGTTCAGCGTGGACAAAGGATTTCCGAAATTGCAACTGCAGTCGTTATATTGTCACCCGCGACTGCACTGGAAACGTTAGTTGGGCGCGCCGCAGAGCAAGGAAACGGCGTTTGGGTGAAGCGAGTCAGCGTGATTTTCATGGGGTTTCTCCTGAGTCGATTTTTCCGGTGGAATCGATTGGTCTTCGTCAGCGCTGATTCCTGACAGTTTTTTCAGTTTTTTTTGCATGACCCAAAGTTGAATGAGCACAACGACATGAAATCCCTCTCCCCCAGACTGATCTGGACACTGCTGGTAGCGGGCTGTTTCGGGCTGGTCACCGGCAGTTTCGTGCTGACTGACTGGTTCAACCTGCACCCCTGCCATCTGTGCATTTTCCAGCGCCTGTTGTTCATGAAATTGGGCGTGCTGTTCCTGTTTGCGGCCTGGTTGTCGCCTCGTCCAGCCGGATGGTGGCTCGGACTTGCCAGCTTGCCAATCGCGGCCAGCGGCGTTGCGGTGGCGAGTTATCAGAGCTGGCTGCAGATGCAGCCGCCGGGCAGTATTTCCTGCATGGCAGGCGAACCGAGCCAGATCGAACGCCTGGTGGAATGGCTCGGCCAGCTGCAGCCGGAGCTGTTCCTCGCCACCGGATTTTGCGAAGAAGCGGAATTGAGCATCCTCGGTTTGAGCCTGGCAAACTGGGCTCTGGTCTCGTTCAGCGCCTTTTTAGTGGCCGCCGGCTGGGCACTTTTCCGCGCCCGCCAAGTCATTGATCGTTGATCTTGTACCGCCTCGGCGATTGCCACCCATCAACCTGAAACATCCTGGAGATATTGCAATGCCCCTGACCCGCCGCGAATTTCACCGTGCCTTTCTCGCCACGCTGACTGCTGCCGCCTTGCCTTCGGCCGCGCAAGCAACTGCGGCAGGAGCGCCTGCATTGCAACTTGTCGAGGGGCGTGATTGGGGTCCGATTTCGCCGCCCCAGGCAGGCGACAGCCCGGGCAAGATCGAAGTGCTGGAGTTTTTCTCTTATGGCTGTGGCCATTGCCGCGACTTCAACCCACTGATCACTCGTTGGGAGAAACAACTGCCGAAGGACATCAGTTTCCGTCGCGTGCCCGTAGTCTTCGGTCGTGCCGCCTGGTCGAGCCTGGCGCGCCTGTTCTACACGCTGGAGGCAACCGGTCAGTTGGCACGTCTGGATCAAGCGGCATTCGATGCCATTCATCTCCGCAAGACCGATTTGTATACCGAGAAAGCCGTGCTGAATTGGGTCGCAAGCCAGGGTGTGGACAGCAAGACCTTCCGTGACCAGATGAATTCCTTCGCGGTGGAAACCCGCATGGCGCGTGGCGAAACACTGGCCCGCAACTACAAGGTCAGCGGCGTACCGCTAGTGACTGTCGATGGTCGCTACGCCGTGCTCGGCAATGCCGCCAAGGGCCTGCCCGATCTGCTGGCGATTGCCGATGGTCTGATCGCGCAAACCCGTCAGAATCGGCGTTTGGCGCGCAAGTAAGCCGCGCTTTCCGACTCAGCCCGAAAGCGGAATTTCATCGGGTCTGGTTTGACCTGCATTCACTGCACAGCAATCTCCCGCATCGCAAACGGAAGAAGTCAGACCGGCGAAAAAACGACGCCGAAACGGGGCGGCAGGTTCACCCAATGAAAAATGCCGGGAAAGTACCCCGGCATTGGTGGCATCCATTCGATATATCCGCACTGCCAGCCATGAAAACTGGCCAGCAGATCAAGCTCAGGTGCGGGTTTCCGGTTTCATTTCCAGTTTCATTTCGGGTTTCATTTCAGGTTGCATATCAGGTTTCGGGCCAGGTCTCATCTCGCAATTCGGTTTCGCTCCTGGCGCAATCAGTGTGGCGTTGACCACGACCGGTTTTTGCTCGCGCATCAATTTGATTTCCAGGCCCTTGCCCGGCTCGGCTTTACGCACCAGCCAACGCAGGCGATCGGCAGAATAAACCGGGCTGCCGGCGAATTCGGTGATCAAGTCGCCGGCCTGAATCCCGGCCTGAGCCGCGGCGCTATCCGGCAACACCTTCTCGACATTGATACCATGGCTCAATCCCGCTTCATCCAGCATCGCATTCGGCAAATTGCTCACCATCACGCCGAGCGACTTGCCGCGCATCTCTGCAGGCTTGGCGTAGCGTTGCATCTTGGCATCCATGTAAGGGCAGGCATCGCCGCCCTGCATGTTGTGGCGATACTTGCAGCAAGCCGGATGATCGGCCGGCATGCCCTGGCCGGCGCGCCAGCAGTCGGCCAGGGCGGGGGTGGAAAAAGTCACCGCTACCGCCAGAGCAGCAAAAATGTGGCGCAGGGAAAACTTCGAGGTTCGGGTCATGTTTGGTCTCCTGTCATTCAGTCAAAAACAAGCAGCCGACCAGGAATGGCCGGACCTTGACTTTGGGTAAGCAAGGCCGGATTGGTTCCATGCCCAACACATGCAAAAGGGAAGCCCACAAAAGGAAAGCCCGCCTGGCTGAACTTCTGTCACTATGCGTTCGCCCGACGTACAGCTGAGTTCAGCGTCAGGCTTCAGCATCCAGTTCGCACTGTCCTGGCGCCGCAACCATTTTCACCGCAGGCGCCGCCAGACTTATTCGTTGCACGTTCAAAAGGAAGTCACATGAAATCTTTGATCCCTCTGCTGTTGCTTGCCGCCACACCCGCATTCGCCGCCGACGCTGCCCCTGGTTCCAACGAGGCACTGGTGCAGAAAATGATGGACCCCACTCAAAACGCTTCCGCCTTCAAGGATCCGCAGGCATTCCTGGCCTGGGCCAACTCGATGAGCAACCCCGCCGCCAGCGCCGCACTCGCCCAGGCTGGCATGGACCCGGCAACTTATGTCCGCCTGCTTAGCGGCATGATGAATCCGGCTTCGATGCAGAACTACATGCAGTTCACCGACCCGAACCTGGCCATGAAATGGATGGGCGCCGGGCTTGACCCGAGAATACTCGGCTCCATGGCAGGCATGGCTACCAACCCGGCGATGTACGGCAACTGGATGCAAGCACCGGTGAACCCGCAAATGTGGGCGCCCGCGACCCAGATGCTGAATCCCGCCATGTACGGCAACTGGATGCAAGCGCCGATGAGCCCGGGTGCAGTCAACGCGATGATGGCGCCGATGAACCCCAACACCTATATGAACTGGACCGGCACCATGGCCGACCCGCGCACCTATGGCAGCATGGGTCAGATGATGACCATGCCGACCGCGATGCCCGCGATGCCGGCCATCGACCCGGCAATTCTGCTGAAGCTGCTGCAATCGATGCCCGCAATGCCGGTGGCTCCCGCACGCTGAATTGCGGTATCGGACAGCTCCAGAATGCCGGCGGCATTCCGGAGCACTTTCCGCAACGGGCTGATGCCCGTTTTTTTATGCCCATTTTTTATGCCTCAATGCCGGCTCAGGGTTGATCCGGTAAAACAAGCCGGCGACACTTTGTCACAGACAAAACCGTTCTGAACGCATAAACCATGAATCCAGACCTGCCGCTCTCCGACGACGAACTTGAAGAACTGAACGAATTTCTGATTGCTGAGGACATGCCGGAAGAAGGCATGGACATCGCCATGCTCGACGGCTTTCTCACCGCCATCGCGATCGCTCCCAATACCCTCCTGCCCAACCAATGGCTTCCAGCGATCTGGGATGAAAGCGATGAAGTCCCAATGCAATGGAAATCGATTGAACAGATGGAACACATCATCGGTCTGGTCATGCGCATGTACAACGACCGCATTCATGACCTGGAAGAAGACATCGCCGAATACGACCCGCTGATTTACCAGCGCGAAGATGACGGCAAGGCCATTCCCATCCTGGATGAATGGTGCATGGGTTTCATTCGCGCCATTCAGCTCGACCCGGACGGTTGGCAACCGCTGATCATGGCGGAACCCGAGGAAGAAGGCGGCGGCCTGCTCACCCCGATGCTGCTCTACGGCACCGAAGAAGGTTGGGACCAGATGAAGGAAAACGAACTGCTACAGGAACGCCACCAGGACTTCGCCGACGCCATCGGACCCTGCGTCATCGGCATTCGCGACTACTGGCTGCCCTACCGCAAGGAAGCCTCCACCTACCGCCGCGATAACGCCAAGGTCGGCCTCAACGACCTCTGCCCTTGCGGCAGCGGCAAGAAATACAAAACATGCTGCGGCAGCGCAGAGAAGTTGCATTGACGTAAACACTTGATTATTTGGTGCCCCCGACACGAATCGAACGTGTGACCCTCCCCTTAGGAGGGGGATGCTCTATCCACTGAGCTACGGGGGCATGGCTGAGAACCGGCACAATACGACGACGAACGTAGATTGCGCTTGAAAGCGGCGCGGATTTTA
>JBBQQT010000038.1:0-24337 GCA_038215555.1 Burkholderiales bacterium | reverse complement strand
GATTTGGTCGCGTTCCGTCAGATTCGACCGGAAATCGATCCTGCTTGCGACACCCAGCTTCTGGCTGGCGTCGAAGTGCGGCGCTGGACATCCCCATTGCCGGACGTGGAACCAGGCGAAGTGGTGATTGAAGCGCTGGCCTGCAATCTGCCGGAGGAATTCATCCATCGCATGGCCGCCCGGGTCAACACAAACTTGCCGCCGCCGGTCTGGCTGAATCTGGAATATCTGTCGGCGGAAGACTGGGTATCTGGCGTGCATGGTCTGCCTTCGCCGCACCCGCGCCTGCCGCCGGGTTTGGCATTGACCAAGCATTTCTTCATGCCCGGTTACACCCGGCAAACCGGCGGATTGACGCGGGAACACTGGCTGACCGCCGAACGCGATGCATTTCAGGCAGGCGAAAAACGGCTTCTGTATCCTTTTCCGCCCCATGAGCTGCAATCCAATGCGTTGTTGATTTCGTTGTTCAGCTATGAAAACGCCGCCTTGCCGGGTCTGTTGCAAGCCTGGGCCAGCGGCGACCGGCCCGTCTGCGTTTTGACGCCGGTCGGCAAAGCGTTGCCGCAAATTACCGCCTGGTTTGGCGAAACATCAAACCAACCCGGCGCCGTTTGGCAACGCGGTGCGCTGACGCTGCAGGTCTTGCCGATGCTCGATCAGGACGCCTACGACCGTCTGCTCTGGCACTGCGATATCAATTTCGTGCGTGGCGAAGATTCGTTCGTGCGGGCGCAATTCGCCGCCCGGCCGATGCTCTGGCAAGCCTACGTGCAAGACGACAAAGCCCATCTGGCCAAGCTGGAGGCATTTCTTGATCTGTATTGCGCCAGCCTGGATTTCGCCACGGCGACGCTGACCCGCGACTTCTGGCGCGCCTGGAACAGCAATGGCACCCCGGATCAAGCCGAAGTCATCGCCGCGCTCTGGCTGCAATGGTTGGCCGCACTGCCCGCGCTGACAGCGCATGCCCGCGTGTGGGATCAACAACTTGCCGAGCAGCCCGATCTCGCTACAAATTTGCTGACCTTTAGCCGTAAGTGGTTAAAATAGCGGGCTTTTTTTATATTCCCCTCAGGATACTCCCCGATGAAAACCGCTCAAGAACTCCGCGCCGGCAATGTCGTGATGGTCGGCAACGACCCGCTGGTGGTGCAGAAAGCCGAATTCCAGAAGTCCGGCCGCAACTCCTCCGTGGTCAAGATGAAATTCAAGAACCTGCTTACCGGCAGCGGCAGCGAAACCGTCTACAAGGCCGACGAGAAGTTTGAAACAGTCAACCTGGAGCGCAAAGACTGCACCTACTCCTACTTCGCCGATCCGATGTACGTGTTCATGGACGCCGAATACAACCAATATGAAATCGAAGCCGACAACATGTCGGAAGCGCTGCCCTATCTGGAAGACGGCATGCCGTTGGAAGTCGTGTTCTACGAAGGCAAGGCGATCTCGGTCAACCTGCCCAGTTCTGTCGTGCGTGAAGTCGAATACACCGAACCCGCTGTCAAGGGCGATACCTCCGGCAAGGTGCTCAAGCCCTGCCGCATCAAGCCTACCGGCCATACCATCCAGGTTCCGGCGTTCGTCGAAATTGGCGACAAGATCGAAATCGACTGCGTCAGCGGCGAATACCGCAACCGGGTCAAGTAACAACCCGCAGCAAACTCGCAGAAGCAAAAAAGGGCGCCTGGGGTTCAACCCCAGACGCCCTTTTTACGTTCCGGCGATTATTTCCTCAGTTTCTGCAGCCACGCATCGGCGACTTTCTGCGCCACCAGAATCTGGTCATTCGCCATTTTGTGGGCCTGCATGTTGAGCCAGTCGCCCGCCACCGCATGGCCATCGCGCACCGCCAGATCAAACCAGGCATAGGCCTGCACCGAATCCTGCGCCACCGCCAGACCCCGGCTGTAAAGCTGACCGAGCGCGAAATAGGCATCTGGCATGCCTTGCTCGGCGGCTTTCATGTACCACTGGTAAGCCGCGCCAAAATCGACCTCGGCGCCCTGCCCCTGTTCGATCATCATGCCGACCTGGAATTGCGACAGCGGATCGCCTTTCTCGGCCAGCGGCTTGAACAGATTGAAGGCTTTCGGATAGTCGGCGCAGCCGTAGACATGCACCGCCTTGTCGTAATCGCTTTCTTCGGCTTGGGCGGAAAGGCTCAAAACCAGGCCAATCGCGGCCAGGGTGGTTCGCATCGGGAAATTCATGAACACGGCTCCTCGTTATCAAGCTGATGATTTTGCGACCTAAGCCGGGAAGGCGGCAACTCTCGATTTCAATTTTGTCGCTTTCAATTGAATCGTTCAAATTGACTCGTTCAAATTTGACTCGTTCAAATCCTGACCGGCCGATCTGGCAATTCGTTTGCATTTTCGGCATCGTCGCGGACAGGAAAATGCTGGCTCAGCAGGTGGTCGATACGCTCGATGCCCAACAGAATGCCGGCCTCGAATGCACCGCTGGCAAAGCAGGCTTCCATTTCATGGCAGATCAACGTCCATTGCGCCGCCTCAACGTGGCCGTTGAAACCGCGATCAGCGACGATTTCGACATCGTGATCCGCCAGCAACAGGTAGATCAGGACGCCATTATTGGCCTTGGTGTCCCACACGCCCAGATTGGCGAACAGCGAAAGCGCACGCTGTCGCGCCGTGTCGTCTCGCCAGAGTGGCAGAAGATCGAGCGTGCCTTCGACGGCAAAACGAATCTCGGCGTGATGCGCCCGTTCGGAAGCCGCCACCGCGGCCTCGATGCGATCCATCACCGCATCAGGGAAATGGCGGACCAGCCGCCGGTGGGGAAACATCAAATGTCTGAAAATTCGTTTGATCCGCATCATCGCCTCCTACCAACGCCCGGAAGCGCCGCCTCCCCCGAAACCACCGCCGCCGCCGCTGAAACCACCCCCGCCGCCACCGCCGCCACCTCCACCGAAACCGCCGCCAGTCGAACGACCTCCGCCAGTTCCGCGCACCAGTGTAAAAACAAACGCCAGCAGAGCGGCAAACAGTGCGGCGACAAACGTCCCCAGCAGCAGCCAGCCAGCGATAAAAGCCAAGGTACCGGCGACACCAGCGCCGATCAAGCGGCCAAAGAAAATCCGCAGGATGCTGCCGACCAGGATGGCGATGATCAGGATCATCGGGCCGGCGTCATCCATCGCGCTACCCCAGGACTGCGCGCTGACCGGTTCCGGCAACGGCTCGCCCTGCACCAGCTTGATCACTGCGGACACCCCGGCATCGATGCCGGCGGCAAAGTTGCCGGCCTGGAAATGTGGCGTGATCACTTCGGCGATCACCCTTTTCGCGATGGCATCCGGGATCGCGCCTTCCAGCCCGCGCCCGACTTCGATGCGCATGGTGCGATCCTGCATCGCAAACAACAGCAGCACGCCATCGTCGACATCCTTGCGCCCCAACTGCCAGGCATCAACCACCCGGATCGAATACTGCTCGATCGACTCCGGCTCGGTGGTCGGCACGATCAGCACCGCAATCTGGCTGCCCTTGGTCTGCTCGAACGCCGCCAGCTTCGCCTCCAGCGCTTGCCGAGCCGGCTCATCCAGCAATTTGGTTTGATCGGTGACCCGCGCCTGCAACGGCGGAATCGCGGTTTCGGCAAACAGCGGCGCCGCCAGCAAAAACAGGCAGAACACCCCACCCAGGCGCAGCCAGGCCAATCGGTTCGTCACGCGGCATCCTCCGGCAAAAACATCTGCAGCAACTCATTCAAAAAATGCCGGCCCTGCTGGCTGGGCCGGATGTTATCCGGCGTGCGCAGCAACAGGCCGCGCTGTTCCGCCGCCCGCAACGCCGTTTCCGCCACCCGCAGCGGCAAGCCGGTACGCGCCTCGAACAGGCGCGGATCGAAACCTTCGGTCAAGCGCAGCGCATTCATCATGAACTCGAAGATCCGGTCAGCGCGGCTCAGCTTGCGCGTTTCGATCCAGTCCGTGCCGGAATCGCCCAGCACCGCATCCATGTAAGCCTGCGGATGCTTGCAGCGCGCCTGGCGTTCGATCCGGTCCTGCTGCGACAGCTTGCCATGCGCACCGGCGCCGAGGCCGAGATAATCGCCGAAAGTCCAGTAATTCAGGTTATGCACGCATGCCTGCCCCGGCTTGGCGAAGGCCGAGGTTTCATAGTGCCGATAACCGGCGCCAGCCAAAGTTTCTTCCACCATCAACTGCATGTCGGCGGCGGCGTCATCGTCGGGCAACGGCGGCGGCGCGGCAGCAAACGGCGTGTTCGGCTCCAGCGTCAGGTGATAGGCGGAGAGGTGCGCCGGACCCAGATTGATCGCGGTCTCCAGGTCTTGCCGGGCTTCTGCCAGCGTCTGCTCGGGCAGCGCATACATCAGATCGAGATTCACCGCCTCGAACAACTCCAGCGCCGCCGACGCCGCCGCGCGCGCCTCATCGGCATCATGGATGCGGCCCAACGCGCTCAGATGGCGCGAATTGAAGCTCTGGATACCGAGCGACAATCGATTCACGCCGGCATTGCGGAACGCCTTGAAGCGCGCCATTTCAAACGTGCCGGGATTGGCTTCCAGGGTGATTTCCGCCACCGGCGAGACGCGCAGCAAGGTGCGCAACATGCACAGCAATGCATCGATGCCGGCGCCGGTAAACAGACTCGGCGTGCCGCCGCCAATGAAAATACTGCTGACTTCGCGGCCCCAGACCTGCGGCAGGCTCCGCTCCAGATCGCGGGTCAGCGCCGCCAGATAGCGCTGTTCAGGAATCTCGCCGCGCTGCGCATGCGAGTTGAAATCGCAATACGGGCATTTGCGCACGCACCAGGGCAAATGCACATAGACCGCCAACGGCGGCGGCGCCTGCAATTGACCTGGCATGAGCATGCGGGTCGCGCTCGTATAATCAGCCGATTCGTTCACCACGCACGCCCTGCCGCATTCCGCCCATGCCCACTGAACACCCCAAGCTGGACCTGTCCACCTTCCTGCTTTCTTCCATCCACGACATGAAAAACTCGCTCGGCATGATGGCGAACTATCTGGAAGATGCACTGGCGCAAGCCCCCACCGAGGCGGGTAGCCAGGCCAGCAATACGCCGGCGCGGCAAAAAACGGCGCAGGCGCTGTATGAAGCGCAACGCGTCAACAACCATCTGATCCAACTCCTCGCGTTGTACAAAATCGACCAGTCATTCTACCCATTCGACCCGACGGAACAGTCGCTCGCCGATCTGGCGCGGGAAGCACTGGCGCGGGCGCTGCCGCTGGCCGAATCGAAGGGCATTCTGCTTGATTTGGACTGCCCGGAAAACCTGTTCGGCTGGTTTGATTACGACCTGGTGTTTGGCGTCATCGTGCAAGCGCTGCACAACGCCCTGCACTACACGCGCAGCAAGGTCTTGCTGAAAGCCTCGGCCAGCGAGGCCGGCGTGGTCATCCAGATTGAAGACGACGGCCCGGGTTACCCCGAATTCCTGCTCGAACAAGGCAACGCAGCGCAACGCGGCATCAGCTTCGAAACCGGCAGCACCGGACTCGGCCTGTATTTCGCCGATGTCGTCGCCAGCCTGCACCAGGCCGGCGGCCGCACCGGCCATATTGTGCTGGCGAATGGGGGTCAACTCGGTGGTGGTCAACTCGCTGGTGGTCAACTCGCTGGTGGTTGTTTCAGCCTGCATTTACCGTAATCAACATGAGCCTGCTCACCCTCCCGCCGCCCAATCTGTCGCGCTGCAGCATCCTGATCATTGAAGATTTTGACGGCATGCGCGCCATCCTGCGCGACATCCTCGTCCGCGCCAGCGCGACCAAGATCATCATGGCGGCGAACGCCAGCAGCGCCATCAGCCTGCTCGAAAAGCAACGCTTCGATATCATCCTCTGCGACCTGCACCTCGGTCAGGGCAAGAGCGGCCAGGACATTCTGGAAGAAGCACGCCATCGCGCTCTGCTGCCGCCACATTCGGTATGGTTGATGATCAGCGCCGAGAAGGCCGCCGAAATGGTCACCGGCACGGTCGAATCGCGGCCGGACGACTATCTGATCAAGCCAATCACCGAAACCATGTTGTTCAGCCGCCTGACCCGCCAGATGGAGAAAAAGAAAGCGTTGGCCCCGATTGAACTCGCGCTGCGTGAACATGAATACCTGAAAGCGCTGCGCCTGGTTGAAGCGCAACTGGAAGGCAACAACCCGCACGCCTGGGACTTGAAACGAATGAAAGCGGAACTTGCCCTGCTGAGTGGCGAGAACGCGTTGGCAAAAACGATTTACGAAGAAGCGCTGAACTTGCGCAACCTGCCCTGGGCCAGGCTCGGGCTGGCCAAGCTCCACTTCAACGAAGGCCGTTACGTCGATGCCAGCCGCGAGCTCAAGCAGATCACCGACGGCAACCGCGCCTATCTTGAAGCACACGACTTGCTGGCATACACGCTGGAGAAACTGGGCGACGCCGATGCCGCGCAAGAGGTGATTCAACGCGCCCTCGCCACCTCACCGCGCGCACCGCTGCGCCAATTGCACTTGGGCGAAGTCGCGCTGCGCCGGGGCGAACTCGACACCGCCCAGGTCGCCTTCCAGAACAGCATCGAACTGGCACGCAACACACCGTTGAAATCGTCGCAAGCCTATCTGGCGCTATCGCAAGTCCAACAGACGTTGAACCAGACCGATGCCGCCCTGAACACCCTGTCCAGGTTATCCACCGACATGCACGGCGACAGCACAGCCCGTCTGCTGGCAGAAGCCATGCAGATTCCGGTGCGACTGCACCGGGGAGAAAAGGAGCAGGCACTCGGCCTGGCGCAGAATTTGGCGACCGGGCTCAAAATCGATGCCCAACACCTGCCGCCGGATGCCGTCTTCAACCTCGCCGCGCCATTGCTTGAACTGGGCGAAACAAGCACGGCCAACGCACTGCTGGGCAGCTTGATCAGCAACCATCATGAACACCCGGAATATCTTCAGCGCGCGCAATCGATCTTCACCCATGCCGGGCTTGAACGCGAAGGCCGCGAACTGGTGGAAGGCGCAGCTCGCGCCGCCACCGACATCATGAACCGTGGCGTCAAATTGTCGCGCGAAGGCAAGCTCGGCGAAGCCATCAAACTGACCCGGGAAGCGCGCGCGAAGATGCCCAACAACGCCCGCCTGCTGCTCAACCACGCATTCCTGCTGATCGCCTGGATGGAACGCCACGGCCGTGACCCCGCCCTCAACACCGAAGCCCGCAACTGCATCGAACTGGCACGCAAATTGAAGCCGGAAGACAAACGCGCCGGCGAACTGCTGACCAAGCTGGAGTTGCTGGGCAACGACTTCGTGCTACCTACCTGAAGCACCCTGTCTCGGCCTGCCCGTCCTGCGCCGGGTGACGACTGAAAACGGCCGCGATCCAGATTAATAAGTCCCTCCAAACTGATAAACATCAAGAACCCGGCTTCAGCATTCTGCATTCCCGCCGATAAGCGCTTGCGTGCCACCGCCCCCATGCCGTTCCGGCTGATCAGGTGTGCTCTGGCCGCTGTTCATTTTCTGGAGCGCAAACATGAAATCGTTGTTCTTGCGGATGCGTCTGGTGCATTGGTTGGGCGTGGTGTTGCTAATGGCGAATGCCACTTTTTTCACCAACAATTTGATCGGCAGCATCGTTCAGTACGTTGTTGCACTGGTCGTGCTGCTGCATGACATCGATGAAAAGCGTTGGGGGGTCGATACCGTGCGACAGGTTTCCGCCTATCTGGCGTACTTCACCGCCAAGGACCTGTCGCGTGAAGCGCGCATCAACGCCACGTTCAACCAGGAAGTGCATGACATGCTGGCCGTCATCGACCAGTTCCGTGAAAACATCCGCGTCGCACTCAACGAAGTCAAACAATCGTCCCAGGCCAGCGGCGACGCTTCGGCCGCATTCAGCCTGGCCTCTCGCCAGATTGGGCGGCATGTTGCAGAAGAAACCGCACTAGCCAGCCAAGCCGGCGATAACGCCGCGCACATCGCCGCAGCCGTCACCGAGCTTGCGCTGGAAGCCGAACGCACGGCGAATGACATGGCCTCTGCGCGCGAACAATTGGCGCACGCGCGCACACAAGTGAATGCCATGATCGAACAAGTCGCGGTCAGCATCCGCATGGGCGACACGCTGGCCGAGAAGTTGAATCAATTGTCGGAATCCGCTGTACAGGTCAACCAGGTGCTGACCACGGTTTCCGAAGTCGCCAAGCAGACCAACCTGCTCGCGCTCAACGCCGCCATCGAAGCCGCTCGCGCCGGCGAACAAGGGCGCGGCTTTGCGGTGGTTGCGGACGAAGTGCGCAAACTGGCCGAACGCACCCAGCTCAGTGTCGCTGAAATCGGCAATACCCTGGCCGGGATCAATCAATCCGTCGCCGAAACCACGCAGGAAATGGAACGTCAGGCCGAGGTTTATCGCGGCCTTTCCACGGCTTCGCACAATGTCGAGAACGTCATCGAGAACACCGCGCAATGGGTCGGCGGTGTCGTGGACATGGTCAAGCGCACGGCCGATGTGTCAGTCCAGGTGCAAAACGGCGTGCAACGCATCGTCGATCAGATCTCGCGCATCCGAACCACCGCCACCGCCAATGCCAGCGCGGCAGAAGAGATCATCGACAGCGCAGACCGCATCACCCGCCTGAACGAAGAGTTGAGCGGCCGACTGGCGCAGTTCCAGACCTGAGCACTCAAACCATCAACGCGACATCGCCTGGAAGCACGCCGTGAAACTGAAGTTCAAAATCTGGCTATTACTCAGCGTGCTGCTCAGCGTGGTGCTGGCCGTCGATCTGACCTTCAGTTACCTGAAGCTGAAAAAGGAAACCCGTGCGGAAGCCGAATACGACGCCAAAACCCTCTACGGCTTCATGATGGCGACGCGCCGCATTTATCAGCAACAATTTATCGCCAGCGGACTGCCGGTCAACGAAAAAACCATCGGCTTCCTGCCGGCGCACTCGTTCTCGCGCATCTCGCATGATTTTGCCAACTGGAACCAGAGCGGCATCATTTTCAACAATGTGTCGGACCGGCCGCGCAATCCCGGCAATCGGGCCGATCGCTTCGAACTGGAAGCGATGAACTGGTTTCGCGCCAACCCCAAAGCCACCGAGTTGCTGCGCGACATCGTCACCGACCGCGGCATCGGCTACCTGTTGTTTACCGCGCCGATCCGGATCGAACCGTTCTGCCTGAAATGCCACGGCCCGCGTGATGCCGCCCCGCCCAGCATTCGCGCGCGTTATTCCGAAGCCTACGATTACCAGGTGGGCGACATGCGCGGCGTGGTCAGCATCCGCATCCCGACCCAAAAATTCCAGGAACGCCTGTTTCGGCTCTGGGGCGGACAACTGCTCAAGAGCCTGATCGGCTATGTCACGATTCTGCTTGCACTGGGTCTGATCTTTGATCGCCTGGTCACCCGCCGGCTGTCGCGTTTGCAGGAAAGCGCGCAACGCATCGCCGCCGGTGAATATGCGCCTTCCAACCGGCAAACCCCGGCAGTGGACGACACAGCCGTCGCGCAGGATGAAATCAAGAGCCTCGCCATGACCTTCAACCGCATGGCGGAAGCAGTGCAGCAGCGGGAAGTCAAAATCCACAACCTGGCCTACTTCGACCCGCTTACCAACTTGCCCAACCGCCGTCTGCTGATGGATCGGCTCAACCAGTCTCTGATCGCCAGCAACCGCAGCCAGGCTTACGGCGCATTGCTGATCCTCGACCTGGATAACTTCAAAACCCTGAATGACACCCAAGGCCATGACATTGGCGACCGCTTGCTGGTAGAAGTCGCACAGCGTTTGCTCACCCATGTCCGTCAGGAAGACAGCGTCGCCCGCCCGGGTGGCGATGAGTTTGTCGTGATACTTGAAAATCTGGGCCAGGACGAACAAGCCGCCGCCCAAATGGCCGAGATGATTGCGGAGAAGGTGCGCGATGCGCTCAG
This sequence comes from Burkholderiales bacterium, assembly GCA_038215555.1. Classification (GTDB taxonomy): domain Bacteria; phylum Pseudomonadota; class Gammaproteobacteria; order Burkholderiales; family Thiobacillaceae; genus PFJX01. Next base: position 14,384 of record JBBQQT010000038.1, on the reverse strand, counting down.
CCAGCCGTATAACCTGACTGACGACATGCAGAGCGGCCTCGACCAACACCACGCAAGCACCGCCAGCATCGGCATGACGCTGTTCCACGGCATCAACGACTCCACCGATGTGCTGCTCAAACAGGCGGATGTCGCTCTTTACCAAGCGAAAGACGCCGGCCGCAACAAACTGCGCTTTTTCAACCCCGCCATGCAAGCCAGCATCGACACCCGCACGGCGCTGGAAAATGCGCTGCGCCTAGCCTTGAGCAAAAACGAACTACAGCTTTATTACCAGCCGCAGGTCGATCAACATGGCCACCTCATTGGCGCCGAAGCCCTGCTGCGCTGGTTGCGGCCGGTGCTGGGCATGGTTTCACCGGCGCAGTTCATTCCGCTGGCGGAAGAAAGCGGGCTGATTCTGCCGATCGGCGAATGGGTGCTGCATACCGCTTGCGCACAACTCATGGCCTGGGCCAGCGATGAACACACGCGCAACCTGCAATTGGCGATCAACGTCAGCGCGCGCCAGTTCCACCAGGCTGATTTCGTCACCCAGATCGCCGCCTGTCTTTCCCGCAGCGGCATCGACCCGACGCGCCTGAAGCTGGAACTGACCGAAAGCGTCGTGCTCGACCATATCGAAGACGTCATCCAGCGCATGCAGCAACTCAAGGCCCTGGGTGTCAGCTTCTCGATGGACGACTTCGGCACCGGCTACTCGTCGTTGTCCTACCTGAAACGCCTGCCGCTGGATCAGATCAAGATCGACCAATCCTTCGTCCGCGACCTCACCGTCGACCCCAACGACGCCGCCATCGTGCGCGCCATCCTGGCCATGAGCCATTCCCTCGGCCTCAACGTGATTGCCGAAGGCGTCGAAACCCAGGCCCAACATGACTATCTGCATGCCAATGGCTGCATGGCCTTCCAGGGTTATCTGTTCGGCAAACCGATGCCGATTGAGGAATGGACGCAACGGTTTCCATCCGGGTAGGGTGCGCTGTGCGCACCGATTGACGTCAAATGGTGCGCATGGCGCACCCTACCGGCTAAAACGCGAAATACCCGCGCCCGTCATGGCGCAGCTTGGCGCGCACGCGCAGGTAGTCCGGAAACAGGATAGCCACCTCGCGCCAGAACACCGGCGAGTGGTTGCGCTGGCGGAAATGCGCCAGTTCGTGGCAGATGACGTAATCGAGTTCTTCCGGGCTGGCCTTGATCAGCCGCCAGTTCAGGCTGACCACGCCTTTCGCCGACAAGCTGCCCCAGCGCGTGCGCGCGTCGGACAAGCGCAGCGGCGGCAGGGCGATTCCGGCGCGGGCGGCATGATGCGCCAGACGTTCTTGCAGCAGCGCCCGCGCCGCGCGCTTGTACCAGCGCACGGCTTGCGCCGCCACCTGCGCCGGGCTGCCGCCACAGATCAGCTTATCGTCCTCGACGCGCGCAACGGTGCCGGTTTCCAGCAACTGCAAGCGTAAAAAACCGCCGAGAAAGGGCAATGGCGCATCGGCGCGCCATTCAAAAGTGTTGGCGCGCAGCGCATCGAGCCGCGCCGTGATCCAATCGACATGTTTGTGCAGAAACAGCTCGATCTCGCCTTTCGCCAGCCGCAGCGGCGCGTTCACCACCACCTCGCCGGCAGCGCTGACGCGCAAGGCCAAGGTGCGGCGGCGATTGCTCAAACGCAGGCGACAGGACAGCTTGCCATCTGGAAGTTCGAGCGTGATCAGCGACTCGCTGCGCTGAACCTTGCTGCTACGCCGGTAACCGAACATATCAACCTATTGATCCGACACGATTTATCCAGGAATCCGTTTGTACCGAGCCGTGAGCTTGTCGAACGGTCGAAGCAGCACGGTAAACATGACCCTTCCTTCGACAAGCTCACCACGAACGGTTTCTGGGTGGACAAACTGTCTAATGGAAAAATCTCGGTTTAATAAGTGCCGCATCAATAGGTTCAACGCACCCAGTGCTGCATCGGCAACGGTTTGCCGAACAGGAAGCCCTGGAAATCGGTGCAGCCGTTCTTGATCAGGAAGTCGCGCTGCGCTTCGGTTTCGACGCCTTCGGCAATCACCTTGAGGCCGAGGGAATGGCTCATGGCCAGGATGGCGCGCACGATGGCGGCGTCGTTGGGATCATGGCTGAGGTCACGGACAAAGGATTGGTCGATCTTGACCTGATCCAGCGGCAGGCGCTTGAGATACGACAACGACGAATAGCCGGTACCGAAGTCGTCGAGCGCAAAGGCAATGCCCAGTTTGCGTAGTGCATGCATGTGTTGAATCGACTCGTCGATATTCAGCAATACCGCGCTTTCCGTCAGCTCCAGCTTCAAACGTGCCGGATCGGCGCCGGAGCGCAGCAGACTGTCGCGAATTTGGGCAACAAAGTCGGGCTGGTGAAACTGGCGCGCACTGACGTTCACCGACAACTGCAAGCCGGTCTTGTCGGCTTGCGTCTCCCAGGACTTCAGCTCGGCGAATGTCTGATCGAACACCCATTGGCCGATGGGAATGATCAAGCCAGTCGACTCGGCGAGCGGAATGAATAGCGTTGGCGGAATGGGATCGGCATCCGGTGGCAGCCAGCGCAGCAGGGCCTCGGCCCCGATCAAACGCCCGTGCTGGTTAACCTGAGGCTGGTAATAGAGTTGCAACTCCCCTTTTTCCAGACCGCGCCGCAACGCCTTTTCCATCGCGGTGCGCGCATCGATGGCCGCCTGCATCGCCGGGTTGAAGAAACGGACGGTATTGCGCCCGCCATCTTTGGCCTGGTACAGCGCTACATCGGCCTGCTTCAGGATGGTCTTGGCCGACTGCACCGTGCCGTCAAACAGGGTGAGTCCGATGCTGGCGGCAGAATGATGTTCATGCTCCTGTCCGGACAAAAAATAGTGCTGTGCCAGCGCTGCGCGCACTTTTTCAGCCACCACCTCGGCCTGCTGCGCGGCCAGTTGCTCGTCAGGCCCCAAGTCTTCCAGAATCACCACATACTCGTCACCGCCCAGCCGCGAGACCGTATCTTTATGACGCACGCTGGCCTGCATGCGCTGCGCCACTTCGATCAGCAACAGGTCGCCGACGTCATGTCCGAGGGTGTCGTTGAGCGCCTTGAAGTGATCCAGATCGAGGATCATCAGCGCGCCAAATTGGCGTCTGCGCTGGCTCGTCACCAGGGCATGGCCCAGCCGGTCCATCAGCAAACGACGATTGGGCAGGCCGGTGAGCGGATCGAAGTAGGCCAGATGCCGAATCTGTTCTTCCGCTGCCTTGCGCGCACTAATGTCCCGCAAGGTGACGCGACGACCCAGGTTCACGCCCTGGTCATCGAACACCGATCGACAGGTGTGCGAAACCCAGATGCTGGTGCCGTTGCGATGCTCGATGCGCAGATTGATCTCCACCACGACGCCGCGCTCAGGCACGCTTGGAGCCTGCCGCAAATGCGCCTGCCAATGCTTGCGGTCGGCCGCATGCACAATCCGGTTGATCAGATCCGGGTCTTCGATGAACGCTGACACTGGATAACCGGTCACCCGTTCAATCGACGGCGTCAGATAGTGGAAGCGGCCATCAGGCGCCAGCCAGTATTCAACGTCGTGGGTCCAGTCCAGCATGGTGTGAAACTTGATCTCGCTGTCGCGCAGCGCTTGCTGCTGCGCCAGTTCATCCGTGATATCGAGGCTGAGACCGACGAGCGCCAGCGGGCGACCCTGCGCATCGCGCTTCACCGCCTTGATGACGCGCAGATCGTGAATGCGGCCATCGACGAAAGGGAGTCGCTGGATGTTGTCGCTGACCCCATCGCTGGCCAGCGCCTTCACATCCGAAGCCAGGCATTGCTGGCGAAATTCCGCTGGAATCAGTTCGGCGTAATGCGGTACGGACAAAAAGCTCGATTCCGGAATGCCCACCGCCTGACAGAAGGCCTGATTGACGAAACTCATCTTGCCGCTACTGTCCTGCAACCAGATGCCGATTGGCACCAGATCGAGGATAAAGCGCAATTTCTCGCGTTCCTCGCGCAACGCCTGGTCGGCCTGGCGGCGCTCGGTGATGTCCAATCCGGCGCTCATGCCGCCAATGACGCCACCGTCATTGGCGTGGATGCTGCTGTTGTGCCAGGCGATCAGGCGTTCCTCGCCGCTGCGGGTACGCACCGGGTTCTCGAAATACTCCGACCCGGCCAGATCCTCGGCCAGTTGCTTGCGGAATGCCTGGCGCACCGCCTCGACATCGCTATCCGCAGGCAGGCAGGTGGCAAACCAGTCCTGACCGAGCAACTCGGCCTCGCTGTAGCCCAGAAGTTCGCAGCCCATGCGGTTGATCAGCGTGATCCGGCCATCGCGATCCAGGGCAACAATGATCGCCTGGGCGGTTTGCAGAATATTCCGCGAGGTATCGCGCTCGCCTTGCAAGGCCTGCAGCGCCTGGCGCTGCTGCCATTCCGCCGCCGCGCGCGCCGCCAGGATGCGCAGGTTGGCCTGGATCATTTCGGTGTGTTGCATCGGCGAGTGGGTGATACCGACAATCAGGCCGAGCACCGTCCCGGCGGCATCAATCACTGGCTCCCCGACATAGCCCTCAGCGCCCACCTTGCCGAGGTCGGCATCCTTCGGATATCGCGCCTGTACCCCAGTTGCAATGAGGCGGTGCGACACTTTAATGACTTCGGAACAAGGCGTATCGGCCAGGTCGTAGCCCCAGTTGGCGATGGCTCGGCCATCCAGCCAGGCCGCCTCGGTCTCGACCCGCTGGCCGCCCGGTTGCAGGCGGGCAAGGTGCATGTAATCCAGGCCCAGTGTCCGGGCGGCATGTTCGACCAGTGCGGCGCAAAATTCGGTGCCGCCGGGACGCGAAACGAACTCGGCGGTGGCGGCCAACGTGGCCTCGAAACGCTTGCGTTGCGTGATATCGGTGATGACACCGTCCAGCCAGGCAACCTGGCCGTCCGCATCTTGCGTAGCCTGGCCGCGTTCGTGCACCCAGCGCACGCTGCCATCGGCATGGCAGATGCGGTATTCCAGAACATGCGGTTGGTGTGCCGTAACGGCGGCCCGGACCCCTTGGTCAACCAGCGCGACATCGTCCGGGTGGATGATGCTGGCGTAGGAGCGCACCCGGTTGTCGACGAAATCGGCGACCGGGTAGCCGCTCAGCGTTTCAATGAAGTCGCTCATGAACTGGATCGTCCAGTGTTCGTCGAGCGCACAGCGGTAGACCATGCCAGGGATGTTTTGCACCAGGGTGGCGAATTTGTCCTGGCTCTCGCGCAAGACCTGCACTGTCCGCCTGGTTTCGGAAATGTCCTGATTGATCGCCATGAAACAACTCACGTTGCCCTGGTCATCCGGAATGCTCTGGATGATGGTTTTTTCCCAGTAGAGGCTGCCGTCCTTGCGACGGTTCTCCAATTCTCCCTGCCAGATTCGGCCCGCCAGCAAAGTGCGCCACATTTCTTCGTACAGGGCCGCCGGTGTACTACCGGACTTCAGGATGCGCGGGTTCTGGCCGATCGCTTCTTCGGCGGAATAGCCGGTGACTTCCATGAAGCGGCGGTTAACGTACTCGATGATGCCGTTCTTGTCTGTAATCACCACGGACGCCGGCCCTTTTTCCACCGCTTCAGTCAGCCGGTGCAGGCGTTCGTTGCTTTGATGAAACTCGGTAATGTCCTGCAACATGCCCACCAGGCGCAGAACCCGGCCATCGGCGTCCTGCTGCGCTTCGGCCCAGCATTGCACCCAGCGCACATCCCCGACAGGGCGGCAAATGCGGTATTCCAATCGATGCGACGTCCCCTGTTCCAGCGCCGAGCGCAGCGAGGCTTCCAGCGCCGGCCAGTCCGCCGGATCGACCAGGCGCGCCAGCAAGTCGGGGCCGACCGCTTGATCGGGGCCGATGCCGACGATGCGACGGACTTCATCATCCCAATCCGCGCGCAGAGTCTGCGCGTCGAGCTGCCAGTTGCCGATATGGGCGGCGTGCTCGGTGGCGCTCAGGAGTGCCTGATTTTCGAGGATCTTCCGGCTGGCATCGTGGGCCTCCAACGCGCGGGCAATGATATGGCCGGTGGTCCGCAGCAATTGGTCCTGCTGGGCGTCCCAGGCAGCTTTCGGCTGGACCAGCCCGATAGCCAGAAAACCGGAGAGCCTGCCATCGATCTCCACCGGTACCGCCAGACAGCTTTCGATATGTCCCTGCAAGCCGGCGCGCAATTTCCCCATCTCGTCGGGCAGATCGTGCAGATGCAGGAAGGAAAAGGACTCGCCACGCAGCAAACGGGCATAGGCGGGGCTGACATCGACGTGCGACAAGGTTTCCAGCTCGGAAACCAGCGGCTTCACCCCCAAGGCCGTCCACTCATGGATGAGGCTGAACTGAGCCGCCCCTGGGTTCAACCGGAACAAGCTACAGGCGTCGACATCAAGTACCCGGCCAATGCGCGCAAGAGACCAGGCCACGGCATCGTCAAGCGTATCGATGCCGCGTTGTTCGATGAACCGGGACGCAATTTCGGTCAGCGCCTGCTGCTGCAAAATGCGCTGGTTCAACTCGGCCGTGCGAGCCTCTACCCGCTGCTCCAGCTCGGCGGTGACCGCTTCCAGCCGCTGCCGCGTCGCCCAGCTCTGGCACAGCGTGCGCGCCAGTTGAAACACCTCTTCCTGATTGAACGGCTTGCGCAGCATCACCACATCGTGACCCAGCGCATTCTGCAGTTGGTTGACGTCATAGTCGGTAAATGCCGTGGCGATGACGATGAAGATGGCCGGGTCCTGGGCGCGCAGGGCCACGGCGGTGCGCATGCCATCCCAGCCCGGCGGCATGCGCATGTCGATGAACGCGAGCTGGAAGCACCGCCCCTGCTCCAGCGCCTCCCGCTGCAAGGTGGCAGCAGTCTCGCCCTGATCCGCCGCCACCACCTGAAACAGCGACTCCGGCTCGGTTTCGACCTTATTGCCGGTGATCAGCGCCTCCAGACCGCCTAGTTCGGAAGGCGCGGGTTGCAGGATATGGCGATAGGTGGCGCGAACCGCTGCATCATCGTCCACCACCAGAATTCGGAAGGGTTGCGCGTTCATGATGACTCCGATTTCGGTGCTGCCGTGTGATTGGACAAGCGCGGCAAGATCATGACCAAGCGCGCGCCGCGATCAGGCCCTTCGCTTTCCAGTGCCACCTGGCCGCCGCACTCCTGCGCGAACATCGCCACTGAATGCAAACCGAAGCCGCTACCGCGCTGCTTGGTAGAGTAGCCGAAGCGGAACAGGTCGTTGCACGTGACAGGATCGAAGCCGGCGCCGTTGTCCGTCACGGTAATGCGCAATTGCGCCGCCAGCGCATCGCCATGAATGTCGATCTGGCCGGGCGCTTCACCACCGCGCTGATCGATGGCTTCGATGCTGTTGCGGATGACATTGACCAGCGCTTGCAGCAAACGATTGTGCGACAGGGTGACAGTTTCCACGGCGGGGTCCACCGCCACCGTCACCTGGATACCACGTATTTCAGCGGCATTGCCCTGCATCAGCAGCGCGGTGCGGATCGCCTGAGTCAAACTGAAGCTGCTTTTCTGACCATTGGATTTCGCCGCACCCTGTTGGATGCGCACGATGTCGGCGATGTGCTGCACGCCAATGCCCAGACTGCGGCTACGCTGACGCAAACTGTCGCCGGTGAGACCGCGAATGGTGCGCGCCGCTTCATGCTGGATCGCGCACTGGCGCAGTAGCAGGGATGCCGACGCGGCATCCGGTTCAGCGAGCAGCGTTTCGGTGCGTCCCGCGTTGTCGTCCAGCAGGGCAGCCACCCGCTCGAGTTCGCCTCCGGTCTGGTCGATGATCTCGGCATCCTGGGTGATGGCCGTGATGGCGTTGCCGATATTGTGCAGCACCGAAGTGCTCATCTCTGCGATGCCGGCCTGGAAGGCGCTATAGCGTTCCAGTTCCTCCGCCCGCCGCCGCTCGGTGATGTCACGATTGACGCCGCGTCGCCCGAGGTACTGGCCGGCGGCGTCGAATACCGATACGCAGTTGTGTTCGATCCAGCGGTACTCCCCGGAGATGCCGCGGATGCGCAGGGGCAGTTGCGCGTGCGGGTAGCGTTCCGGGCTAGGCAGGGCCGCTTCGACATGCGCGCGCCACAACGGCAGGTCGTCGGGGTGCAGCAGGCGATCGAGCAGGCCCGGGTCGGCCAGAAATTCCTCGGGGTTGTGCCCGCAAATCGCCTTACAGCCCGGAGAGACGTAGCGGTAACGGCCATCCGGCGCCGCCCAGTATTCCCATTCCGATGAGTAGTCAGCCAGGATGCGGTACTTCTCCTGACTCTCGCGCAGCGCCTTTTCGCGCTGTTCGATGGCGCCTGACATTTCATTGAAGCAACTCGCCAGTTCACCAATCTCATCCTGGCTGGTGTCGTCCAGTCGCTGCCCATAGTCGCCCCTGGCCATTTGCCGGGACGCGGCGTGCAGTTTCATGACCCGACGGATGACGTAATGGTTGAGCAGCCATCCCAGCGTGAGGAGAACCCCCAACAGCAGCAGCAAGAGTCCAAGCACTTCAGATTGCCAATGGCCCAGGGCATAAAGACGACTTGTGTCGGTCGGGATGCGGATGCTCATGACGCCGCGCAGGTCGCCCACTTGATAACCATAGCCGTCGCGATAGCGCTGTTGATTGGTGGCCGGGGCGGTCGCCGGCGTGGCATGGCATTTCAGGCAATCGGGCTCGGTCCAGATCGGGGTGGCGAAATAGAAGAAGTCGCGTCCCTGGCCGTCGCGTATCGTGCCCGTATATTCCTCGGCCTTGGGATGGGCGCGGAACCAGGCCATGACGGCCAGTTCATCGGCGTCCGCCTGATTGGCCGGGTTGCGCGGGCGGTCGGAAACGTTATTGAAGCGCACCCCGCTTTTCGACCAGTTCGGATAGTCCTGGGCGATGCGGCTCATGGCGTGGGCGGGAAGAAAACCCAGCGTGTGGTCATTCAGCGGCAAGCCGCTGGCCAGGAACTGCTGGTGGTAAACCCGGCGCGTGGCCATCAGGCTGGCGCGCAGGTCGATTGCCTGCTGACGCATTTTCATCTGCGTGAATTCTTCGACTTCCTGGTAGTTCAACACAGCGGCCAGCGAGCCCAGGATCAGCATGACCAGACTGAGGATCAGCCAGATTTTCAGTTTCAGGTTCATGCTCGGCGCTCCATGCAGACGCCAAAGCGAGTCGCTCTGGCGTATTTGGCGCACGACACGGCAACCGTTTGCATGCTGTCACTCATGCGTTGCCTCGGCCAACAGGTTTTTCAGGGTGTGCAGCAGGACATCGCCATCCACCGGTTTGTGCAGAAATGCGCGGATACCGCCACGGTTCACCGCTTCCACCACCACCTCCTGCTCCACTGCGCCAGACACCATGATGCCTGGCACGTCCGGGAACAGACGGCGCAGATGTGCGAGAACGTCCACGCCGGTAGTGTGCTCCAGATAGTGATCGCAGATGATCAGATCGATGCGTTCCCGGCCCATCGCCGCGATGGCCCCGTCGAGGTCGGCAACGGCATGGGTGCCGTAACCGGCTTCCTGGAGCAGCATGGCCAAGAGTTCCGCTTGCACCGGTTCGTCTTCCACGATCAGCACCTGGAATTGCGCCGACGTGTTGGCCAGACTGCCCGGACGCAGGTCGCGGCGCTCCATGACCTGGGTCTCGACTTCCTGGGGTGTCGTGGGTCGGCTGAGCAGGTAACCCTGGATCTGGTCGCAGCCGTACCGGGCCATGAAACGCAACTGCGGCTCGGTTTCCACCCCTTCCGCCAACACCCGCATGCCCAGGCTGTGGGCCAGGCCGATGGTAGAGCGCACGATGGCCGCATCATCCGGATCGCGATTGACGTTGCGGGAGAAAACCTGGTCGATCTTGAGCACATCGAAGGGATAGTGCTTGAGATAGCCCAGGCTGGAATAGCCGGTGCCGAAATCGTCGAGGGCCAGGCCGACGCCCAGCCGCTTGATCTCGCGCAGAGCGAGCGCCGCAGCTTCGGGGTTATTCAGCAGCGAGGACTCCACCACTTCCAGTTCCAGCAAATGCGCGGGCAGGCCGCTTTCGGCCAGGGCATGGCTGACATCGTCGAGCAGATGTCCGGAGATGACATGACTGGAGAAAATATTGACCGCCACCCGCAATGGCCGCTTCCGGTCCAGCCACTGCCTGGCCTGGGCGCAGGCAGTGCGCAGCACCCAGCGGCTGACCGGTTCGGCCAGGTCGGTGCCTTCGACCACATGAATGAAGCGTCCCGGCGGCACCACCTGATCGTTATGACGCCAGCGTATCAAGGCCTCCACCGCGATGGTGCGGCCACTGGCAGCGTCAACCTGAGGCTGGTAAACCAGGAACAACTCGTCCCGTTCCAGCGCCTGGCGCAGGGCATTTTCTGTCTCGAACCAGTCAATCGCCGCCTGCGCGTGGCGACGGTCAAAGAAACGCACTTGATTGCCCTTGTCGGCCTTCGCACTGCGCAAGGCGTCCTCCGCCGCGTGCAGCAGAGAAGTGGCGTCAACAGCATCGTTCGGGTACAGGGCGATGCCGATGGATACCGTCAGCAAGATGAATTTCTCAACGCCCGCTATTTCGATCGGCTTGCGCATGCTATCCATCAGACCGGCAGCGGTTTCGATAACCTTCTGCGTCTCCTGATAATGCGAATGCAGGACTGCAAACTGGTCGGCGTCCAGTCGTGTCAACAGACACCCCTCCGGTAGCGCTTCTGACCAGCGCCGCGCCAAAGCCACCAATACCTGATCGCCGACCGCACGCCCCAGGCTCTCGTTGAGCTGGGCAAATCGATCGATATTCAGCAACAGCAGCGCTTGTGTTTCGGCCACGTGCGTGTCATCGACTTGCTCAATGGCATGGCGGACGCGCTCCAACAGCCAGCGGATATTGGGCAAGCCCGTGAGCCCATCGTAATGGGTCGCCACTTCCAGACGCGCTTCGGCGTGCCGACGCTCGGTGATGTCCTGAACGGTGCCTAACAGGCGCACCACCTGGCCATCCGGGTTCTTGGCCGCCTGGCCGGTGGCCCACATGTGGCGAATTTCGCCGTTCGGCCGCACGACCCTCAGTTCATGCTGGAAGGGGATGCCATCCGCAATCGCCAGCGACACATCGCGCTCAAAACGCGGGAAATCGTCCGGATGGATCAAACGGTGGTGATCCTGATACTCGGGAGTCGCTCCGGCGGGATCAAGGCCCATGATGAGGTAGACCTGTTCCGACCAGGTGACGTGGTTCGCCAGCACGTCGAATTCCCAATTTCCCAATTGGGCGATACGCTGGGCTTCAAGCAGACAGAAGGTTGATCGCTTCAGTTCATCCTCGGCCTGCTTGCGCTGCTCGATGTCGCGGATGAATGCGAAGAAGCGGCCGCCACTGGCTGGCGAATAGCTGGTGTTGACCTCTGCCTGCCAGAGCGAACCATCACGGGCGCGGTGCAGCGTTTCAAACAGGGCGCTGCCATCACGCATGATGGCTACGATACGGCGCGCGTTATCTTCCGGTTGTTCATTGGCGTCCAGGTCACTGATGCGCATGCCGAGTAATTCTTCCCGGCTAAAGCCTGAGCGGCGGCAATACGCATCGTTGACTTCCTGCAAGCGGCCTTGCCTATCGACAATCCAGAAGCCGTCGGAGGATGTTTCGATGACGCCGCGGTAAAGCGCTTCGCGCTCTTGCAAAGCCTGCTCGGACTGGATGCGTGCGCTGATGTCATGAATAGTCAGGTGGTCATGCCCGACACCATGCAGTTCGATGCGATGGATGCTGACCTCGGCCGGAAAGCGGCTGCCATCGCGGCGCTGGTGTTCTGTTTCATAACGCTGTTGAGTGGTGCGCTGAGCCTCGCTACGACGTTGATAAAACTCGGCCTGACGTTCAGACGGCATCAGCAAAAAGAGGGACTGGCCGAGCAGTTCCGACCGCGGGAAGCCATACATCTGCTCGACCCGGTGATTGGCTTCCAGAATGATGCCGTCCTCGTCGATCAGCAGGATGCTGTCGCTGGCATAGTGCGACAGCGTGTCATAGCGCCGCTCCAGCACCCGGCGTTCGATGTCCTTGCCCAACAGTAGCGCGCTTTGCCGTTGGGTCTGGCCGCGCCACCAATGCCGGTAGAAGAACCCGCTCAACAGCACCAGCAGGCCGGTTCCCAGGGCGGAATACAACGCCAGTCGAATGACCGGGGCGTCCACTTCCGATTGATCCTGCTTGGCGACGAGTATCCAGGGTGTGCCGGCGATCGGGCTGCCGTAGGCCAATACCGGCTTGCCCCGGTGATCCAGCGTTGCACGCAACAGTCCACGTTCGCCGCGCATGACGCGGACTGCGGCCAGATCAGGCTGCTGACGCATCAGGCGCAGTTGCGGCGCCACCTTGCTGCGACTGGCATAGAGAATTTCAATCTGATCGTGATGTGTGCGGGTCAGCACGGTTTCACCGCTGAGACTATGTGCAGGCCACTGTTGGAGCAGGGGAAACAGACTTTCATTCGCTGGGATAGTGATAAAAACTGCGCCCACCAGGCGGCTGTCGCGGCCGTTTCCCTGGATCAACGGCACCATCATGCCCAGCATGGGTTCAGGATTGCCCGCTCCATGCTGGTGAAAATCGACCAACACCGAACTGCGCTGACGTATCGCTTGCAAGGCATCATCCCGGTGTTCCGCCATAAACGGGTCGGGATGGTCGCCCAGGCGATATTGCCCGGCGGTATCGAACAGGCTGATGCTGTGATATCCAAACAATTTCTGAAACCCGGCCACGCGAGCCAGCATTTTTTCAACGCGGGCCTGGTCTTGAAAGCCGCTTTCTGTCCAGGCCGCGAAATGGTCGGCGACCTGCCCGCCCTGGCTGAAGAACTCGGTCGCGGCACGGGTTTCCGACATCCAGTGTTTGAGCTGGCCAATCCGGAATTCACCGATTACGCTGAGTTGCGCCTCGACCTGGCTGCGCATCTGGTCGCGCTGATGCTGGTAGGAGATGACGCCGATCAGGATCAGGCCGGCAACGCTGGAGAGAAAAGCAATCAGCGGCAGCCAGTATGAAGGCGGCTTGTTGGGTGCAGATGCGGGCGCGGGTGCTTGGGGATTCATCTCGGCTTCCCTTTCCAATCTCAGCCGCGTGCGGCGGAAACGATGGCTTGCGGCATCGCAGCCAACGGCAACACCTCACGCACCGCCTGCATTTTGATCGCCTCCTTCGGCATACCGAACACCACACAGGTGGCTTCGTCCTGCGCGATGGTGTGAGCGCCGACGTCGAACATCTCTTTCATGCCGCGCGCGCCGTCATCGCCCATGCCGGTCATGATGATGCCGGTGGCGTTCTTGCCGGCGAACTTGGCCACCGACCGGAACAACACGTCCACCGACGGCTTGTGGCGCGACACCAGCGGGCCGTCGACCACTTCCACCAGATATTGCGCACCGCTTCGCTTCAGCAGCATGTGGCGGCCGCCGGGCGCGATCAGCACCCTGCCGGGAACGACGCGGTCGCCGTTTTTCGCTTCCAGCACTTCCACCTGGCACAGGCTATTAAGCCGTTCGGCGAAGGCGGCGGTGAATTTTTCCGGCATGTGCTGAACGATGACGATGCCGGGACAGACGCGCGGCAGCTTGGTCAGCACCGCTTCCAGCGCCTGCGTGCCGCCGGTGGAAGTGCCGATGGCGACGATGCGCTCAGTCGTTTGCGCCATGGCGCTGATACTGCCAGGCAGCATGGCGTCGGCGGTCAGCTTCGGTTGCGGAATCAGCGCGGCCATTGGCATCGCCAAGCGCCGCATATTGGCCTGAGCTGCGGCCTGTACCGCGCTGACCAGGTCGTTGGAGGCGTCGGTGAGGAATTGCTTCACCCCCATTTTCGGCTTGGTGATGATGCTGACCGCGCCGGCGGCCAGCGCCTGCATCGTGGTTTCGGCGCCTTTCTCGGTCAGCGAGGAGCAGATCACCACCGGCGTCGGGTGCTCGGCCATCAGCTTCTTCAGGAAAGTGATGCCGTCCATGCGCGGCATTTCGACATCCAGCGTGATGACGTCGGGCCACTCGGCATTCATTTTCTGCATGGCGAAGATCGGGTCCGAGGCGGTGCCGATGACCTTGATATCCGGCGCACGGCCAAGCACGTCCAGCATCACCTGGCGCACCACAGCGGAATCGTCGACGACGAGAACTTTGATTTGCTTCAACAGCACTTCTCCTGAAACGCCCAATAAATAGGTTCAATGACTCTTGAATACGTCTTCCAGCGTTGCCGCATCCAGGATGTTCTCCGTCCATTGTTCGAGCTGTTCGAGCGTGGCGGTTTTCAGGCGAGCTTCGATTTCGGCGCCAAGCGGGCCAAAGCGCTTGGCAAGTAA
>JBBQQT010000037.1:0-24450 GCA_038215555.1 Burkholderiales bacterium | reverse complement strand
GGCATGAGCAGGTTACGCGCTTTTTCACCCTTCATCTGCGGTGACGGCGCCGTAACGGCCTCGTTACGCACCAGCGTCAGATGGCGCAGGATGGCATCGTTGAAGCGGAAACCATGCTCCAGCTCGTCCAGGGTTTCCTGGTCGATCTCGATGTTCATCAGGATGTAATGGGCTTTGTGCATTTTCTGGATGGTGTAAGCCAGTTGCAAACGGCCCCAGTCTTCCAGACGATGAATTTGACCGCCTTTGGCGACGATCAGTGATTTGTAGCGCTCGATCATGGCGGGCACTTGCTCGCTTTGATCCGGGTGCACGATAAAGACGATTTCGTAGTGACGCATCGAAACTCCTTGTGGGCAATGGCCATCTCCGTGCGTGCGGAGTATGGCAAGGCGGAAAAACCAAGCCCGCTTGGGGAAATCCCGAAGCGGGCTTGGAGAGGCGCGGGATTCTATTTAAAAATCATGCGGATAGCAAACCATTTAAGCCGCTTTCGCAGGCATCAGAGGGTTTGCCGCCACATCGGTGCATCCGGCGCGCGGGGTTCGGCGGACAGTTCAAAGCGATGCACGGCGACGCTACGGCCATCCTCGGTTTCCACCGTGACGCGCCACTCGCCGGGGGCCAGATTCTGCTTGAAGGAATAGCCGCGATATCCGCCCTGGCGGCCGCCGGTCAGGGCGAAGGCGATGCGGGATCGGGTCTCCCAGCCGTTTTTCTCGTCGTAATACTGCCAATGGTGAACCAGAAGGGTGTTCAGGCCGGTCGGCGCGAAGATCGCCGCGACACAGTAAAGGCGCTCGCCCGGAAGCAGATGTATCTCGCTTTCGGTTTTGCGCCAGAAGATCCACCACGGCGTTTTTTCCTGTTCCAGGCGATATTCGCCCGCCACTTTCACCAGCGCATGGCCGACCGCGATATCCCGCTTGACCAACGGCACCGGCGGAATCGCGCCGACCAGATACGCCAGCATCAAGCCCGCCGCGATGCCCCACATCGGCTTGATGCGGCCGGGTTGGCCGGGCGTTTTCAAATGCAGCAGATGTGCCAGACCGGCGCCGGCCAGTGTGCTGAGGAAGAACCAGAACGCCGCAATGCTGCCGACCACATGCGGGATGACGAAGTTCAGCAACAGCATCGCGCACAGGCCGAACAAGGCCCAGGTCAAGGTGAAGCGACGGTAACGGTCTTCGAGGAATTCGTTGGCCACCAACAGAACGCCCAGTCCCAGCGCCCAGAGGATGGCCAGAAAATGGCCGGAACTCTTGAAGTAAAAGATGAAAAGTGCCGAGAACAGGCCGCCAAAGCAGAACTGGAGCAGCAGATACGGACCCGATTCACGCCACCAGGGTTCGGTTTTGGTTGCTGTTACCAGGCCGGGCTCGGCTGCCGTCAAACTTGCCGTCAACGTCTCGCGGCGGCCGAGAAACCACAGAATCCCCGCCGCCGCCGCCAGATAGCCGGCCAGCATCCACAAGTCCGCAGTGCCGACCTTGCGACCGATCGTGATGGCATCCCACAGGAAACCGCCGAAAAACGCCACCGCCGGCAAAGCGCGGCGAACCGGATGCAGACGTGCAGCAAGATTGGGGAGTGGTTGATCAATCATGTCTGTGGCGTTGGGTTGGCGAGGCGAGTGGAGTGAATGCGGATAGACGTCATGCTACCGCAGCTGGCTATCTCGGCCGCGCCTTCGCCGCTCGCCATGGCACCGTGCGCACCGTTGACGTCGAGTTGGTGCGCACGGTTCACCCTAAGGTGATTCTTCTGAGCGATTTTCCGCAGCGCAGCAGGTCGATTACTTCGCCATCCCCTTCGTCTTCATGTGATTCCCTTCAAGTTTTTTTGTGTCGGGTCGAAATAGCTCCCCAGATAGGGCTGGTAGATCAACTGGCCCAAGCAACAATCGAGACTGATGATGATGGATTCGAAGCATAAAACCGCGCCGCTGCTCGGTTTGAGCCTGGCCCTGCTGGCGCTGCCGGCGCAGGCCGCAACCGATCTGATCGAGTTGAGTCTGGAGCAGTTGCTGGAAACCACCGTATCCAGCGCCTCCAAATACGAGCAGAAGCAAAGCGAAGTGGCCGCTGCGGTCAGCGTCATCACGCGCGACGAAATCAAGGCGTTTGGCTGGCGCACGCTGGATCAGGCCCTGGCCAGCCTGCCCGGTATTCACCTCTCCTACGACCGGCAATACAGTGCATTGGGCACGCGCGGTTTTGGCTTGCCGGGCGATTACAACACCCGGGTGCTGCTTGCCATCAACGGCAATCGCCTCAACGATGTGGTGTATGACGGCGCCTTGACCGGCCGCGATTTTCCGCTCGATCTGGATCTGATCGAGCGCATCGAGTACATCGCAGGTCCGGGCGGCGCGGTGTATGGCCAGAATGCGATGTTTGGTGTCGTCAATGTGATCACCCGCCACGGCTCCAAGGTCGACGGCGGTGAGTTGGCCGCCGCCTGGCAAAGCCCGCAGTCTTTGCGCGAAGGTCGCCTGACCTGGGGCAAGGTGCTGGATAACGGGGTCGATGTGATGCTTTCTGCCGGTGGCATGCGTTCACGCGGTGAAGACCTGTTCATGGACTACCCGGGAGCTGGTCCCGGCGGGAGCAACGTTTCCGGTCTGGCGGTCGGTCAGGACGGCGAACGCGACAAGGAGTTCTTCGCCCGTGTCGGCCGCGGCCCCTGGGCGTTTGATTTCATCTTCAGCGATCGCCGCAAGGACGATCCCACGGCCTCATTTTTTTCTGACGCGCTGGCCGACGGACACTATCAGCGCGACGCCTATGTGGTGTCGCAGATGCAATATCAGGACAACTTTGCCGACAACACGCTGAATGTACTGGGCCGCTTATTCCTTGGCCGGGAGCGCTTTTACGGCTTGTTCAATTATTCGGGTGCGCCCAATTACGCCACCGGATCGAGCGACTGGCATGGCGGTGAGCTGCGTTTCCTGTACACCGGCGTGCCGAATCACAAGCTCTTGCTGGGGCTGGAAGCGCAGGACAATACCCGCGCCGACCAGACCAATGATGACCTCACCACGCCGGGCGTCGAGACGGAAATTTTAAGTTCCGGCTATCGCATCGGGTTCTACGCGCAGGACGAATGGCGTCTCAGCGATACCTGGTCGACCACGCTGGGCTTGCGGGTGGATCGCAACAACGTCACCGGGACGCAGTGGAGTCCGCGCGCTGCGCTGATCTGGCAGGCATCGCCGCAAACCACGCTGAAGGCGCTTTACGGCAGGGCCCATCGCGCGCCCAACGCCTTCGAGCGTGATTACAGCGATGGCCTGGCGCAGCTTGCCAATCCGGCTTTGGTGGGCGAAACGGTCGACACGCTGGAACTGGTCGTCGATCACCGCCTGGCGCGCGACTTCGTGCTGCGCGGCTCGCTCTACCAGTGGAGCATGCAGGATATCGTCACCTTGAGTCCGGTCGGAGGCGGTTTGTTTCAGTTCCAGTCCGGCAACAAGGTGGAAGCCAGCGGCCTGGAAGTATCGGCCGACAAGACCTGGGATTCAGGCGGCCGCCTGCGCGGCAGTCTGTCTTTTCAGGATGTTGCTTACGTCAATGGCGGCGGACTGGCCAATTCTCCCAACTGGTTAGCCAAGCTCAACTACTCGCGTCCTCTGCCCTGGGCCGGACTGCGCCTGGGTTATGAACTCCAGTACGACGCAAAACGTCTGGCCGTGGATGGTTCCTGCGTGGAGGGCTACTGGCTCTCCAATCTGAATTTGATAGCGAGTAAATGGGCCAAGGGGCTGGAGGTCTCGCTCGCCATCCAGAACCTGTTCGACCAGCCCTACCAACACCCGGGATCAGACAGCAGTTGGCAGACGCGTATCGATCAAGATGGCCGCAGCGTCCGCGTGAAACTGGATTACCGCTTCTGAAGATGCCCTCCCATATTTGCAACGGTGCATGCGGTTCAGCACCAGCACACCCACTTTGTGCATGGCGGCTGACATGAACACGCCGCTACGCATTCTGGCTGGTTTGTTTGTCATGCTGTGCTGCTCGTCACAGGCAGCGGCCGACACCCAGGCCGAATATCGCCTCAAGGCGGCCTTTCTGTACAACTTCGTGGCTTTCACCGAGTGGCCTGCTGACGTTGCCAATACATTGAATGTCTGTGTTTATGGTCCCGATCCGTTCGGCGAGGAATTGGATAAATATCGTGGCAAAAACGTCGCCGGGCGCAGCTTGGCTATGCGTCGTGTCAACAGTGTCGACAACCTGGGCAGTTGCCAGGTCGTGTTTGTTGCACGGCCGGTCATCGGCAATCTGGCGCGCGTGCTCGACAGCCTGAGCGGCAGCCCGGTGTTGATTGTGGCTGACAGCCCCGGTGCGGCGCGTCAGGGTGCTGCCATCAATATGTCAGCGGAACAAAGCAAGGTGACGTTTGAAGCCAACCTGGCCGCCGTGCGCCGCAATCGCCTGAATCTCAGTTCCAAACTGCTACGTCTGGCCAGCGAGGTGTTGCAATGAAACTTCCGTCCCTGGAGAGAAACACGCTGCGCGCCAGGTTGCAGCGCATCAATCTGCTCAGCCTTGGCGTCGCCATGATCCTGGTCGGCTTGCTGCTGTTGATCAGCGGCTATTTGGTGGGCGTGTACAGCCTGACCGAAGCGAACCGGGTCAAGGCCACGGTGCTGGCCGACAACGCCGGCGCCAGTCTGATGTTCCAGGACGCCCGCTCGGCCGACGAAGTGCTGCGTTCGTTGCGCAACTCACCGGATGTCATGGCCGCGGCGATCTATGACCTTGAAGGCAAGCGCTTCGCGGAATACCGCAACGCCGGCCATCCCACGCCGTCAACGCTGCCTTCACTGGCTGCCGCGCAGAAATACGGTCTGCTCAGCATGACGCTGCAACAACCGGTCATGCAGGACAAGCAGTTGCTGGGCGGATTGCATATCGAAGTCGATCTGAAGCCGCTGTACATCCAGTTGTTCTGGCAGTTGCTGTTCACCCTGGCTGCCGCCACGCTGGCCATGTTTGCCGCTATCAGCTTGTTGCAACGGCTCAACGCCGCCATCCTCGACCCGCTGGTCGGTTTGGTGGATCTGACCGACTCGGTGACTCGCAAGGCCGATTACACCTTGCGCGCCGCCCGCAGCGAGATCAAGGAAATGGACGTCCTGGCGCAGGGCGTCAACAGCATGCTGGATCAGATTCAGGAGCGCGACGCCCGTCTGTCGGCGCATCGCGATCATCTGGAGGTGGAAGTTGAAGCACGCACGGTCGATCTGGTTCAAGCCAAGGAAGCGGCCGAAGCGGCCAGCCAGGCCAAGAGCGAATTCCTCGCCACCATGAGCCACGAGATACGCACCCCGATGAACGGTGTGCTGGGCATGACCGAACTGCTGCTGGATACCCCGCTGGACCCGGGCCAGCGCCGCTTCGCCGAGTCGGTGCAACGCTCCGGCAAACATCTGCTTGGCATCATCAACGACATCCTCGACTTCTCCAAGATTGAATCCGGTCATATGGAACTGGAATCGGTGGAGTTCAACCTGGGTGAACTGGTGGAAGACACGGTGGGCATGTTTGTGCAACCGGCGTTTGAAAAGGGGCTGGAACTGGCGGTCCAGTTGACGCCGCCCAACTTGCCGCTGATTGTGCGTGGCGATCCATTCCGGTTGCGTCAGGTGCTGGCCAACCTGATCAACAACGCCATCAAGTTCACCGCCGAAGGCGAAGTCATCGTGCGCGCCCAGGTGCTGAGCGAGGCGGATCAGGATGCGCGCGTCTATCTCACAGTGGAAGACAGCGGCATCGGTATTCCGCTCGAATCGCGCGGCAAGATTTTCGAACACTTCGCTCAGGCCGATGGTTCCACTACCCGCCAATACGGCGGCACCGGCCTTGGACTGGCGATCTGCAAGCGACTGGTTAACTTGATGAACGGCAGCATCGGGGTGGATGGCCGGATGGATTCCGCAGGTGCTGACCCAGTCGCCAAACCAGGCTCCCGCTTCTGGGTCGATCTGATCCTGCCCAAGGGCGAGGCCGAGGCCGTGAACAAGCCGGCCATATTGCCTAACCTGAATGGCGTGAGCGTGCTGGTGGTGGACGATAACGCCACCAACCTGGAGATTCTGCAATTGCAATTGTCGGCCTGGGGGATGCAGGTCAGTTGTGTCGAAAGCGGCGAACAAGCCTTGCAGGCACTGAACAGGGCCGATGAAGCCGGGACACCTTATTCGCTGGCCATTCTCGACATGCACATGCCGCAAATGAACGGCCTGCAATTGGCGCAGCAGATCAAAGCGCGTCCGCAATGGGCGGAACTACGCATGATCATGCTGACCTCGACTTACGAGGTCAGCAATGCACAGGAACGCGAGCAGGCTGGCATTCTGCGTTGCATCAACAAGCCGATCCGCCAGGCCGACCTGTATCAGGTGGTTCGGGGCGTGCTGGAAACGCGGCCCGAGACCGTGCTGGCGTCGAATGCCGCCGTGCCGGAAACGCTTGTGCGTGGGAGGTCGGTATTGCGCGGCAGCGTGCTGCTGGCTGAGGACAACATGGTCAACCAGATGCTGGCGAAGGCCATGTTGGCGCGCTTCGGTTTGCAATTCGAGATTGCCAACAATGGCGAAGAAGCCGTGGCGCTGACGCAGTCGAAGTCGTTTGATCTGATTCTGATGGATTGCCAGATGCCGGTGATGGATGGCTTCCAGGCCACCACATCAATTCGCCAGAACCAGGCCGGCATGGCTCGCCGGGTGCCGATCATCGCGCTCACCGCCAACGCCATGGAAGGCGACCGCAACGAGTGCTTGGCGGCCGGCATGGACGATTACCTGGCCAAACCCTACAGCGTCAGCCAACTGGAAAGCCTCTTGCTGAAATGGTTGCCGGCGGCCGCCGCCGCGATGCCAGAACCCATCGCTGCGCCCGTCGCAGCGGGGAGGGGCGCTGCACCTGCTGCCCCCAATATCGCGGTCGCGGCCGTCAGCATGGCCGAGCCGGCGCTGAACATGACTTTGCTGAATCAGGTGCGCGAGCTGGATGCGAGCGGCGGCATGACACTGGTTGGGCGAATCTTGCGGGCTTATCTGGCGTCCTCTGCGGCTTCGGTCGAGCAGGTCGAGCAGGCGGTTGCAGTGGGTGACGCCGATGCGCTGCGCAGTGCCGCGCACAGCCTGAAATCGAGTTCCGCCAATGTTGGCGCGCAAACCCTGTCGGAACTGTTCCGCCAACTTGAACTGCTCGGGCGCGAAGGGCGGCCGCAAGAGGCGGAGGCGCTGCTCGCCGACATGCGCCGGGAATACCAGCGCGCAGTCGCCCAAATGCAGCAACTGCTGGAGACGCCATGAACCCCTCGCTGCATATTCTTGTTGCCGACAACGTTCTCACCGCGCGTCTGCTGTTGCTAAACAGCCGCTATGAGTTCGAGGCCAGCATCGAAACCGTCAAGCAAGCCGGCCTCAGCTTGAGTTCGAAGTTGCTGAAACTGGCTCGGCGGGTGAAGTGATGGCCGCCAATAAACGGGGAGTTGCATCTGATGCCCAGCCTTGAACAACTCAAGATCAATGGCCCGCTGCCCAGCCCGAAAGGGGTGGCACTCGCGATCATGGAGATCAGCCGGCGCGATGACGCCACGACGGCTGAAATTGCCCGCGTGGTGCAAACCGACCCGGCGTTGTCCGGGCGCTTGCTGCAGTTGGTCAATGCGGCGGCCAATAAAGTCACCCATGGGCAGCGGCCGATAGCTTCGGTGCCGGAGGCGGTGCTGCGCCTGGGGCTTGGGGTGGTGCGCAATCTGGCGCTGGGCTTCTCGCTGGTGGATCAATATCAGGACGGTTTGTGCCAAGGCTTCGACTACCCGCGGTTCTGGTCACATTCTCTATTCATGGCGGTGGCATCGCGTGAACTCGCCAGCCACTCGCAGACCGGATCGGCGGACGAGTTGTTTGTTTGTGGCTTGATGGCGCACATCGGCTGCCTGGCGCTGGCGATGGCGTACCCGGTGGAATATGCCGAATTGCTGGCTGGCCAGGGGGGCTGCAAGGTGGAGGTGGAACGTCAGGTCTTGGGAATCGACCATAACCAGTGCACCGCAGCCATGTTGGCTGACTTCGGTCTTCCCAAGGCACTGTCCGAACCGGTTTTTTTCCACGAGACACCGGGCGAGTCGGGCTTTTCCGAGGGCTCGCGGCCCTACCAGATCGTGCATCTGCTTTATCTGGCTAAACGCATGGCCGACCTGGGGCTGGCGCAGGAACCGGAACGGCCCGAGTCGATCTCCGAACTGATGTTGCTTGGCGGCAAGGTGGGCCTCGATGCGGTTGAGTTTGGCGATCTGTTCGATCGCGTCGTCGTCAAATGGCATGAATGGGGGCAACTGCTCAAGGTCACGGCGCAGGCTCTGCCCGCTTTCGTCGAGATGTCCAAGGCGCCCGCGCCCAAGCCGGAAGATACCAGTCTGGAGCCGGCGTTGCGCGTGCTGTTGATCGAGGACGAGGCGTCTTCGCGCCTGATGATGCAGGAAGTGCTGGGCATGATGCTCGGGCATCAGGTACATGCTGCCAGCAACGGCGAGGAAGGTCTCGCCATGGCGCTGGAACTGATGCCGCAGGTGGTGGTGACCGACTGGATGATGCCGGTGATGGACGGACTCGAATTCTGCCGCGCCCTGCGTGCTACCGAGTGGGGGCAATCGATGTACGTGATCATGCTCACCGGGGTGGATTCCGAAGAGGAGATCGTCAGGGCTTTCGAGGCGGGCGTGGATGACTATGTCACCAAGCCGATCAATCTGCGTTCGCTGCGTGCCCGCATGCGCGCCGCACTGCACTATGTGAAATTGCTCGAAGCCTGGGAGCGCGATCGTGCCCGACTGAAGCAATTTGCGGCGGAATTGGCGATCAGCAATCGCAAACTGGAACATACCGCGATGACCGATCTGCTGACCGGTCTGCCCAATCGGCGCGCCGGCATGGGCGCACTCAATCAGGCCTGGAGTGCTGCGGCACGCTCCGGTCAGCCGCTGTCGGTCATGGTGATCGACATCGACTGGTTCAAGCGCGTCAACGACCAATATGGTCACGCGGTGGGTGACAAGGTGCTGGTGGAAATGGCCAAAGCATTCCGCAATGTGGCGCGCAAGGGCGATTTCATCTGCCGCATGGGCGGCGAGGAATTTCTGGTGGTGTGTCAGAACGCCGACTTGAAGTCGAGTGTCAGCGCCGCAGAACGGTTGCGCCGCAGCGTGCGTGCTCAACGCTTCAAGATCGGCAATGTGGAAATCGAGATCAGCGTCAGCGTGGGCGTGGCAACCCGTGAGGCGGAGATGACTGATGTCGAGCAGATGGTCATCGCCGCCGACAAAGCGCTCTATGCCGCCAAGGGCGCCGGCCGCAATCGCACCTGTTTGCTTAACCAGGGCAAGGTGCTTTGCGGTAATTCTTGAGCGAATGAAGGGAATGGGGCGGAAAAACCGAAGGCGCACCCGCAAGCGGTAAGCCGTGCTTTTCCGCCCTGCAACGGTCCTATTTACGCCACGCAATCAACGTAATAACGCGTCTTGCCGTTGCCCTTTTCCTTCACCAAGCCGTGCACATCGGTTTCGAAGCCGGGGAATTTTTCGTTGAACTCGCGGGTGAATTTCAGGAAACGCACGATGGTTTCGTTGAAGCGCTCGCCGGGAATCAGCAGCGGAATGCCGGGCGGGTAGGGCGTCAGCAGGATGGAGGTGATGCGGCCTTCGAGGTGGTCTATCTCGACTCGCTCGATGTCGCGGTGCGCCATCCGGGCGAAGGCGTCGGCGGGGCGCATCGCCGGGACCATTTCGGACAAGTACATCTCGGTGGTCAGCTTGGCTACATCGTTGGACTTGTAGACCTCGTGAATTTCGGTACACAGGTCTTGCAGACCGATACGTTCGTAGCACGCATGCTTGGCGACGAAGTCCGGCATGATCCGCCACAGTGGCTGGTTGCGGTCGTAGTCGTCCTTGAACTGTTGCAGTTCGGTAACCATGGTGTTCCAGCGGCCTTTGGTGATGCCGATGGTGAACATGATGAAGAACGAGTAGAGGCCGGTTTTTTCGACGATGACGCCGTGCTCGGCCAGGTATTTGGTCAGGATTGCGGCCGGGATGCCCCAGTCTGCGAAGTCGCCGCCGACATCGAGGCCGGGGGTGATGAGGGTTGCCTTGATCGGGTCGAGCAGGTTGAATTCTGGCGCCAGATCGCCGAAACCGTGCCAGCGTTCGCCAGCGCGCAGCATCCAGTCCTCGCGGTCGCCCATGCCTTCTTCGGCCAGTTCCTCCGGTCCCCAGACCTTGAACCACCAGTCGGTGCCGGGATCGGTTTCCATTTCCGCGCCGACCTTGCGCAGGGCGCGGCGGAAATCCAGGGCTTCGGAGATGGACTCCTCGACAAGGGCGGTGCCGCCGGGTTCTTCCATCATCGCCGCCGCCACGTCGCAACTGGCGATGATGGCGTACTGCGGGCTGGTCGAGGTGTGCATCAAGAAGGCTTCGTTGAACACGTCGCGGTCGAGTTTGCGGTTCTCCGACTCCTGCACCAGGATCTGCGAGGCCTGGCTCAAACCGGCGAGCAGTTTGTGGGTGGATTGCGTTGAGAACACCATCGAATCCTTGCAGCGTGGGCGATCCGAGCCGATCGCGTGCATACCGCGATAGAAGCTGTGGAAGGTCGCGTGCGGCAGCCAGGCTTCGTCGAAATGCAGCGTGTCGATCTTGCCGTCCAGTTCAGCCTTGATCTCTTCGACGTTATACAGAATGCCGTCGTAGGTGCTCTGGGTGATGGTCAGCACGCGCGGCTTGGCGTTCTTGTCCGGCGCGAACGGATGCGCGGCGATCTTCTTCTGAATGTTTTCCCAGTTGAATTCCGAACGCGGAATCGGCCCGATGATGCCGAAGTTGTTGCGCGTCGGCATCAGGAAAACCGGAATCGCGCCAGTCATGATGATCGCGTGCAGGATGGATTTATGGCAGTTGCGATCGACCACGACGATGTCGTTCGGCGCCACGGTGGAATGCCAGACGATCTTGTTCGACGTGGAGGTGCCGTTGGTGACGAAAAACAGGTGGTCGCACTTGAAGATGCGGCCGGCATTGCGCTCCGAAGCCGCTACCGGACCGGTATGGTCGAGCAACTGACCGAGTTCCTCGACGGCATTGCAGACGTCGGCGCGTAGCATGTTCTCGCCGAAAAACTGATGGAACATCTGCCCGATGGGGGATTTCAGGAAGGCGACGCCGCCGGAATGGCCGGGGCAGTGCCAGGAATACGAGCCGTCTGCCGCGTAATGCGTCAGCGCGCGGAAGAAGGGCGGCGGCAGCGAATCCAGATAGGCCTTGGTCTCACGCACGATCAGGCGGGCGACGAACTCTGGCGTGTCCTCGAACATGTGGATGAACCCATGCAATTCGCGCAGCACATCGTTCGGAATGTGGCGGCTGGTGCGCGTTTCGCCGTAAAGGAAAATTGGAATATCGTTGTTGCGGTGGCGGATTTCCTTCACGAAGGCGCGCAATTCGGTGATGGTTTCTTCGGTCTCGCCGGAGGAGAAATCATCGTCGTCGACCGACAGAATGAAGCCCGAGGCGCGGCTTTGCTGCTGCGCGAAGGAAGACAGGTCGCCGTAACTGGTGACGCCGAGAATTTCCATGCCTTCTTCTTCCAACGCCTTGGCCAGCGCGCGGATGCCCAGGCCCGAGGCATTTTCGGAACGGAAGTCTTCGTCGATGATGACGACGGGGAAGCGGAAGCGCATGGTTTTTCCTCAGAGATAGGGCGTGAAGGTTAGGGGGACGAATACGCGCGGATATTCGGGCGGATTATAGGGAGACAGATCGTGCCCGAGTCATCACTTGCGCGAGAAGACGGTTTTTATGCTGTCTGCGTCAAGGCGTCGAAAATCAGGTACTGACTGTGCATATCGCCGCACCGCTCGGCAGGGGTTCGTGAACGAGTAAAGCCATCTTTATGCCCGCTAAACAATTCGCCAATGGGTTAGCAAGTTTGTTTTTACTAGTCTTCACTTTGCCTGCTCGGATGAACATCCATGGTCTCCGCATGCGCCCAGTTGGCGCTAACGGAAATCGCAGCAGGGTAGTCATGGGTTCAAGTGTGTGTGCCGAAAATACAACGAGGGATGAAATGAAAATCTTGCGGGCGGTTCCAAAGAACGAAATCGGTATTTCCCCTGCATTGACCGGGCTGGCGGTCGTCTCGATATCCAGAGGCGAGCATCACTATGGTTTGTTCCGCGTGAAACAGGTCGAAAGACAAAGTTTGCTGCTCTACCCGGGAGCCTATTCCTTTCAGATCGGATGTCAGGTCGATGTCGAGGCTTTTCAATATCAGGTTCCGAATGCGTCCTCCTTCAACAGCCGCGTCACCGTCGTCGCGAATAATCACGATGGCATCAGGATGACCTGGTAATGGCCAGCCCTTGGAGCGAAAGCATGGATATGACTGGCGACGACATGGGGCCAGACACAGGGCCAGACACAGGACCGGACATGGAGGACCTCGCACAGTTCAGGGGCGGAAACTGGCTCCGACAGTTTCGGTTCCGTGACCGGGTCGGGCGCGGCGCACCGCTGGTGGACGACGATGGCCTGGAAATATTCCAATTTGTCACGTTGTATACCCATGCCCAACAGCCGTTTCTGGCCAGCAGCCAGGCCAAGCAGTTGTTGCAGGCAAAACTACAGGAAACCAAGGACCAATTCGGTCTGAAAATTGCCGCCTACGTGATGCTGGACGATCACCTGCATCTCCTCTACGCAACCCATTTCAGCCAGGGAGTTGGGTGCATAGTCGACTCGATTCGTGACGGATTTGCGCGTGAGTGGCGCCGCTTGCAGCGCAGAGAGGCCAAGTCCTTGCTTGGCCTTGATCAGCCGCTCTGGAAAGCCGACTTTCAATCCTATCCGTTGAACTTGCAGGAAGAGTTGCGCGCCCATTTGAATTTCATCCACTACGACCCGGTCAGGCATGGCCTGGTGGTGCGCGCGGCGGATTACACCTGGTCCAGCCTGCCCGCGCGCGTCCGCCAGGGACATTATTCGGAAGATTGGGCCGTGCAGACTCCGCCGGCGGGTGTGGCGAAAGTGGCTCGCGCGCTGTATCTGTCAAGCGCGCAAGAACGGCATGCAAGTCATGAAACTCGGAGGGTATGCCGGGGGTAAAGATTTCTTTCCAGGGCGGCTCGTGTCGCAACCTGCATTCTGGTTGAATTTCGACTTCTTCAGCAGGCCGAAGACATCAGCCGTACCGGCGCATAATCCGCCCCGTTCAATCCATCGCAAGTTCGATCATGACGCCAACTGGATCGGGTGATTTCGACAAAGCTGCGGCAGACCGCCCGGCTCCCGGCGCACGGGGTTCACTGGCACGCATCGTGCGCGTCGATGCGCGCCAGGTGATCAAGTTGGGCGTGCTGTTCAGTCTCTGGATATTGCTGCCGCTGATCCTGCTGGTGGCTGCCAACCAGCAAGTCGAGACGCACAATCCGGCTCTCCCGTTGGTTCGCTTGGAGACGCTGTCGGGCGCGTTGTTCGTCCTGTTGGCTATTGGCATATCCATCGCATTGGCCTTCTCGATCGCCCGTCAGCAGTCGCTGGCCAACGCTCTGGAGCAGGCGGTCAACAACCTGCCGATGCAGTTCGCTTATATCGATGCCGCACGCTGTTACCGTTTCAACAATCGGGCCCACCTGGAGACCTGCGCCAACCCTGCACGGGATTTCTACGGTCAACCGGTACGCGACGTTCTCGGCGAGAGTGCCTATCGCCAGATCGAACCCTACCTCGACCGGGCCCTGGCCGGGCAGCGGGTGGATTTCGAACTACATCTGCCTGATGGCGACAGAACCAGCGATCTGGCCGTCGCTTACCTGCCGGATGTGGCCGACAACGGCCAAGTCAAAGGCCTGTTTGTGCTGGCCGATGACATCACCGCCCGCAAGCAGGCGGAACGGCGCGACAAGGAGCAGTTGCTGGAGTTCGCCCAACTCTCCCGGCTGGCCAGTGTTGGCGAGGTTGCCGCCGAAATCGCACATCAGATCAACCAGCCTCTCGCCGCCATCGCCATGTTCAGCAGCGCGGCCGAGCGCACGCTGGCCAGCGGCGGCGACCAGGCGCAGGTGCGCGGCTGGCTGGAGACGATCAATGCTCAGTCCAAGCGGGCCAGCGAAGTGATCGCGAGCCTGCGGCGGTTCGTCCGGCCAGGCAAGTTGGAGCCGGTTGTTCTTGACCTGAACGCCACGCTGCGCGAGGTCGCCGCGCTGCTGGCGCACGATGCCGCCGCCCGCCAGGTCGGCCTGAACCTGGAATTTGCCGATGCGCTGCCACCCGTCCTGGCCACCGGCATCCTGATCGAACAGGTGGTCTTCAACCTGGCCCGCAATGCCATCCTGGCGGCGGCGGGGCAGACCCAGCCGGGACAGGTGACGATACGTTCGCGCGCCGACGCGGAGCGAGTCTGGGTGGAGGTGCTCGGCAATGGCCCCGCCCCGAGTGCGTACCTCAGCGAGTGGGGGTGCGAATCTGGCTACCTACCCAGCGGCGCATCGCCCGAAGAAGGTCTTGGTTTCAGCCTGGCGATCAGTCGTTCAATCATCGCCGGCTTTGACGGTGAAATCGGCTGTCGCTGCCATGCAGGCGACGGCACTTTTTGTTTCTTCAACTTGCCGAGGTGCAAGCCATGAATTCGAACGCCATCACCCATGTCGTCGATGATGATCCAGCCGTGCGCGAGGGTTTGTGTGCGCTGTTGGGCTCGGTTTCCATTCCAACCCATGCCTACGCCTCGGCGCACGAATTCCTGCAGGTTGCCGAACCGGGCATGTCCGGTTGCCTGATAGTCGATGTGCGCATGCCGGGCATGAGCGGCATGGAGTTGTTGCAGACCCTCAAGGCGCGCGACATCCACCTCCCGGTCATCGTCATTACCGGCCACGGCGATGTGGCGATGGCGGTAAAGGCGATGAAGGCCGGCGCCGTCGATTTCCTGCTCAAACCGTTCAACGAACAGGAATTGCTCGACTTGGTTCGCGCCTCGCTCAATCGGAGCGATCAGGATATCTCCCTTCAGCAGACCCGCGAACAGGCCGCACTGCGCTTCAGCGAACTGACTTCGAGAGAACGCCAGATTCTCGATCTGATCATGAAATGCCAGCACAGCAAAGCCATTGCATACGAACTGGGCATCAGTGAAAAGACGGTCGATGTGCATCGTTTCAACATCATGCGCAAGGCCGGGACGCGCAACCTTTCCGAATTGATCCAGTTGTGTATCCAGGCCGGCGATGCCGTGCAGACAGGCTCCGGCCCGCTCGGCCCAGGTTAAAGAAATCTTTAGTTCCCTAAATGAATCGACAATTTTGTTCCGCCCTTCTTTGTTTTAGCCTTGCACCTCCCTTCGGTCAGCTAGATCGGGAGAGCGAAATGACTATGATGTGTGTCGAATCATTGGTGGGTTAAAAGCATGGAGGGTGGCGTGATGGGTGAACATTTCATTGTCGATTGGCAAACAGACGAGGCGGTTCGTCCTGCCGCCTCCTTTGTATCGCTGCGCATGCAGGGACGTAGGGCCGGGCTTTACCGGGTGCAGGCGGTCATGTCCAAGGGGATGTTGTTGTCGCACGGCGCCATTTCTTTTCCTGTTGGGACCTGGCTGGATGTCGAGGATGTCCTCGGCATCGTACCGGGCAGATCGATTAACCACGCGCGGGTGGTCGCCAACGACCCGCGTGGCGTGAGGCTGGTATGGTGAGAACAACACAAACTTGGTGGCAAGAATGGCTTGGAGGAGTCGGGAGAGGTGAAATGAAACTGGTAAGCGGGCGAGGTCTATCCGACCCGCCCGCCGCCCCGGTCAGGGTTGCGGAATCGGCGGAGCCAAGTGCGCGATTGCGCATGTCCCGTCTTGGGATGAAGTTTTTGTTGGCTTGCCAGGCCGGCTTCTTCTTGGTGATGGCAGGGGCTTCAGTTTCCGCTCACGCCGAGCAGCAGGCGCAGGCGTGTCCAGTTTTGCTGATGGATGCCGAATGCGCTCAGTACCACCAGCGGCTCAATCTGGCGAGCAGTGAAGAACAGCGTAGTCGGATCATCACGGAATATGCACAGTTACTGAACGAACGCCGACACGCCTGCCCTGTTTCGGACAAACTGGGCCAGCAGGCTGCGCGATTTCGCTCCGCCCTGCGCTAATCGGGCAGGCCGACTGAACTCGTTGCCGCGTCCGTAGACTTCGTAGGTTGGGCAAAGCGCAGCGTGCCCAACTACGTCCCCCGTTTGGTTCCGTTTCGCCCAGCATAGGAAAAGGCGGGCATTGATGTAACCGGCGCAAGCAATTTTTCGACATCCGGAATTGGTGATAACTTGCGGGCAGCCCGGTTCCGGAATTCCCCCATGTCACTAGCGCCCATCATCAAATATCGTTCGACCTTCCTGATCCTGATCTTGCTGGCGCTGCTTGTGCCGGTGCTCGCCTACAGCGTGCTGCGTCTGGAAGGCCCGCGTATTCGCAGCGAGGCGTTGGCCAACCTGGCCGCAATCGGCCGGCTCAAGGCCGACCAGATCGAGACCTGGCTGAGCGAACGCCGTGGCGACGCCGAGGTGATCATGGCCAGCGAGAGCTACATCAACGATGTGCAACTCTGGTTTGACCACCGCGACCCCGGCGCCTGGGCGCGCCTCGCCCAGCGCGAGGTGGCCATGCGCCGCGCCTATGGCTATCAGCGCGTGGAACTACTCGATGCGCGCGCGCCGCCCGACACACTGGCGCCGGCCCGGCGGGCTTTGTTGGTTGCAGCCCTGGCTAGTGGCCAGGTGCAAACCAGCGATCTCTACCGGGACTCGGCGGGCCAGATCTGGCTGGATTTCGTGGCGCCCTTGATCAAACACACGCCCACAGGACAGCAGGCGGTGGGGGCGGTGGTGCTGCACTCCCTGGCCAGCGCCTACCTGTTCCCTCTGATCCAGACCTGGCCCACGGCCAGTCCAAGCGCCGAGACTCTGCTGGTGCGGCGCGACGGCAACAGCGTGCTGTTCCACAATGATCTGCGCCATCGTCAGGGCTCCGCTTTGACTTTGCGCCTGCCGCTCGACCTGCCCGACCTGCCCGCCGCCGTTGCCGCACGCGACAAGCAGATTCGGACCTTCGAAGGCCATGACTACCGCGGCACCCCGGTGCTGGCCGCTGTGCGTCCGGTGAAAGGCACCGACTGGTCCTTGGTGGCCAAGGTGGATATGGATGAGGTGCAACAGCCGTTCTATCAGTTGGTAAAGTGGATTGGCATGGTGGCGCTGGTCGCCAGCGTCGTCCTCGGCTTTACGCTGCTGAAACTCTGGCGCCAGAAGACTCAAAGCCACCGGATGGAACTCATCGCCCAGACTGCGGAAAAGGATCGCTTGCTGAAGCTGTTCTATGACCTGCCCTTCATGGGGATGGGCATAGTCGATCCCGATAGCCGGCGCTGGCTGCACGTTAATGACCGGCTGTGCGAGATTCTGGGCTATTCGCGCGAAGAACTGCTGGCTTCTCCCACCTGCGACCAACTCACCCACCCCGACGACCTGCCCCGGGAAATGGCGCAGCTTCAGCGCTTGCTGGCCGGCGAGATTGAGCACTACCAGATGGAGAAGCGCTTTTGCCGCAAGGACGATGGCTTCATCGACGTCGCCTTGTCCGTCAAGTGCGTGCGTCGCGGCGATGGCAGCATGAAGTACACCGTCAAGACGGTGCGTGACATCAGCGATCGCAAACGACTCGAGGTGGCCAGGGCAGAACAGCAACGCAGCAGCAGCCTGCTCGATGCCATTGCCAACACGTCCAGCGATACGATTTTCGTCAAGGACCTTGCGGGTCTCTACCTCTTCTACAACCGCGCGGCGGCACACGAGGTGAACCAGCGCAGCGAAGACGTGATCGGCCGCGACGACACGGCGCTGTACCCAGCCGAACAGGCCGCACAACTCATGGCGGTGGACCGCGAAGTGATCGCCAGTGGCGAGCCGGTCACCTTCGAAGAAAAATTGACCACGTCCTATGGCGAACGCACTTTCTTCACGACCAAAGGACCGTTGCTGGATAGTGTTGGCAAGGCCATCGGCCTCTACGGCATCTCGCGTGACATCACCGAGCGCAAGCTGGTGGAGAAGGCGCTGGCGGCCAGCGGCGCCAGATTGTCCGGGGTGATCGAGTCGGCCATGGATGCGATCATCAGCGTCGATGCCGCGCAGCGGGTGCGGTTGTTCAATCCGGCGGCCGAACGGATCTTCGCCTGCACCCGGGTAGACGCGCTGGGGCAGCCGATCGAGCGCTTCATTCCGGCACGCTTTCGGCAAGCCCATGCCGGGCATCTGCGGCAATTCGCCGCGACCGGTGTCACCAGCCGCAGCATGGGTTCGCTGGGCGAGTTGTTTGCGCTACGCGGCGACGGCAGCGAATTCCCGATTGAGGCCTCCATTTCCCAGGCCGACATCGACGGGGAAAAACTGTTCACGGTCATCTTGCGCGACATCACCGAGCGCAAACGGGCCGAGGCGGCGCTGCGCTATCAGCTCGACCTCACCCGCAGCATCATGGAGAAGGCCACCGATTCGATATTCATCAACGATGCCGAGGGCCGCGTCATCGAAGTCAACGCGGAAGCGGAAAAAACATTCGGCTATAGCGCCGACGAATTGAAGGGGCAGGTGCTGCACGACCTCATCCACCATCATCACCGCGACGGGCGGCTCTACCCGATGAGCGAGTGCCCCCTGTGCCACGTCTACCACACCGGTGAAATCATCCGTGACCATGAGGCCATCCTGTTCCGCAAGGACGGCTCGCGCCTGTTCGTCACCGGCACCAGCGCAGCACTCGAATCCGGCGGGAAACTGCTGGGGGCCGCGTTGATCCTGCACGACATCAGCGAACGCAAACAGGCCGAGCAGGCGCTGCGCGAGCGCGAGGAAGACCTGAACCGCGCCCAGGTGGTGGGACATATCGGCAGTTGGCGGTTGGACGTGCACAGCAACGAACTGACCTGGTCGGCGGAGAACTACCGCATCTTCGGCGTTGCCGAAGGAACCCCAATGACCTACCAAACCTTCCTCGCCTGTGTGCACCCGGACGACCAGGTCGATGTCGATCAGGCTTGGCAGGCGGGCCTGCACGGCGAACCCTACGACATCCAGCACCGCCTGCTGGTCGACGGCACGGTGAAATGGGTGCGGGAAAAAGCCGCACTGGAGTTCGACCCGGGGGGAAACCTGCTCGGCGGCTTTGGCATTACCCAGGACATCACCGACACCAAGTCGGCGGAACAGGCCCTGCGCGACAGCGAAGAACGCTTCCAACTGACTGCCGAGATCGGCCACTCCGGCACCTGGGACTGGAATGTGCAAAGCGGTGAGGTGATCTGGTCGCGCGGCCATTACGAGATATTGGGTTACCAGGTGGAAGGGGTTCCCTCCAGTTACCAGGCCTGGATCAACCGCGTCCACCCCGAGGACCGCGCCCGGATCGAAGCGGAGATTTGTCGCTGCATGCAGGAACGGGTCGATTATGCCGTTGAGTTCCGGATCGTCTGGCCGGATGCCTCGATCCACTGGATGAGCGCCCGCGGCCGCTACGAGTATGGCCAGGACGGCATCTGCCAGCGCATGGTGGGTGTCATGGCCGATATCACCTCGCTCAAGCAGGCTGAACTGGCCCTGCGCGAGGCCGACCAGCGCAAGGATGAATTTTTGGCGATGCTGGCGCATGAGCTGCGCAATCCGCTGGCCCCGATCCGCAACGCCGCCCACGTCATTGGCCGGCTCGATCTGGCGGAACCTCGGCTGCGTTGGGCGCAGGACATCATCGAGCGGCAAGTGAACCACCTCACCCATCTGGTCGACGAACTGCTCGATGTCTCCCGCATCGTGCAGGGCAAGATCGTGCTGAAGAAGACACGCGTCGACCTCGCCGATCTGATCCGCCAGACCTGCGAGTCGGTACAGTCAATCATGACCGCGAAAGGCCATCGCTTCGAGGTGCGCATGCCCGCCGCGCGGGTGGTGCTGGATGGCGATCTGGTGCGCCTGGTCCAGATCCTGCAGAACCTGCTCAACAATGCCGCCAAATACACCCCGGACAGCGGCCACATCGAACTCCTGGGCCGCCTGCGGGAGTCGGAAATCGAGATCGTGGTGCGTGACGACGGCATGGGGATTTCCGCCGAACTTCTGCCCGTGGTGTTCGACTTGTTCAGACAGGGCAATCGCACCCTGGATCGCTCACAGGGCGGCCTCGGCATCGGCTTGACCCTGGTGCGGCAACTGGTCGGGCTGCATGGCGGTCACGTCACCGTCGCCAGTCGCGGCCCCGGCCAGGGCGCCAGTTTCAGCGTGCGCCTGCCGCTGGCCGCCGGTTCCGACCCAGTACCCGCACCCGCCGGCGAGGGCCGGGCTGGGGCGGCGGCCGGGCCCGCGCTGCGGGTGTTGGTGGTGGAGGACGATCCGGTGGTGGCCGAGAGCATGGTCGTGTTCCTGGAACTGGATGGCTACCAGGTGCGCAGCGCGGCGGCCGCCGAAGCCGCGCTGGACCTGCTCACCGAGTTCCGGCCGCAAGTGGCCTTGATCGATATCGGCCTGCCCGGCCAGGACGGCTACGCGCTGGCCGAACGCATCCGGCAACGTGCAGATTGCGCTGGCCTGAAACTGATCGCGGTGAGCGGTTACGGCCACGCGGAGGCTATGCAACGCAGCCATCAGGTCGGCTTCGACCAGCATCTGGTGAAACCGGTGGACCCGGAAATGCTTTGCACCTTGCTGGCCGAAATCGGCCGCCTGGTTACCGGCCAAACAACGCCGAAACCGTGACTGGAGCCCGGCAGGCGGTGGGTATAAAGATATCTTCAGTCTGGTAAATAAACCGACAATTTTGGGTTGTATTGATGTCGCCTAAACTTTGACCATCCATGAATCGAATGGGTCGAAAAAGGGGGCTTGAGTGAAATCATCCACATCCAAACATGCGTTACCTATCCCAACGGCTGGCCGGTCTGCCCGGCAGGGTTCACGGCCGCTAACCGACATTCCGCCCGCTTGCGTCGATGCCGCTGCCAGTCGCCTGGTCACGATCCGTGATGCGCTGGTGCAAGAGTCGAAGTACGCTGTGCAGATCAACACGATGATCTGGCTGGCGCGAGAAAACCGGCAGTTGCGGGCCCGGCTCGAGGTCGAGCGCTATAACACGGCGGTTCTGCGCCAGGCGCTGGAACATCAGTTGCACGAGGCGCTGACCGATCCTTTGACCGGGCTTTACAACCGACGCGCCATGGATCAGCGCCTGGGTGAGCTATGGTCCGAGACTGGCGACGGCCCGCTCGCCATGCTGGTGCTGGACATCGATTACCTCAAGCGGATCAACGATACCTATGGTCATGTCGGCGGCGATAACGCTATCCGCGAGGTCGCGTCGACCTTGCGCCGCTGTATCCGCGTTAAAGACAGCGCTTTCCGCTACGGCGGCGAGGAATTCCTGGTGCTGCTGCCCGACACCGCGCTGGAAGGCGCGACCAGCGTGGCCGAATCGATCCGGGGTCGAATCGAGGCGCACAACCTGGAATCCTCGATGCCGCTCACGGTGTCGCTGGGCGTGGCATCGCGCAGAGCGCAGGATGATCCGGTCGGTCTGTTCGAACGAGCCGACCGCGCCCTGTATCAGGCCAAGCACCGCGGCCGCAATCGGGTGGTGCATGAAAATAGTCTGGCCTGAAGGCGATGGCGGCAAAGCTTGCTGGCACGTCAAGCTGCACAAGGCAGGGCCGGCATGAGTTATGCGGCGACGATGAGGACGTCGTATCCAGTGGCTCAGTCTAAGGTTCAAAGCGCGCCGGCAAAATGCCGGGCGCTGCTGGCCCTCGACGGCCATCGCCTGACGCCGGAAGTGCAGATGGCGGCCCTGAAACGCTGCGTTCAATTGACCAGCCGCCTGGATATTCTCCTAGTCAACCCGCCCAAGGCGCCGACTTTCCTGCTGGGCGGCTTGCTGCTTCGCCTGGAGCACTCAGGCGTTGATTACCGCCTGACCAGCTGCGAAGGAGAGCTTGGCAACGAAATCGCTCACTATCTGCGCCGTTTCCAGGGAATAGGCTTGGTTATCGTCGACGGCCTGCCTTCGTTGGAACAATTCCCGGGATTGAATCGGCTCGACCTGGATCGAGCAGGTCATCGTTTCATCAGCCTGTCGGAGCCTGACTGGCCCCCAGGAGGTGAATCGGGCGCGCACCCGCCGGCGCTGGCATGGTGACGCGCTGAAGCGTAGCGAACTTACCCAAGTGGTAAGCGTGATCGAAGAGACTATTGAACCGGCCAGATTTATCCATGAAACCGTAGGTGCGCCATGCGCACCAATTGGCTGAATGGTGCGCATGGCGCACCCTACGGCCCGGCTGGCAATCTCGGATTAATCTGGCCGAATCAATATCGCCTGCATCAATGATCCAGAATAATGGCTGCGTAGTCGGTGGTCACGCATTCATTGGCTACCTACTCGCGGCTTCGGTTTTACAAGCCTGCCAGCACTTGACGGGCGGCCAAGCTGACCTCGGATGCGGTCAGCACCCGGCAACCGCCCATTGCCGCCACGGCGGTATCGCCCGCCTGTCCGTGCAGCCAGACGCCGAGCAAGGTGGCGTGTTCAACCGTCAAACCTTGCGCGATGAGCGCTGCGATGATGCCGCTCAGAACATCGCCCATGCCGGGTGCCGCCATGGCCGGATTGCCGCTGCTATTGCGCCAGACCGGCTGGCCCGGATGCATGATCAGCGTGGCATGGCCTTTCAGCACGACGGTGGCGCCGGTCAGTTCGACCAGCTTTCGAATGGCGCCTGGACGGTCGGACTGGATTTCGTCGCTGCCGACGCCAAGCAGACGCGCCGCTTCGCCCGGATGCGGCGTCAGCACCGTCGAATCCGGGCGTGCCTGCAATGCGACCATCAATTTGCTGTCGCCGGCAATCAGGTTCAATGCATCGGCATCCAGCAGCAGCGCATGTTCGACTTGCAACGCCTTGCTCAGCACGCGCCGGGCGCTGCTTGAATGGCCCATGCCGGGGCCGACGATGAGGCAGGCAGGGCGGGGCAGGGCGGGCAGCGATTCGGCCGCGACGATCATCAACTCCGGGCAGAGCGGATCAACCGCCAGACGTTCATCCAGTGCGCCAATATAAACGCGGCCGGCGCCGCATTGCAGCGCGGCGCGACCTGCCAGCAGCGCGGCGCCGGTCATGCCCGGCGCGCCGCCGAGTAAGCCGACCGAACCGAAATCGCCCTTGTGGCTGTCAATTCCGCGCGGCACCAGG
This sequence comes from Burkholderiales bacterium, assembly GCA_038215555.1. Lineage (GTDB taxonomy): Bacteria > Pseudomonadota > Gammaproteobacteria > Burkholderiales > Thiobacillaceae > PFJX01. Next base: position 1,112 of record JBBQQT010000037.1, on the reverse strand, counting down.
CGTGCGGGGAGGGTGTCCCGGCTGAGCGTCAACATGCCGGAATCCTGGTATTTTTGAGCTGTCACCAAACGGGGTTGATCAGCGCGATTTGTCGGGGTCTTCCTGGTTGCCGGATCGCTTGTAGAGCGCGTCCATGTCTTGCCAGAAACCCATGTTCTGCTGGCCCAGTTTCATCCAGAACTCCATCGGATTGCCGCCCCAGACGCCCTGCATCTGTTCGGTGAACATGCGTTGCTGCTTGACGAACAGATCCAGGCTCTGATCGAGGAATGTGGTGAAGGCTTCTTGTGCGGTGTCGCCATAGAAGCGGATGAAGCGTTCCAGCATGGCGGCAGTGAACAGCGGATTGCCGCCAGCTTCCTGCTCCATGATGATCTGCAACAGAATTGTGCGGGTAATGTCTGCTTCAGTCTGGGAGTCGACAACGCGGAAAGAGACCACGTTCATCACCAGATCTTTCACTTCGGCGAGCGTGATGTAACGGCTTTCCTCGGTGTCATAAAGACGCCGATTCGGATATTTCTTGATCAGGCGTTCAGTGGCCACTTTCTTCTCCCGAAAAACATCGACGACCCGAATCAATCGAGCCGTCAATGCGATACATCAACACATATGCTGACCGCCATTGGCGGCAATATTGGCGCCGGTGATGAAAGCGCCGTCTTCAGATGCCAGGAAGGTCACCAGTGCGGCAATTTCTTCCGGCTTGCCGAGGCGGCCGACGGGGATTTGCGCGACGATCTGGTTGCGCACTTCTTCCGGTATCGCCATCACCATTTCAGTACCGATGTAGCCGGGCGAAATGGAGTTGACGGTGATGCCTTTCTTCGCCGTTTCCTGCGCCAGCGACATGCTGAAACCGTGCATGCCGGCCTTCGCGGCGGCGTAGTTGGTTTGGCCGAACTGGCCTTTCTGGCCGTTGATGGAAGAGATGTTGATGACCCGACCCCAGCCCTTGTTCAGCATGCCGTCGCCGGCGGCTTTCCGGGCCTCTTCGCGATAGGGCGCGAAAAGTGCGACGACCGCCGGGTCGGGCGGCAGCTCGTCGGACCGCACCTCGAGGAGCTCGCCGCGGTAATCCGCGACGCGACCGTTCCGGAGCTTGAGCTTCA
>JBBQQT010000036.1:0-24734 GCA_038215555.1 Burkholderiales bacterium | reverse complement strand
GCAGACCTGATGGTCCTTTTTTCTTTTTTATTCACTGCAAGGAAATCTGATGAAAACACTGACCGCAATCGCACTCGCCGCCGCCGTTCTCGTTTCCGGCTCCGCCTTCGCCAGCGCCGACCTGGCCAAGAAGAATGGCTGCACCGTCTGCCACGACGCCACTGCCAAGAAAATGGGCCCGACCTGGAAAGATATCGCAGCAAAAAACAAGGCCGACAAAAACGCTGAAGCCACGCTGGTCGCGGCAATCAACAACGGCACCAAAGGCAAATACGGCAAAATCCCGATGCCGAAGCAGCCGAAGGCCGCTGCCGATGCAGCCGCTCTGGCCAAATGGGTCATGACCCACTAAGCATCCACAGATTCCATGCAAGCACGCGGGCGTCAGGCCCGCGTTTTGCATTGTTTGATCTGTTCTGATCTGGCATCCAATGTGCTGCTAACTCACTTCAAGCTGACGACATCTATAAGAAAATTTAACGTCTTGATCGGCTTGTCTTTAGATATACGCGGGCATAGCATGATTTTGTTATCACTGTTGCCATAAGGGGAAGTCATGAGAGTTGCAGCGCTGTTTTCTGCCCTGGTTTTGGGCATCGCCTCCTTTGCCAGCCAAGCCGCTGACCCGATCATCATCAAGTTTTCGCACGTAGTCGCGCCGGATACGCCGAAAGGCCGCGCTGCCGATTACTTCAAGAAACTGTCTGAAGAACGCAGCAAGGGCCAGGTCAAAGTCGAGGTCTATCCGAATAGCCAGCTGTACAAAGACCGTGAGGAAATGGAAGCGCTGCAGATCGGCGCGGTTCAAATGCTTGCACCTTCACTAGCCAAGTTCGGCCCGTTGGGCGTGCGCTCCTTCGAGCTGTTTGACCTGCCCTACATTTTCCCCAACAAAGAAACGCTGTATCGCGTCATGGATGGCGACATCGGCAACAAGCTGTTCGGCCTGCTTGATGCAAAAGGCATCACTGGCCTGGCCTATTGGGATAACGGCTTCAAGCAGATGAGCGCGAACAAACCGCTGCGCTCGGTGAGTGATTTCAAAGGTCTCAAGCTTCGCATCCAGTCGTCCAAGGTGTTGGAAGCGCAGATGAAAGCGCTCGGCGCCAACCCGCAGGTGATGGCGTTCTCGGAGGTCTATTCCGGACTTCAACAAGGGGTGGTGGATGGCACCGAAAACCCGATGTCCAACATGTTCACGCAGAAGATGCATGAGGTTCAAAAACATTTGACCTTGTCTGATCACGGCTATCTTGGTTATGCGGTCATCGTCAACAAGAAGTTCTGGGCAGATCTGCCGACGGATATTCGTGCCACGCTGACCAAAGCGATGGACGATGCCACCGTATTCGAACGCAAGATTGCGCAGGAAGAAAACGACCAGGCACTGGCCAAGGTGAAAGCGGCCGGCACCACCCAAGTTTATTCTCTGCCCTACCGGGATCGCGTGGTTTGGCAGAAGGCCCTGTTGCCGGTGCACAAGGAATTCGAAGAAAAGATTGGTCGTGATTTCATTCAGGCCACTTATCGAATCGCCGCAGAAGTTGAAATGGCCAAGTCAAGCAAGGGCTCGGCACAGGCCGTGAAAGACAAGCCGGGCGCAGTCAAGGCAGACTAGCCCACCATGTAATCAAGCAGTTCCACCCCGGCCTGCGGTCGGGGCTTCTTTCCCAACGTTTTTGCCAAACTTGCAGGGGAAGCATCATGTTTCACCGCATGCTGGATCGACTGGAAGAGTGGATCATCCTCTCCTTCATGGCCGTCGCCACACTGGTTACTTTCATTTCCGTGGCGATGCGCTACACCCTCGGCACCGGGTTTACCTGGTCAACCGAACTCACCGTTTACCTGTTCATCTGGATGGCCAAATTCGGCGCCGCTTACGGCGTGCGGACCGGCATCCATGTCGGCGTCGACTATGTCGTGAACAAGGTCGAGGGCGCAAAACGCCGCTTTCTGGTGATTTCCGGCATTTCACTCGGCATCGTCTTCACCGGGATCATTTCCTTCTTTGGCGCGCGCTGGGTGATCTTCATCTACGGCACTGGCCAGATTTCGCCCGACCTGGAATGGCCGATGTGGATCATCTACCTGGCGATTCCATTCGGTTCCGGCTTGATGTGCTACCGCTTCATCCAGTCGCTGCTCAAGTTTCTCAAACTTGGCCAGACCACATCGGCCGGCCCGGTGTCTGATTTACGCGAAGGTGCGCTCGACATGGTCAACACCCAGGCCCCCGCCGATAGCAAGGAGCATGCGAAATGACCGCCGCCCTCATCATGAGCATCCTCACGCTGTTGCTGATTACCGGCACACCGATTTCGATTGCACTCGGCATGACGGTGATGACCTTCCTGGTCTTCTTTTCGTCATTCGACATGACCACGGTGAACATCATTTCGCAGCGTTTGTTCACCGGGCTGGAGAGTTTTTCCATCATGGCGGTGCCGTTCTTCGTGCTGGCTGGCGCATTCCTGACCGATGGCGGTGTCGCAAAACGCATCATCAACTTTGCGATCAACCTGGTCGGCTGGATGCCGGGCGGCCTGGCCATGGCCAGCATCGTCGCCTGCGCCTTCTTCGCCACACTATCTGGCTCCAGCCCGGCCACGGTAATGGCGATCGGCTCGCTGATGTTGCCGGCGATGGTGCAACAAGGTTATCCGAAAGGCTTCTCCACCGGCGTCATTGCATGCTCCGGCAGTCTCGGCATCCTGATTCCGCCCTCCATCGTGATGATCATTTATGCCGTGGCGACTTCCGAATCGGCCGGCAAGATGTTCGTCGCCGGCATCGTGCCCGGTGCGTTGCTGGCGCTGCTGCTGATGGGCGTGACTTTCCTCTACGCCAAGAAGCACAACTTTCCGACCATCCCGCGCGCCACGCTCAAGGAAGTGGTGAAGTCGTTCATGGATGCATTCTGGGGCCTGATGCTGGTAGTCATCGTCATGGGCGGCATCTATGGCGGCGTCTTCACCCCGACCGAAGCGGCTGCGGTGTCAGCGGTGTATGCCTTCATCTGCGCCACCTTCATTTACCGCACGCTGCCATTCCGCGATGTCGGCAAGGTGCTGCTGCATGCGGCGAATACCTCGTCGATGCTGCTCTACATCATCACCAACGCGATCCTGTTCAATTTCCTGCTGACTTCGGAACAAATTCCGCAAGGCCTCGCCGCCTGGGTCATCGCGCAAGACCTGGAAGCCTGGCAGTTCCTGCTGTTCGTCAACGTCACGTTGCTGCTCGCCGGCCAGTTCATGGAACCCAGTTCCATCGTGCTGATCCTGGCGCCGCTGTTCCTGCCGATTGCCGTGGCGCTGGGCATCGACCCGATCCACCTTGGCATCATCATGGTGGTGAACATGGAAATCGGCATGATCACGCCCCCGGTGGGGTTGAATCTGTATGTCGCCAGCCATCTGTCGCACATGGGCCTGACCGACGTCTCGAAGGCCGCCTTGCCGTTCGTCGGCGTCATGCTGGTTTATCTGATGCTGATCACCTACGTGCCGGAAATCTCGATGTTCATGGTCGACTGGCTGTATCCGCCGAACCCGGCGGCGGCCATCGCGCCGGTTCAAGTCTTCGATTAAGTTTTTCCAAGCGGGCAGTATCCCGCCTGGAGAAACTGCTTGCGCCTTCAAAACCAAATAACTAATAATGTAGTCATGAAAAGCAGTTACGAACACGCTCTGTCGCCCGAATGGGTCTCGATGTCCAAAGTCTTCTCGGCCCTGGGCGATGAGCAGCGGCAACGTATCTTGCTGCTGTTCGAGCGTGGCGAGCGGCTCAATATCAGTCAGATCGTCGATGCTTCGCCGCTGTCGCGTTCAGCCATCTCGCATCATCTGCGCGTGCTGCACGATGCCGGCGTGATGCGTTCGGAGAAGATCGGCAAGGAAGTGTTCTTCTGGATCAATGCCGCATTTCTGAAGCAAACCCTGGGCGAGGTACTGACTTACATTCAGGAAAACCATTGAGTTTTTTTGTCTTCAAATAACCAATTAATTAGTCATTTAGTCAGGAGTATTCATGTTCAAGCACCTCATTCGCTTCATGCTGCGCGGCCTGTTCAAGCTGTTGTTCCGCTTGCGCGTCGAGGGCAGCCTCGCGGGTTTGCAATCGAACAAACTGCTGATCATCGCCAATCACGAATCGTTTCTCGATGGCTTGCTGCTCGGCGTGACCTTGCCGATGAATCCGGTGTTCGTGGTGCATACCGGCGTGACCAAAAGTCCGCTGTTCCGTCTGGTGCTGTCGTTGGTCGATTATCTGGCAGTCGATCCAACCAATCCGATGGCGATGAAGCGCATCGTCAAACTGCTGGAATCCGGTCGCCCGGTGGTGATCTTCCCGGAGGGGCGCATCACGCCCACCGGCAGCCTGATGAAGGTGTACGACGGCCCGGCCTTCGTGGCCGCGAAAACCGGCGCGGAGATTCTGCCGGTACGCCTGGATGGCCCTTCGCGCTCCTGGTTTGCCCGCACCTCGGGACGCTATCCTAAGCAGTTCCTGCCGCGCATCACCGTCAGCATCCTGCCCACCACACAAATTGCCATGCCGGAAAACGGTTCCGCCAAACAGCGCCGCCGCACCGCTGGCGAGGCGATGCGGCGAGTGATGCAGGAAATGGTGTTCACCGCGCGCCCGCAACAGACACTGTTCGCCGCCTTCGCCGATGCCGTTGCAATCTATGGGCGCGGCCGTCCGCTGCTGGAAGACATGAAGCAGATCGAGCTGACCTACGGCGAACTGTTGCGCATGATGCTGGGCCTGGGCCGGGTGGCCGCGCGCGCCACGAACGAGGGTGAAACGGTCGGCGTGCTGTTGCCGAATCTGGCCGCCACCGTGGCGCTGTTGTTCGGCTTGTCGGCGCGCGGCCGCATTCCGGCGCTGCTCAACTACACCGCCGGCGCGGAAGGTCTGGGCAACGCCTGCACCGCCGCGAAAGTGGACACCGTGATCACCTCGCGCCGCTTCATCGTTGCCGGCAAACTGGAACCGGCGCTGGCGGGTTTGAGCACACAGCGCATCCTGTATCTGGAAGACCTGGCGGAAAATATCAGCCTGTTCGACAAGCTGTGGGTGCTGATTGCGCAATACCTGCCCTCACCAGAAGGCGATCCGGAAGCCCCCGCCGTGGTGCTGTTCACCTCCGGCTCGGAAGGCAAACCGAAAGGCGTGGTGCTGTCGCATCGCGCACTGCTGGCCAATGTCGCGCAGATTCGCGCGGTGATCGATCTGTCGCCGGAAGACAAATTCCTCAACGCGCTGCCGATGTTTCATTCCTTCGGCCTCACCGGCGGCACGCTGCTGCCGCTGTTGTCCGGCGCCAGCGTGTTTCTCTACCCTTCGCCGCTGCACTATCGGGTAATCCCGGAACTCGCCTACGACCGCAACTGCACCGTGTTGCTTGGTACCGGCACCTTCCTCGCCAATTACGCCCGCTTCGCGCATCCGTATGATTTCTATCGCCTGCGCCATGTCATCGCCGGCGCGGAAAAACTCTCCGAGGCCGTGCGCAACACCTGGTTCGAAAAATTCGGCATTCGCATCATGGAAGGCTATGGCGCCACCGAAACCGCGCCGGTGATCGCGGTCAACACGCCGATGGCCTACAAGAGCGGCAGCGTCGGGCAACTGCTGCCGGGCTTGCGGGCGCAACTGGTTGCCGTGCCGGGCATCGACAACGGTGGCCTGCTGCACGTCAAAGGCCCGAACTTGATGAGTGGCTACTACCGCTTCGAGCAACCCGGCGTGCTGGAACCACCGGCATCGGAAGTCGGCGCGGGTTGGTACAGCACCGGCGACATCGTCGAGCTTGATGCCGAGGGCTTTGTGCATATCCGTGGCCGGGTCAAACGCTTCGCCAAGATCGCCGGCGAAATGGTGTCGCTGGAAGTCGTCGAGAAGATCGCCGTCAGCGCTTCGCCCAGTCTGATGCACGCCGCCACCACGCGCAGCGACCCACAACGCGGCGAGGCGATCATTCTGTACACCACCGATGCCGCGCTGATCCGTGACATGCTGCTCGCCGCTGCCCGCAGCGCCGGCGCACCGGAGATTGCCGTACCGCGTGAAATTCGCGTAGTTGATGCGCTGCCATTGCTCGGCACCGGCAAGATCGATCATGTGACGTTGAAGAAAATGGCAGAAGCAGCATGAATCGTCGCCAATTCCTAAAGCGCGCCGGCATCGTCGGCGGCATATTTGGCGGTCTTGGTCTGGCCGGCTGGAGCCAGTGGCCGCAGGCCGGCGTGCTCAACCCGTGTCGCGTCGGCCTGCCGCCGGAACTGGCCGATCACGCTTTGATGCAACGCGTCTGGGCTGGCCTCGATCTGGCCAAGGTGTGGGATGTGCATGCGCATCTGGTCGGCGTTGGCGATAGCGACAGCGGCGCATGGGCCAATCCGAAAATGGACAGCCTGTGGAACCCGCTGCAATACATCCAGAAGATTTTCTACATGAACGCCGGTTGCGTGCACAACGCGCCCGGTCAGGTCGATGCCAGCTTCGTCGCGCGTCTGGAAAACCTGATGGACGGCTTTCCGGCCGGCGCGCAGATTCTGCTGTTCGCGTTCGATTGGGCGCATGACGAACGCGGCCAACCGCTGCGCGAAGCCAGCGCCTTCCATGTCCCCAATGCCTATGCCGCCCGCGTCGCACAGACGCATCCGACGCGCATGCAATGGGCCGCGTCGATCCATCCCTATCGCAAGGACGCGCTGGCCGCATTGGAAGACGCGACGGCAAACGGCGCGCGCGCCATGAAATGGCTGCCGGCGGCGATGGGCATCGATCCAGGCTCACCACGCTGCGATACGTTCTACCGTCTGCTGGCGAAGCACGATCTGCCGCTGATCACCCACGCCGGCCATGAAGCGGCGGTAGCCGGCAGTGCGCGGCAGGATTACGGCAACCCGCTGAAACTGAGCCGCGCGCTGGATCTGGGTGTGCGTGTGGTGGTGGCGCATTGCGCCTCGCATGGCGACGATCTCGATCAAACCGGCCAGCGTCGTTCCAGTTTTGACCTCTTTGCCGACATGATGAATGCCAACCTGCCCGGCCTGTATGGCGACATTTCCGCCATGACCCAATTCAACCGCGCCGAAGTGCTGAAAACCGTGCTGGCGCACCCGGACTGGCATGACCGCCTGCTCAACGGCTCCGACTATCCGCTACCCGGCATCCTGCCGCTGACCTCGCTCGGCAAGCTGGTCAAACTCGAATTGCTCGATGCGGATGCAAAACCGTTCCTGAGTGACCTGCGTGAACACAATCCGCTGCTGTTCGATTTCGCGTTGAAACGTCTGCTGCGTCACAACGGCAGTCACTTTGCCCATGCAGTATTCGAGACACGTGATTTTTTTGATCGGAAAGCGGCATGAACTCCCCATTCGAAAACAGAAATGCAGGAGGGGCCGCTCCATGAATCCAGCCGCTCCGAAAGACCTGCCACTGCTGTCCCTGCCGATGGGCGCGGTGCTGCTGGCACAGTTCTTTTCCGCCTTCGGCGACAACGCCTTGCTGATCACCGCCATCGCGCTGGTCAAAGCGGAAGGACATCCAGGCTGGATTCCGCTGTTGCAAGCCTTTTTCGTCATCCCGTTCATCCTGCTCGCACCCTTCGTCGGCGCGCTGGCCGATGCATTTCCGAAAGGCCGCGTGATGCTGTTCGCCAACGGCCTCAAGCTGATCGGCGCCGGGTCAATGGCCGCCGGCGCCCCGCCGCTGCTTTGCTACGGCATGGCCGGCGTCGGCGCTGCCGCCTACAGTCCGGCCAAGTACGGCATCCTCAGTCAGTTGTTCGGGCCGGACAAACTGGTCAAAGCCAACGGCATGCTGGAAGGCTCCACCATCGTCGCCATCCTGCTCGGCGTCGTGGTCGGTGGTTGGCTGGCGGATCAATCGCTGGCCTGGGCCTTCACCGGCGTGATCGGCGTCTATGCGCTGGCCGCGTTGATCAATCTACTGATCCCGCGCCTGCCGCCGGAACACCCGCTGGATAATTTCGACTTCAGCGGCCTGCTGCGTCAGTTCCTGGATTCGCTGCGCACACTCTGGAAGAACACGGACACGCGCTTCAGCCTGCTCGGTACCAGTCTGTTCTGGGGCACCGGCTCAACCTTGCGCCTGATCCTGTTCGCCTGGGTGCCGGTAGCGCTGGGCATCGCCAGCAACCAGATGCCGGCCAATCTGATGGGCGTGGTGTCGATCGGCATCGTCATCGGCGCTGCATTGGCCGGCATGTTGATCAAGCTGGAAAACGTCAATCGCGCTTTGATCGGCGGCCTGCTGCTCGGCCCGCTGGTGCTGCTGTTCGCGCAACAGACCACGCTGATGCCCACCGCCCTGTTGCTCGCTGCCATCGGTGCCGCCGGCGGCCTGTTCATCGTGCCGCTCAATGCCTTGCTGCAGGAACGCGGCTATCAAAGTGTCGGCGCCGGTCGCGCACTGGCAGTGCAGAACCTGTGGGAAAACCTGGTCATGCTTGGCTTCGTCGGCGCTTATGCATTACTGGAGCAAGTGCCGGTGGTCAACGTGGCGATGGGCTTCGGCGGTGTGGTGTTGGTCGGCATGGCCGCACTGGCCTGGGGCAGGCGAACCGGATCGAAATGATCCTGTAAACCTCTGTTGACCGTGCCCTCGGGTCCGGATGAAACCAAGCTTCAGCGCCTTGTTTCAGCCTCAATCTCGGCGTGACACGGCGCAAGCAGCAGATGCGCGAGTTGTTCCAGATCGTGCACATGCGTGTGTTCGATGAACTCGGTCAGCCTTGCATCGTTCGCAGCGGAGAGGGTCTGGATCAACGCTCTTGCAGCTTCACCGGGATGCGGCCCGTCGGGCCGGAAACCGGGCCAATCAGTGTAGTGCGACAACAGTTGTTCGCGATGGTCGCGATACAGCGCGCAATTGCGGGTGAAATCGAGTTCCGCCTGTTTCGCAGCGAGTTCCGCATCGATCTCGGCGTTGCTGCTTTTGTAGTGCGCCTTCTCGGCTTCCGTCCAATGCGGCTTGTCACCCTGTTTCTCGCGCAAGGTGGCGAGGGTGTTTTTCAACACAATTTGCGAGTGCGTGGCGACATCACGGAAGACGTGCACCAGATCCTTGCCGTGTCCTTCCTTGCCGACGTAACGCATGCCCGCCGTGATGCGGCGTGGATTGAAACCATACTGGCGGGCGCAGGCTGCGCGCAGGACATCGAACAGTTCGTCGGTTTTTGCATTGCTCATGAGGTGTTCCTTTCAGACGGTTGCCATCGCAGCGATTGAGATGCTGCGCACTGGCGTACCGCAAGCATACGCCTGCGCCAGCTTGCCGGGTTTCAAACCGCAGGTTCCTGTTCTTCCCGCAGTTGCAGCCGCCACATCGCGGCATAGCGTCCGTCCAGCGCCAGCAGCGCAGCGTGGTTGCCTCGCTCGACGATGCGGCCGTTTTCCAGCACCAGAATCTCGTCGGCATCGACCACAGTGGATAAACGATGCGCAATGACCAGCGTGGTGCGGTTTTCCGAGATGCGGCCGAGTTCGTGCTGGATCGATTGTTCGGTGCCGCTGTCGAGCGAGGAGGTGGCTTCGTCGAACACCAGGATGGGCGGGTTTTTCAGAATGGCGCGGGCGATCGCGACGCGCTGCTTTTCACCGCCGGAGAGCTTCAGGCCGCGTTCGCCGACAACCGTGTCATAGCCGTCCGGCAAGCCTTCGATGAAGCGATCCAGATGCGCCGCGCGCGCTGCTTCGAGGACTTCTTCCCGGCCGGCTTCCGGACGACCATAGGCGATGTTGTGATACAGGCTGTCGTTGAACAGCACGGTGTCCTGCGGCACGATGCCGATGCTCTTGCGCAGACTGGCCTGGGTGACCTGACGGATGTCCTGGCTATCGACCCGGATACAGCCACCGCCGGGTTGCGGACTCACGTCGTAAAAGCGGAACAGCAGGCGCGACAGTGTCGATTTTCCCGCCCCGCTGGCCCCCACCACCGCCAGCTTGCGGCCGGCCGGAATGGTAAAGCTGACGTTATCCAGAATCGGCCGGCGCGGGTCGTAAGCAAAACTGACGTTCTCGAATTGGACTTCGCCCTGCTTTGCCGCCAGCGGTTTGGCATCGACGGCATCGGTGATTTCCGGCGGTTTGTGGAGCAAGCCGAACAGTTTTTCCATGTCGGTCAACGCGTTGCGAATCTCGCGGTAGACCGTGCCGAGGAAGTTGAGCGGAATGAACAACTGGATCAGATACGCGTTGACCAGCACCAGATCGCCCAGCGTCATCGTCTTGTTCGCCACGCCCTGCGCCGCCAGGCCCATCATCGCGGTGACACCCAGGGCGATGATGAAAGACTGGCCGGCATTCAGCCAGGCCAGCGAGATTTCGCTTTGTACTGAAGCGTCTTCGGCACGCCGCAGGTCGTCTTTCAGGCGGTCGGCTTCGTATTTTTCATTGTTGAAATACTTCACCGTTTCGTAATTCAGCAGGCTATCGATTGCGCGCGCATTGGCAGCGGCATCGGTTTCGTTCATCGCGCGGCGGTATTTCATTCGCCAGTTGGTGATCAACACGGTGAAGGTGATATAGACCACCAGGGTCAACAGCGTGATGCCGCCAAACCAGGGGTCATATTTGACGAACAACACACCGGCCACCATCAGGATTTCGAGCAGCGTCGGGCCGATGTTGAACAGCGTGAAATTGATCAAAAAGCGGATCGAGCGGGCGCCGCGTTCGATATCGACGGCCAGCCCGCCGGTGTGGCGTTCCAGATGGAAACGCAACGATTGCGCATGCAGATGTTCGAAGACATCGTGAATGACGCCACGCATGGCGCGTTGCAGCACGCGGGCGAACAGCGCGTCGCGCAACTCGGTGAATGCGGTATTGCCGAAACGCAGCAGGCCGTACAGCACGATCAGGATCAACGGCACGGCAAGGCTCAACGCATCCGGGTTTTCCAGGTGATCGACGATTTCCTTCAGCACCAGCGGCACCGAGACGTTGGCGATCTTGGCGCAGAACAACAGGCCAAAAGCGATCAGAACGCGGTTCTTGTATTGCCAGACGTAAGGGAACAAAGACCAGGCGGCACGCCATTGGCTGACCGAAGTGTGCGGGGTCATGGTGTCGGCGCTGAGACGGTGGTGGGACATGGGCTGCGCAAAAAACAAATCAGAGCCCTATTGTCCCGGAAACAACGGCTTTACTGGCAAACCACTCGACAAACCGCCTGACCAACCACCGCGAACGGAGTTAGTTCACCGTCCGGCCCAGAATCTCGGTAGCGGCATCGGCATTCACCGCGCGGCTGAAGAAAAAGCCCTGATAAGTGTCGCAGCCCAGGGTTTGCAGATAGTCGAGTTGTTCCTGCGTCTCGACGCCCTCGGCAACCACCTTCAATTTGAGGCCCTTTGCCATTGCGGCGATGCCGGCGACGATGGTGCTGCCGTTGTTCGTGTGTCCGGTCAGGTCATGAATGAAACTGCGATCAATCTTGATCGTGTTGATCGGCAGTTTTTTCAGATAAGACAATGAGGAATAACCGGTGCCGAAATCGTCGATGGAAATCTCGACGCCCATGTCGGCCAGCTTGCGTAGCTTGCCGACCGCGCCATCCATGTCGCGCATCAACGTGCTTTCGGTGATCTCGATTTCGATGCCGTTGCCATCCGGCATATGCTTGTGCAGGCACTGGACGAATTTATCGACGAATTGCGGATGCTCGATCTGCCGCGCCGACAGGTTGATCGCCATCGTGATCGGCGGCATATCGGCATCGCGCCAGAGGCGGGCCTGCCGGCAAGCGGCGCTCATCACCCATTCGCTGATCGGCGTGATGAGGCCGCATTCTTCCGAGATGGGGATGAATTCGGTCGGTAAAACCAGGCCGCGCGACGGGTGATTCCATCGGATCAACGCTTCCATGCCACGCACGCGCTGGCTTTGCACGGCCACTTGCGGTTGATAGAAAACCTCGAATTCCTTTCTCTCCAGCGCATGCCGCATTTCGGTTTCAATCGCCAGTCGGCCCGTAAATGCTTTGTGCAGCTCCGGCGTGAAGAATTTGTAGTCGTTGCGGCCAAGATCTTTGGCGTGATACATCGCGATGTCGGCGTGCTTGATCAAGGTTTCGATACTGTCGCCGTCTTCCGGGAAAATCGCGATGCCGATACTCATGCCGACATACAGTTCATGCCCCTCGATGTTGAACGGCTGCTTCAGCGAGAGAAGGATCTTCTGCGCGATATAAGCGGCGTTGTCGCGCGTGCGGATGTGCGGCAGCAACAGCATGAATTCGTCGCCGCCGATGCGCGACAGCGTATCGCCTTCGCGCAGACAGTCGCGCAAACGCAACGCCAGCGCTTGCAGCAGACCGTCGCCAACCAGATGGCCGAGGGTGTCGTTGACCACTTTGAAGTGATCCATATCGAGGAACAGCGTCGCCATGGTCTGGCCGTGGCGTTTGGCATAGACCATCGCCTGGCCAAGTCGGTCCTTGAACAGCGCGCGGTTGGGCAAGCCGGTGAGTAGATCGTGATAGGCCTGGAAGGTGATCGTCGCCTCGGCTTGCTTGCGCGCGCTGATGTCGCGCGCGACGCCGTAAGAGCCGAGAAACTCGCCCATCCCGAGGCTGGTCGGGCGGTACATCCCCATCGAGGACAGTTCGACCACGACGCGCTGATCGGAAGTACGTTCGGTCAGTCTGCTGAGCAGATCGTCCTTGCGCCGCAATATCAGTTCGAGATTTCGGGTAGCGCGTTCGCCCGTGCGGCGTTCATTGAAATGATAAAGCGCGATTTCCGCCTGGTCGGGCGCGAGCACTGTTGTGTAGTCGCGCCCGATCAGCTCACCTGGCATGTAGCCCAGTGTGCGTTCGATACTATCGTTCAGGTAGCTGAAACGGGCGTCCGCATCGAGCGTGTAAATCACGTCCGGCGAGGTATTCACCAGCAAGCGAAACCATTGTTCGGACTGCTCGATCTGATGCGTCATGCGCACGTTTTCGCGTTCCAGTTCGGACTTGCGCACCGCATTGCGCACGGTATTGATCAGGTCTTCCGGCTCATACGGCTTGCGCAGGTAGTCGGTGGCGCCCAGACGCAAAGACTGGATGGCGGAATCGATTTCGCTATCACCACTGGCGACGATGATCCGACAGTCAGGCAGATGGGTGCGAATGTAAGCCATGATTTCATGGCCGTTGCCATCCGGCAGGCGCAGATCAAGCAACGCCAGGTCATAGTGTTTCGTCGCAAGCAACGCAAAAGCGTCTTTGACGGTGAGCGCCGCATCGATGCTGTGCACATGTTGCGCCAGCAGGAGGCGGGTGCTTTCCAGATAACGCGGCTCGTCCTCGACAATCAGCAGGCTGACCAGTGTCCGACTTGAGCTGGATACCGCGTTACCGAACATCAGCTACCCCTTTGTTTGGTCGAGAGGAAAAATTGCGGTCATAGCGCATGCAATAACCAGATCAATTGGTCGGCAATAATATCTGGAATGTCGTACCGGTTGCACTTGTCTTGAAGATGATGCTGCCCTGCATCGATTCAGTCAGTGACTTGACGATCGACAACCCGAGGCCGGCATGGCCGTCACCCTTCGCGGTATCGAGCGGATCGAAGATCTGCTTGGCGATATCCGGCGCGATACCTGAGCCGGAATCGGAAACCAGCACCTCGATGAAATGTTCGTGGCGTTGATTCAACAGCGCCGCCGTTTCAATCCGCACCGCGCCGCCCGGCGGCGTCGCCTCGATCGCGTTGAGCATCAGATTGAGCACAATCTGCTTCAGCTTGTCGCGGTCATTCGTCAGGTGAGCAAGTCCCGGCGTCAGAACGGTGGAAACCTTGATGCCTTTGCTTGACCAGGTCGGCTGCGTGACTTTCACCAGATCCTGAATCAATGCATTCAGATCAGCGGTCTCGCCCACCGTGGCGACTTCCACCTGCACGCGCGACAAGCCGCGCACGATGCGAACAATGCGGTCGAGTTCTTCATAAATGATGCGCAGCTCATCGGAAATCGGCGCGTCATCACCCAATTTCACCTTCAGGATGGCCAGATAATTCTTGATGATGCCAAGCGGATTGTTGATTTCGTGGGCTGCTCGGCGAACCCGCGACGGCAAAGCCACCGCCGCCTCGTCGACGCTATTTTCGCTTCCGGTGACCGCGCTTGTCGGTGGCAAGCGTCCGGCCAGTTCGCCCATACGGGCGAAGTGCTTGGGTAGCGCAGCGACCGTGGCCAGCGCAACCGCATTGCCGCAGACCAGCAATACGCCCTGGCTGTCCGCTTCGCCAACGGGGATGGCGACCAAACCATCGGCATCCGCCTGTCGAATCAATTGCAGATCAAGCACGGCGGCATCCATGCCGGCGCTTTCCAGCACGATCATCGCAGTCCGCGTCAGCATCGCGCGCACCGCTGCCGTGTTGCTGCCTTCGACACGAATCGACAGCGGCGCGAAAGGATGTTCGCCGAGCGGCTGCGCTTCGAGAAAACCGGTGCGTGCGTTCAGCTTGAGGTAGACCGGATCGGCCAGGCCTTCATGACTGGCGAGCAGACGCGCCAGCGTCAGGATGGCGGCGGACTGGTTTGCCTGCATCGCGCTGGCGGCCAGCTCAAGCTGGTTGTAGCGGATCAGTTCGAGTCCGAGATCGGCTATTGCCTTGTCACTTAGCTGTTCAAGTCGATATTTCACGGCCAGCGCGTTCACTTGCTGATCTGCCAAAGTCAGCAGGTCGCGCAGCGTTTCCTGATCGACTCGGGACACCATGAACAAGACGTTCAGCAGCGGGTTATCCGATTTGCTGGCGACTTCAGACAAGCTCATCTGGGCCAGTCGATAAGCCGAAACCACCATTTGCACCAGTGGCGCGGCATCGAGCAGACGTTCCGGCTGCAGATCGCGGTAACGCAAGACGTCAGACAGAAAAGTCCGCAATGGCAATTGATCCAGCGCCGCCTGCGCCGCCTGGCGAGGCAGATCGGGAGCCAGATCCGAGGCAGCGGCAAAGCCGGGCAGCCAGATCAGCAAACCCGCCAGCCAGGCCTCATCCGGGCTCGGATAGTGCAGTTTTTCCGCCAGCATCCGACTCAGCACGGCGCAGCGCAGCGCTGGCAGCCAGGCCGCATGCCGGTTGGCATAGGCAAGATGGGTGAAGCGATCGGTGGCACCGGTGGTGGCGATGCTTTTCAACGTGCTGGCATCAAGGCCCTGCAACAGATCGGCCTGGCGAAAAAACTGCAAAGACTGCCCGGCATGCGACTGGGTATAGGCTTCCAGCGCACGCAAAGCCAGGACCGGGTCAAGCATCAGCAATTCGGCGATCGACTCATCCAGGGTTTTGCGTCCGCCAAGTTCCTTCAGCAGTTGCGCCAGAACCACCGAATGGATCAGAAACGGCGGCGCCAGACATGGCTTGGGCCCGGCAGGCTGAACAAGGAAAGGGAAGATATACGGCACGATCGATTCGAATAAGAGGCTTAGTTATCAGGTAGCAAGCCGCGTGCCACTAGCAAAGATTGATTCAGGCAGGCTGCGCCAGCGTAATGAAAACGCCACATTTCTTTGAAACGGGCTTGGCCAGCCGACATGCCTTGAAATAGCCCTAAGGCAAATCTGTAAAATTTTCCGACAAAACAGAATGAGCTGATGGTTTCTCGGCTGACTGATGAGATAACAAAATCCGCTTCAATGTGTCATTCAGTGAGTCATTCAATGAATCAGATTTACGCCTCAGATTCGCGCCTGTTCAAGCTCACGTAACAGTTTGAACAATGCGCGGCTCGACTTGGATGGCTTGGCTTCGGCTGCTTCCTTGCGCGCATTGCGGATCAATTGGCGGAATTGCTGGACGTCGGTTTCCGGATGCACCGCCAGCCAGGCTTGCAGCGCGGCATCGTCCTCGATCAGCCGCGTGCGCCAGCTTTCCAGCGCATGAAACTGCGCCTTGGCAATATTCGATTCGCCGCGAATCACCGCCAGTTGTTGCAGGATCGGGTCGGTTTCGATGTCGCGCATCACTTTGCCGATGAACTGCATCTGCCGCCGCATGGCGCCATGGCTGGTCAGCCGTTTAGCTTCCAGCAATGCGCCGAGCAAAGATTCCGGCAGGTCCATCTTCTTCAATTGGTCACGCGAAAGCTCGAACAATTCCTTGCCCAGATCCTGCAACGCGGTGCTTTCGCGCTTGCGCTGGCTTTTACTGACGATGTTGTCGTTATCGTTATTGTTTTCGTTATCGTCGTCTTGGTTCAGGTCTTCGAATTCTTGATCGCGCATAGCTACGTAGGGGTCTGGTGTGTTGGCGGGTTGACGCAAATGGGTTGCTATCAATTGGGTTGCTATCATAACGACTTTGTCGATTTCCTCAGGCCCAGACGTGTCCACTACCCAACAGTCCAACAGTCCGTTCAGTTTTTCACGCCAGACCCTGCAAGGCCTTGCGGCTCAGGTGCTCGACCTGGTCAAAGCCGGTGGCGCTACCGCCGCCGAAGCCGAAGTTTCCGAAGGCAGCGGCCTGTCGCTGTCGGTACGGCATGGCGAGATCGAAACCATCGAACACAACCGCGACAAGGGCATCGGCATCAGCGTCTATCTCGGCCAGCGTCGCGGCCACGCGTCCACCTCCGATTTTTCCGCCGACGCATTGGCGCGCACCGTCGAGAAAGCCCTCAGCATCGCGCGCTTTACCGCCGAAGACACCTGCGCCGGTCTCGCCGAACCTGATTTGCTGGCGCATCCCGATGCGCTGGATGGCCTGATTCCGCAACTCGATCTCTACCACCCGTGGCACATCAGCGTAGAAGAAGCCGCCGAACTGGCACGCGAGTGCGAGGCAAACGCGCTGGATGTCGACCAGCGCATCACCAATTCCGAAGGTGGCTCGCTATCGAGCCAGGTATCGCAATTCATCTATGCCAATTCGCTCGGTTTTTCCGGCGGCTACCCGACCACCCGGCAAAGCCTGTCTTGCGCGGTCATCGCCGAAGAGAATGAGGCCATGCAGCGCGACTACTGGTACACCACGGCGCGCGCCGCGGAGGATTTGGATACCGCTGCCAGCGTCGGTCGCCGCGCTGGCGAACGCACCGTGCGCCGCCTCAACGGTCGCAAACTGAGCACCCGCCAATGTCCGGTGCTGTTCGAAGCGCCGATCGCCACCGGCTTGATCGCCAGCTTCGTTTCCGCCGTCTCCGGCGGTCATCTGTATCGCAAATCGTCGTTCCTGATCGATAGCCTGGGCAGCCAGGTGTTTCCCGAATTCCTGCAGATACAGGAACGGCCGTTTATCCCACGCGGTCTGTCATCCTCGCCGTTCGACTCGGAAGGGGTCGCGTTGCACGACCGCGAGGTGGTCAAGGATGGCGTTGTGCAGGGCTATTTCCTTGGCACCTACAGCGCGCGCAAGCTGGGCATGCACAGCACCGGCAATGCCGGCGGCAATCACAACCTGATCGTGCCATCCACCGGCGAAGACTTCGCCGCCCTGTTGCAGAAAATGGGCAACGGCCTGCTGGTCACCGAGTTGCTCGGCCATGGCCTCAACATGGTCACCGGCGATTACTCGCGCGGCGCCGCCGGCTTCTGGGTGGAAAACGGCGTCATCGCCTTCCCGGTGGAAGAAATCACCATTGCCGGCAATCTGCGCGACATGTTCAAGGGCATCGTTGCGATCGGCACGGATGTGGAGACGCGCGGATCGCGCCGGGTCGGCTCCATCCTGATTGACCAGATGACCGTCGCGGGCGAGTGACATGCGCGGTCTGCTGGCACTGGGGTTGCAATTCGCCAAAGCCATTGATGCGCTGAACGAGGCCGTTGGCCGTGGCGTCAAGTGGCTGGTACTGATCGCCACCTTGATCTCCGCCAGCAACGCCAGCTTGCGTTACGGCTTCGACCTCAGTTCGAATGCCTGGCTCGAATTGCAGTGGTATCTGTTCGCGCTGATCTTCCTGCTCGGCGCCGGCTACACCCTGAAACACAACGGCCACGTCCGCATCGACGTAATTTACAGCCGCTTGAGTCTGCGTGCGCAAGCCTGGATCGACCTCTGCGGCAGCTTGCTGTTCCTGCTGCCGGTGGCCGGCCTGATGGCCTGGTTCAGTTGGTCGATGTTCGTTGAGGCCTGGTCGATCCAGGAAGTTTCCGCCGACTCCGGCGGGCTGTTGCGCTGGCCGATCAAACTGGCCTTGCCGCTCGGCTTCGGCCTGTTGTTCCTGCAAGGGCTGGCGGAAATCATCAAACGCGCCGGCATGCTGGCCGGGCAGTTGCCATTCAACAACGAGCGGGCCGAGGAGATCGCCTGATGTTCGAACTGATGGCGCCGCTGATGTTCGCCGGCCTGGTGCTGTTCCTGCTGATCGGTTACCCGGTCGCCTTCGCGCTCGGCGCCAACGGCCTGCTGTTCGGCCTGATCGGCATGCAGATGAGCTATGTCGAGTTCGCCCAGTTGCAGGCGTTGCCGGAACGCGTATTCGGCATCATGTCGAACGCGACCTTGCTGGCGATCCCGTTCTTCACCTTCATGGGCCTGGTGCTGGAACGCAGCGGCCTGGCGGAAGAACTGCTCGACGCGATGGGCCAGTTGTTCGGCGCGCTGCGCGGCGGCCTCGCCTATGCCGTGGTCTTCGTCGGCGCCTTGCTGGCCGCGACCACCGGCGTGGTGGCGGCGACGGTGATCGCGATGGGCCTGATCTCGCTGCCGATCATGCTGCGCTACGGCTACGACAAGCGCATCGCCTGCGGCGTCATCGCCGCCTCCGGCACGCTGGCGCAGATCATTCCGCCGTCGCTGGTGCTGATCATCCTGGCCGACCAGTTAAGCGTTTCGGTCGGCGACATGTATCGCGGCGCGCTGATGCCCAGCCTGATGCTGGCCGGCTTCTATCTGCTCTTCGTGTTCATGCTCACCCTGGCCCGGCCCGACATGTTGCCCGCCTTGCCGGCGGAAGCGCGGGTATTGCGCGGCAAAGCCTTGTGGCTGCAAGCCGGCGCGTCGATCCTGCCGCCGCTGATCCTGATGTTTCTCGTCTTGGGCACCATCTTCATGGGCATCGCCACCCCGACTGAAGGCGGCGCGATGGGGGCAACCGGTGCGCTCATGCTGGCCTTGATCAAGCGCCGCTTGAACCTCGATCTGCTCAAGCAGGCGATGGATGCCACCACGCGCCTGACCAGCTTCGTCATCTTCATCCTGATCGGCTCGACAGTGTTTTCCCTGGTCTTCCGCCTGCTGGAAGGCGATCTCTGGGTGGAACATCTGCTCACCGCGCTGCCCGGCGGCGAGATCGGCTTCCTGATCGCAGTCAACTTGCTGGTCTTCATCCTTGCGTTCTTCCTCGACTTCTTCGAGATCGCCTTCATCATCGTGCCGCTGCTCGCCCCGGTCGCCGCCTCGCTGGGCATCGACCTGGTCTGGTTCGGCGTGCTGCTCGGCATCAACATGCAGACCTCGTTCATGCACCCGCCGTTCGGTTTCGCGCTGTTCTACCTGCGCAGCGTCGCCCCCAGAACGGTGCGAACCAGCGACATCTACTGGGGCGCGATTCCGTTTGTGCTGATCCAGTTGGTGATGGTGGCGCTGGTACTCACCTTCCCCGGCCTGGTCGGCAAACATGACGAGACTGTCGATAGCGGCATGGTCGAGATCCAGCTCGACAACGACAACGAAGCCTATCTGCGACCACCGGAGGAGTAATCGATGAAACCTGTTCAAGCCCTCTGGCTAAAGTTGTCCTGCCTGCTTTGCTTGCTGGCGACATGTCTGACTACCTCCCTCGCCGCACTCGCGGTGGAACCTGAACTGGCCCAGATCCGACTGCCGCCGGGGTTCAAGATCGAAACCTTCGCGCGGGTACCGAATGCGCGCCAGATGGCACTGGGCAAGGACACCCTGTTCGTCGGCAGCATGCGCGCTGGCAAGGTCCACGCCATTCCGCTGCGCAACGGCCGCGCCGGCAAACCCCGAGTGATTGCCGAAGGCTTGAATCTGCCGGTCGGCGTCGCCTTCCGCGACGGCGATCTGTATATCTCGGCGGTCAGCCGCATCCTGCGCATCCGCAATGCCGAACCGCCGGGCGACCCAAAGCCCAGGCTGGAAACCGTGTACGACGCCCTGCCGACGGAAACCCATCACGGCTGGAAATTCATCGCCTTTGGCCCTGATGGCAAGCTCTACATCCCGGTGGGCGCGCCGTGCAACATCTGCGCCCCGGATCCGGAGCGCTACGCGCTGATCTCGCGGCTGGATTTGAGCAGCGACAAACTCGAAGTTGTCGCACGCGGCGTGCGCAACACGGTCGGCTTCGACTGGCACCCGCAAACCGGGCAACTCTGGTTCAGCGAAAACGGCCGCGACATGCTCGGCGACGACCTGCCGCCGGACGAGCTGAACCGGCTGGAGCGCCCCGGCCAGCACTTCGGCTATCCCTACTGCCATGGCGCGAGCGTCGCCGACCCGGAATTTGGCACCCCGAACGCCTGCGCCCGCCATACCCCGCCGGCACAGGAACTCGGCGCCCATGTCGCCCCCTTGGGCATGCGCTTCTACACCGGCAATCAATTTCCTGCGCGCTACCGCAACGCCCTCTTCGTCGCTGAACACGGCTCCTGGAACCGCAGCCGCAAAGCCGGCTACCGGGTGATGGCGGCGTTCCTGCAAGGCGACAAAGTGGTCGCCTACGAACCGTTCGCCAGCGGCTGGCTGAAAAACGCCGACAACGCCCAGGAAAGCGTCAGCGGCCGCCCCGCCGACGTCCTGGTCATGCCAGATGGCAGCCTGCTGGTGTCAGACGATCACGCTGGGGCGATCTATCGGATTTCTTACCGGAAATAGGTACGGCTGGTTCAGCGGGAAGCGCCGCTCGGAACGTCAAAATCAATTGGCAACCGGTATCAAATTACATCCGAAAGTGAGCGCAGCTCGTGCTTCACGCAGCTTCTTTCACATCAAGGTGACGCTCAGCGCCCCTTGAATTGATCGTGGCCGTCCTTGCGGCCGAAGGCGGGGACGGCCCCCGCCCGTCACCAGCCGGGATTCCCTGTCCAGATAGGACCCACCACGCAGTTGCACTTTGGGTCCGGTGGGGAGATCGACGCGTACTGCTTGGCGCTGATTTGGAAGAGTACGGCGATACGCTGCTCGGGTGGCAGGCAGTCTTGTCCTTCAACCAATTTCCAGATGGGCAGGCACAGGTATTCAAAGTCGCTCACCACGGCTCGCCAAATGGGCATCTTGATACAGTGTGGGGTCGAACACTGATACGTTCACTATTCTCACCGCGTACAAGCGCGGAAAAACGCCACGGCCGGCAAGCTTTGAGGCCACGTGTAGGGACCATTCAAAAACTGCATCATGGCGCTACTACAGACAGTTGAATAGTTGCTTCGGCCGAGTGGCATGAAAAGATTGTCAGGCAGGTTTCGGAATAGAACGGTCACGCAAATGGCGGCTCACTTGGATCGGCCAATGACAGCTCCTGGCCGGGAGTTGCCCGCCACGTTTGATCCAGTAAGCGGCCCTTCGCCCAAACTGGCAGGCTAAGCTGGATGACGGCAATGGCCGAGAACCTGAAGTGGATCGACAGACAGCTTTCTGAGTGGAGCCGACACCGGGGTTGTCCCTGTCATCAGGCAGCAATTAGTCTATTGCCGCCGTAGTCCTTGAAAGCCTGGAAGGCAGGCCACGCCGCCATTATCTGCCGCCAAATTTCTACGGATTTACGCCGCCGGCAACACTGCCGGCTCGTCGCCAGGAGCAGACATACGACAAGCGCTTTTCTCGTTGTCAGCAGCACAACCCAGGTTTGGCCTTGCCGCAAAAAAACACAGGGGTGGTTTGGCTGTTCACGGAGACGTAGAACAGCCAAAAATGAAGAAGGCGTTCCCATACCCGCCGTGTTGAAATACAAGGGTTCCTCCGGTTCGGTTTATGGTGATTTCCCACCCTCATGCGTCAATCAGCGCCAACTAAAAACACAGACAATCATCAATGACTGAACAAGAAATCGAACAGGCCATGATCGAGAAACTGGGCGATCTCAAATACGCTTACCGTCCGGACATCCGCGACCGCGCCGCGCTGGAAATCAACTTCCGCCAGCACTTCGAGGCGCTCAATCGCGTTCATCTCACCGACACCGAATTCGCCCGCCTGCTGGATGGTATCGTCACCCCGGATGTGTTCGCCGCCGCCAAACACCTGCGTGAGCGCAACAGTTTCGAGCGCGACGACGGCACGCCGCTCTACTACACGCTGGTCAACATCAAGGACTGGTGCAAAAACAGCTTCGAGGTGATCAATCAGCTCCGCATCAGCACCGGCTACAGCCACCACCGTTACGACGTGATCCTGCTCATCAACGGCATTCCCGCCGTCCAGATCGAGCTGAAAACCCTGCAGATCAGCCCGCGCCGGGCCATGCAGCAGATCGTCGATTACAAGAACGACCCCGACAACGGCTACAGCAAAACCCTGCTCTGCTTCCTGCAACTCTTCATCGTCAGCAACCGCAGCGACACCTGGTACTTCGCCAACAACAACAGCCGCCACTTCAGCTTCAACGCCGACGAGCGTTTCCTGCCGCTCTACCAGTTTGCGGATGTGGACAACAGCAAGATCACCCACCTGGACAGCTTCGCCGACGCCTTCCTTGCCAAATGCACGCTGGGCGAGATGATCAGCCGCTACATGGTGCTGGTGGCCAGCGAGCAGAAGCTGCTGATGATGCGGCCGTATCAAATCTATGCCGTCAAGGCGATTGTCGATTGCATCCACCAACACTGTGGCAATGGCTACATCTGGCACACCACCGGCAGCGGCAAGACGCTCACCTCGTTCAAGGCTTCCACCCTGCTCAAGGACAACCCGGACATCGACAAATGCCTGTTCGTGGTGGACCGTAAAGACCTCGACCGGCAGACGCGGGAGGAATTCAACAAATTCCAGGAAGGCTGCGTCGAAGCCAACACCAATACCGAATCGCTGGTTCAGCGGCTGCTTTCCGACGACTACGCCGACAAGGTCATCGTCACCACCATCCAGAAGCTCGGCCTGGCACTCGATGGCACCAATAAACGCAACTACAAGGAGCGTCTAGAACCGCTGCGCCACCAGCGCATGGTGTTCATCTTCGACGAATGCCACCGCTCGCAATTCGGCGAGAACCACCAGGCCATCAAGGAATTCTTCCCCAACGCGCAGCTTTTCGGCTTTACCGGCACGCCCATCTTCGAGCAGAACGCCAGTGCCCAGCAGATCGAAGGCCAGCAGGCGAGCTACAAAACCACGGCCGACATCTTCCAGCAGCAACTGCACGCCTACACCATCACCCACGCCATCGAAGACCGCAACGTGCTGCGCTTCCATGTCGATTACTACAAAGTGGCCGGAGCTTCCAGCTCCGGAGCTTGCTCAAAACCAGAGCTTCCAGCTCCGGTTACTTTGGAAACTCTTGCTACGTGGGAATACCTCAACCCATCGACCGAAATCGAAATCCGCTCTGGCGAGAATCTTCCCCACTGGGAGCAAGGCTCGGTTTGGTATTTCGTAACCTTTCGATTGGCCGATGCACTCCCCCTGGCGGTTGTAGAAAAACTCAAAAAAGAACGCGAACACTGGAAGCAAACCCACGACCTTGACAACCTCAGTCCCGCAGAACTCGCCGAATATCACCGCCTCTTCTCCGACCGCTACGAAGCCCTGCTGAACGCGGGCAGTGGCTCATGCGTGCTGCGTGATGAAGTTAACGCCAAGATTGTGCGTGATGCGCTTCAGTACTTTGAAGGACAGCGGTATCTCCTGGACGAATTCGTCATCATGCCCAACCATGTCCATGTTTTTGTCAAGCCGATGAATGGTCATGGATTGCCTGAAATCATGCATTCCTGGAAATCATTCACCGCCAATCAAATCAACAAGCGCTTGGGAAAAACGGGGCCGTTTTGGCAGCACGAGTCCTACGACCACATCGTGCGCCACGAACGTGCCATGGAGGCCATTCGTCGCTACATCCGGGAGAACCCCAAAGTAGCCGGAGCTTCGAAGGTAGCTGGAGCTTCCAGCTCCAGTGTTGTTTTGAAACAGGAGCTGGAAGCTCCTGCCACTGTCGCCAAGCGCGCCATCGTCGAAGCCATTCTCGCCAAGCACGACGCCGCCACCGCCGGGCGCAAGTTCAACGCCGTGCTCGCCACCGCCTCCATCAACGACGCCATCGAATACCACGCCCTGTTCAAGACCGTGCAGGCCGAAAAACAAGCCGCCGATCCCGACTTCCAGCCGCTCAACATCGCCTGCGTCTTCTCCCCGCCCGCCGAAGGCAACAAGGACGTGCAGCAGATTCAGGAAGACTTGCCGCAGGAAAAGGCCGACAACGAACAGGAACCGGACAAGAAGAAAGCCGCCCTCAAGTCCATCATCACCGACTACAACGCCCAGTACGGCAGCAACCACGGCATCGGCGAATTCGACCTCTACTATCAGGACGTGCAAAAGCGCATCAAGGACCAGCAGTATTTTCAAAGTGGCGGGAGTTTCCAGCTCCCAATGGCGCAGAAGGGAGCTGGAAGCTCCCGCCACCATCAAATCGACATCACTCTCGTGGTGGACATGCTGCTCACCGGCTTCGATTCCAAATACCTGAGCACGCTCTATGTGGACAAGAACCTCAAGCATCACGGCTTGATCCAGGCCTTCCCCCGCACCAACCGCGTGCTCAACGGCACCAAGCCCTACGGCA
>JBBQQT010000035.1:0-25108 GCA_038215555.1 Burkholderiales bacterium | reverse complement strand
CATGCTGCTCGCTGGCTTGTTCATCCGAATGGAGAGCCGCGGGCCCGTGTTCTACACCCAGGAGCGCATCGGCCAGTTCGGCCATCCGTTCACCATCTACAAATTCCGCAGCATGTTTACCAATGCGGAAAAGGACGGTTTACCTGTATGGGCGCGGCAAAAGGATGACCGCACGACGCGAGTGGGACGCTACATCCGGCGCACGCGTATTGACGAATTGCCGCAGATTCTGAATGTCTTCCTTGGCCACATGAGCTTTGTCGGACCACGCCCGGAACGGCCTTATTTCGTCAACGAATTGGCTGCGCAAATTCCCTATTACCACGCCCGGCATAGCGTGAAACCCGGCATCACCGGCTGGGCGCAGGTCAAATTTCCTTACGGCGCCAGCGTCGAGGATGCGATGAACAAACTCCAGTACGACCTGTACTACGTGAAAAATCACAGCCTGTTCCTTGACTTGATGGTGCTGCTGCAAACGACCCAGGTCGTGGTGCTCGGAAAAGGGGTGCGTTAGCAGGGACGCGTGCCCGAGGTTGAACACCCCTGCTTAACACACCTGCTCTCAAGAAACACAATGCAACCCATTGATTCCGTAGGGTGCGCCGTGCGCACTATCGATTGTCAAGCGGTGCGCGCGGCACGCCCTACCTTGTTTATTTGGCTCGCCTTTCGGCCCAGACCGAATACTTCGCTAACACGTCTCAGCAGCACACCGCAGCAGGCAATTTGTTCAAGTCATTCTTAAGGCAAACCGCGACTGTGCCATGACACTCGATTCCTCCGCCAGCATCGCTGCGATCAGTTATGGCTTGGCGGCCGTCGCTTTTGCATTTCTGGCGTTGACCTCCCGCGGCCGCGATGGCCCGCCGGGCGTGCCCGGTCTGGCGGTGCCTGCCGCCGCCAGCTTCCTCTGGGCAAGCATCCTTTCCCTGCACGCCTTGCTCCGTATTGGGCAGGAATTTGCCGCATTGGCAGAACTTGGCCGCAATCTGGTCTGGGTCTGGTTTCTCTGGCGCAACCTGCGTGCGTTGCGCGCCAGAACCGATACCACCGATACGCTGGCGTTTCTTGGCAACGGGCTTGGTGGCCTGGCTGTCCTGGCGGTGGCGAGTCACGCCTTCATGCTGGTTTTCCCCGATACCAAACTGAGTTACTGGGTCGGGGCGGTTTATCCGGCGTTGTTTGCCGTCGCCGGGATGGTGCTGGTCGAGCAGTTCTATCGCAATTCAAGCGCCCAGGAACGGTGGGGCATCAAACATCTTTGCCTGGCTTTGGGCGGCATCTTCGTCTTCGATTTTTATCTTTTCTCGGAGGCGATGCTGTTCACCGCCATTTCACAGGATGGCTGGATTGCCCGCGGCGCAGTCAATGCCTTGCTGGTACCGTTGTTGTGGATTTCGCTCAGACGACGCGTCGTCACTACCGACATGAAACTGGCCATTTCACATCGCATGGCGTTTCACAGCGCCGCGCTGATGGGTTCCGGTCTCTATCTCATGCTGATGGCTGCGGCGGGTTATTACATTCGTTTCGCCGGTGGCGAATGGGGTGCGGTGCTGCAAACCGTTTTTCTGTTTGGCGCTGTGCTGTTGCTGTTGCTGGCGGTTTTTTCCAGTTCTGTGCGGGCCAAACTGCGGGTCCTGCTGGCCAAGCATTTTTTTCGTTATCGCTACGACTATCGTGAGGAATGGCTGCGCTTTACCTCCATGCTGACCGAGGGCGAACCCGGGGCTCAGGTTTACGATCGCAGCCTGCAAGCCATGGCCCGCTTGGTCGACAGTCCTGCCGCCGCGCTCTGGTTGAAACAGGATGCCGGCGCAGGGCATTCTGCCTATCGGCGTGTCGCGCACTGGAACTTTGCTGAACTTGATGGCCAGTTGGAAGCCGGCCATGCGTTTCCCGCGTTTCTCGAATCGCGCCAATGGGTGCTGGATCTGAAGGATTGCCGCGAACAGCCCGACCTGCTTGAGGAAGCCCGATTTCCCGCCTGGCTGCTGGCCTGCGACAAAGCCTGGCTGGTGATTCCCCTGCTTTGGCATGACAACCTTTCCGGCTTTGTCGTCCTCGCCAAATCAATCACGCCGCCCGGCATGGATTGGGAAATCAATGATCTGCTGAAGACGGCCGCCCGCCAGGCAGCCGCTCACCTGGCGCAAGCGCAGGCCGCAGAAGCGCTGACCGTGGCGCGTCAGTTCGAATCCTTCAATCGCGCAGCGGCTTTTGTCGTGCATGACATCAAGAACCTGGTCGCACAGCTTTCGCTATTGCTGGCCAACGCGGAGAAGCACAAGCACAAACCGGCATTTCAGGAAGACATGCTGGCGACCATTGAAAGCTCCGTCGCGCGGATGAACCGGATGCTGCTGAAACTCACCGACGAACCAGAAGGCAGCGACAAGAGCACGGTTGATTTAAGCGCCATTCTGGATGAAGTCATGCAATCGAAACGCGCTTACAGCCTGCAGCCTAGTCTGCAAATCAAGGCCACCGGCATGCGCGTCAAAGCCGATCATGAAAAGCTGGTCCGGGTCATCGGCCACTTGGTCCAGAATGCGATCGAAGCCACGCCATACACCGGAAAAGTGGGTGTTACACTCGACCGCGAAGATGACTGGGCAGTGCTGACCGTAGCGGATACCGGTGCCGGCATGGACGCCACTTTCATCAGGGAGCGACTGTTTCGCCCTTTTGCATCCACGAAAGGTACGGGAATGGGTATCGGGGCCTATGAATGCAAGGAATATGTGCAAGAACTGAATGGCACCATTCAGGTAACCAGCACCCCCGGCCGCGGAACCCTGTTCAACGTGCGTTTTCCGCTAATCACTGAAATCAAGCCATGAGTGATAAATCAAGCGATAAAGCCCCGAAGATTCTGTTGGTAGAGGACGATGTCGGTCTTCAGAAGCAAATCAAATGGAGCCTCGACGACTACGAAGTTCTCCCCGCCGGAGACCGTGAATCGGCATTGGCGCAGTTGCGCCGCTTCGAACCAGCGGTCGTTCTGCTCGATCTCGGCTTGCCGCCCGACCCGGATGGCGCGACGGAAGGCCTGGCGACGCTGCAACAAATCCTGCAACTCTGTCCCAGTTCGAAGGTTATTGTCGTCACCGGCAATCAGGATCGGGCCAATGCCATCCAGGCAATCAGCCTGGGGGCGTTCGATTTTTATCACAAGCCATTCGAAGAGCAGATTCTCAAGCTGATCATTGAACGCGCCTTCCGCGTCTATGAACTGGAGCAGGAAAATCGTGCCCTGATCCTGCGCACCCGTTCTGAACCCTTGCAGGGATTGATTACTTGCGACCCGGACATGCTCAAGGTCTGCCGCACGATCGAAAAGGTTGCGCCAAGCGACGCTTCGGTCTTGCTGCTGGGCGAATCCGGCACCGGCAAGGAAGTGCTGGCGCGCGGTCTGCATGAGCTCTCGCCGCGCATCAAGGAACGCTTCGTCGCCATCAACTGTGCCGCCATTCCGGACAATTTGCTCGAATCGGAACTCTTCGGTTATGAAAAAGGTGCCTTCACCGGCGCTTCCAAGCAGACCATCGGCAAGATCGAATATGCCCATCGCGGCACGTTGTTTCTTGATGAAATCGGTGATTTGCCGATGTCCTTGCAAGCCAAACTGCTCCGTTTTCTGCAAGAGCGGGTGATCGAGCGCCTCGGCGGGCGGGGTGAAATTCCAGTCGACGTGCGTGTCGTGGCGGCAACCCACCAGAACCTGGCAGAACAGATCAAGAACGGCCAGTTCCGTGAGGATCTTTTCTATCGCCTGTCCGAGATTTCGGTGCATATCCCGCCACTCCGCGAACGACAAGGCGACAGTTCGTTGCTGGCGCATGCTTTTCTCGAGCGCATGGTGCAAACCCAGGGCCGCAGCTTGCGCGGTTTCTCGCCGGAAGCCCTGCAAGCAATTGAAGCGCACCGCTGGCCCGGCAACGTGCGCGAGATGGAGAACACCATCAAACGCGCCGTGATCATGTCGGATGGTCCCAAAGTGACTTTGGCCGACCTTGGCCTTACCCAGCATGAAAACAGTGAAAACGAACCGCTTAACTTGCGTCAGGTGCGTGATGAAGCTGAACGCAATGCGGTGATCAAGGCGCTGGCGCGGTGTAACGGCAGTGTCGCCCAGGCTTCCGAACTGCTCGGCGTTTCTCGCCCGACGTTGTATGACCTGATGAACCGCTTTGGCATGAAGTGAACTGGCAACACGCTCACCAACCCCACACCAACCTCACACCAACCCGACGCCAGCGCTTCAGTCCGTCAACAAGCGCAAGGCTTCGCGATATTTCTCGGCGGTACGCGCGACGATGTCCGGCGGTAGTTCAGGCCCTGGCGCCTGCTTGTTCCAGCCCGAGGCTGTCAACCAATCACGCACATACTGCTTGTCGTAACTGGGGGGATTTTCGCCCACACGGTACTGATCAAGCGGCCAGAAACGGGATGAATCCGGCGTCAGCACTTCATCGATCAACGTCAGCGTGCCGTTCGCATCAAGGCCGAACTCAAATTTCGTATCGGCAATGATGATGCCGCGGGTCAGCGCGAATTCCGCCGCCGCCGTGTACAAAGCGATCGACGCGTCACGCACCTGAGCGGCAAGGTCTTTACCAAGCAAGGCCTGGCAACGCTCGAAGTCGATATTTTCATCGTGCTCGCCAATCGCTGCCTTGGTTGATGGCGTGAACAAAGGCTCCGGCAGACGATCGGCCAGTTGCATCCGATCCGGTAATGGAATGCCGCAGACCTTTCCATTTTGATTGTATTCAGCCCAGCCTGAACCGACCAGATAGCCGCGTACGATGGCCTCCACCGGCAAGGCCTTGAGCCGTTTGACCACGATGGCACGGCCAGCCACCTGCTCCCGTTCAGCCGGGGCAACCACCGACTCGGGTGCATCGCCAGTCAGCTGGTTCGGCATGATGTCGGCCAGCTTGGCAAACCAGAAATCGGCGACGGCAGTGAGAATACGGCCCTTGCCCGGAATAGGCGTCGGCAACACGACATCGAAGGCGGAAAGTCGATCCGTGGTCACAATCAGCATGCGCTGGTCATCCACGCCATAGATATCGCGTACCTTGCCCTTATGCAGCAAAGGCAGGGATTGGATGGAGGATTCAAATAAGGTGTTCATGCGAATACCGTCATCAGATACCGTAAAAAGAAAAACCGGCAGCGAGAATCCCCGCTGCCGGCTTCAGACCACAAGAGAATGACTAGGAGCCTATCGGACTTTGGAATCGTCGGCTGCAAACCGACCGCGACGGCCCATTTTTCACCGGCTTCTTGCCCCATGGAACAGCCATGCAGCGGCGAATCCGGCAAAAAATGGGCTCGCCGGGGCCGGTTTTCGCTATCGACGACCAAAGTCCGACAGGTTCCTCGCCGAATCAGTTGATCTTCGGATCAAGTTCGCCCTTGTCGTAGCGCTTCTGCATGTCTTCCAGGCTGTAAACCTTGGCGATCTTGCTCGCCATACCTGCTGCGCCGAAGGCTTCGTAGCGCGCCTGGCAGATACCGCTCATCGCCTTGGTGGCATCCTTCAGGAACTTGCGCGGATCGAAGTTCGACTTGTTCTCGGCCAGATGCTTGCGGATTGCGCCAGTGGAAGCCATACGCAGATCGGTGTCGATATTCACCTTGCGTACGCCGTTCTTGATGCCTTCGACGATTTCGCTGACCGGCACGCCGTAGGTCTGGCCCATGTCGCCGCCGTAGCTGTTGATGATTGCGAGCCAGTCTTCCGGCACCGAGGAGGAACCGTGCATGACCAGGTGCACGTTCGGGATGCGGGCGTGGATTTCCTTGACGCGGTCGATACGCAGCACCTTGCCGGTGGGCTTCTGGGTGAACTTGTAGGCGCCGTGGCTGGTGCCGATGGCGATGGCAAGCGCATCGACACGGGTCTTGGATACGAAATCGGCGGCTTCGTCGGGATCGGTCAGCAGCGCGGAATGATCCAGCACGCCTTCGGCGCCGTGGCCATCTTCTTCGCCGGCTTTACCGGTTTCCAGGGAACCCAGGCAACCCAATTCGCCTTCGACGGAAACGCCGCAGGCATGTGCCAGTTCGGTGACGTGCGCGGTGGTGGCAACGTTGTATTCGTAGGTGGATGGGGTCTTGCCGTCAGTGCCGAGGGAACCGTCCATCATCACCGAGCTGAAGCCGGACTGGATGGAACGGAAGCAGATGCTGGGCGATGCACCGTGATCCTGGTGCATACAGACCGGGATATGCGGATATTGCTCGATCGCGGCCAGGATCAGGTGACGCAGGAACGGCTCACCGGCGTAAGAACGCGCGCCGGCGGAACCTTGCAGAATCACCGGGCTGTTGGCAGCGTCGGCAGCCAGCATGATTGCCTGGACTTGTTCCATGTTGTTGACGTTGAAAGCCGGCAGGCCGTAGCCATTTTCGGCAGCGTGGTCGAGCAGTTGACGCAGGGAAATCAGAGCCATCTGTAAATCTCCTATTGGGTAAGCGTAAGAGTGAACTTAATCAAGCTTTTTTATGTTCGCCGACGCGAACGATCTTCATGGTATTGGTGCCGCCGGGTTTTCCGATCGGCTCGCCGATGGTGAGCAGAATCAGATCCCCGTTACGGACTGCCCCCCGACGGCGAAGTTCATCTTCGGCTTCGGCAAGCAACTGGTCGCGTTCGTTGGTGGAAGGGCGGAAATTGACCGGATACACGCCCCGGAAAAGAGTGACTTTTCTACGGGTTTCGGTTTCGGGCGTCAAGGCATAGATCGGCACATGTGTGCTGATACGCGACATCCACAGTGCCGTTGAACCGGACTGGGTCATGGCAGCAATCGCCTTGATATTCAGGTGCAACGCGGTAAAGGCAGCGGACATGGCGATAGCTTCGTCCACGCGCAGGAAACCGTGGTCGAGCATACGGTTGCCAAAATTGGCTTCCAGTTCCTTTTCGGCTTCCAGACAGACCCGATTCATCGCTGAAATCGCTTCGACCGGATACAGACCGGCTGCCGTTTCCGCCGACAACATCACCGCATCGGTGCCATCCAGCACCGCATTCGCCACATCGGAAACTTCCGCTCGAGTCGGGATCGGGCTGGAAATCATCGACTCCATCATCTGCGTCGCGGTGATCACCACCTTGTTATGCTCGCGCGCGGTGCGAATCATGCGTTTCTGCAAGGCTGGCACGGCCGCATCACCGACTTCGACGCCAAGATCGCCGCGGGCGACCATGATTGCGTCAGAGGCGTTGACGATTTCTTCCAATGCCTCAATCGCCTCGGCACGTTCGATCTTGGCGACAATCCAGGCTTTGCCACCTGCCGCCTGCAGCAATCCGCGCGCCAGTTCGACATCGGCCGCCGAACGAGGAAAGGAGATGGCAAGATAATCCGCCTTGATCAGCGCGGCAGTCTTGATGTCTTCCATGTCCTTTTCAGTCAGCGCCGAGGCAGAAAGCCCACCCCCCTTGCGGTTGATGCCTTTGTTGTTCGACAGCACGCCGCCTTGCACGACTTTGCAAAAGACCTCATGGCCATGCACTTCTTCAACCCACATTTCGATGCGGCCATCGTCGAGCAGCAGCGTGGCGCCACGCGCCACATCGTTGATCAATTCTTTGTAGTCAAGGCCAACACGGGTCTGGTCACCCAGTTCACAGGTGGCATCCAGGATGAATTGATCGCCCGGATTCAGCGTGATCTTGCCATCCTTGAACTTGCCGATACGGATCTTGGGGCCTTGCAGATCGACCAAAACACCGACCGCGCGGCCACGCGTCTTGGCCAGAGAACGCACCAGTTCACAGCGTTGTTGATGTTCTTCCGGGGTGCCGTGAGAAAAGTTGAGGCGGACCACATCCACCCCGCCTTCGATCATCTTGTCCAGAATTTTCGGGTCCGAACTAGCCGGCCCGAGGGTGGCGACAATTTTTGTTCTGCGCAGCATTTTTTATCCTGAAATCGTAGGAACGGGCATGCCCGCGAAAAAGGGTGTCGCGGGCGCCATTGGCAACCCGTCGTTCCTACTGAATCAGCCCGCCGCCCGCTTTTCCAGAATATCCACGGCTGGCAACACTTTGCCTTCCAGGTACTCCAGGAATGCGCCACCCGCGGTCGAGATGTAAGACACCTTGTCGTAGATATCGTACTTCTGGATAGCGGCAATGGTGTCGCCACCGCCAGCCAGCGTGAAAGCCTTGGTATTGGCGATCGCCATCGCGATAGCCTTGGTGCCTTCGCCAAACTGATCGAATTCAAACACCCCAACCGGACCATTCCAGACCACGGTGCCCGCCTTCATGATGATGTCGACCAGTTCTTGCGCGGACTTGGGCCCGATGTCAAAAATCATGTCGTCATCAGACACATCGCCGGCTGCTTTGCTGACAGCGGGTTCGTTGGCATCGAATTTCTTGCCGCAAACCACGTCGATGGCGATCGGGATGGTGGCGCCGCGCGCGGTCATCTTGGTGATCAGTGCCTGTGCGGTGGGCACCAGATCGTGTTCACACAGCGATTTGCCGACGTTCTTGCCGGTGGCAGCCAGGAAGGTGTTGGCAATGCCGCCACCAACGACCAGTTGTTCACACTTCTCGGACAACGCTTCCAGCACGGTCAGTTTGGTGGAAACCTTGGAACCGCCGACGATGGCGACCATCGGGCGGGCCGGGTTGGCCAACGCCTTGTCCAGCGCCAGCAACTCTTCCGAAACCAGTATGCCGGCGCAGGCGGTGGGGGCGAACTGAGCGATGCCGTAGGTGGAGGCTTCGGCGCGGTGCGCGGTACCGAAAGCATCCATGACGAACACGTCGCACAGGGCGGCGTATTTCTTCGCGGTGTCTTCGACGTTCTTCTTCTCGCCCTTGTTGACGCGGCAGTTTTCCAGCAGCACGACTTCGCCTTCGGCGACATCGAAACCGCCATCGACCCAATCCTTGATCAGACGCACCGGTTTGCCCAATTTGGCGGCCATGACATCGGCGACCGGCTTCAGGGAAACTTCTTCGGTCCATTCGCCTTCGGTCGGGCGACCGAGGTGGGAAGTCACCATGACCTTGGCACCGGCCTTGATGGCATGCTCGATGGTCGGCATGGAGGCGGTGATACGGGCGTCGGAAGTCACTTTGCCATCCTTGACAGGTACGTTCAGGTCGGCGCGGATGAAAACGCGTTTGCCCTTCAGGTCGAGGTCGGTCATACGGAGGAATTTGGCCATTCTGATGCTCCTTGAATGAAGTAAGTGGTAAGGGCTGGGTTGAACTCAGGCCTTACGGCTCACAATGTGTAGAGGCGGGTTTCAAACCCGCCTCTACGTCGATTACTTGGCGACGTGCTCGACCAGACGCAGCATGTTGCAGGTGTAGCCGTACTCGTTGTCGTACCAGGCCACCACCTTGACGAAGGTGCTGTCCAGCGCGATGCCGGCTTCGGCGTCGAAGGTGGAGGGTGCGGAGTTGCCGACGAAGTCGGTGGAAACCACTTTCTCGTCGGTGTAGCCGAGCACGCCCTTCATGGCGCCTTCGGAGGCGGCCTTCATGGCGGCGCAGATGTCGGCGTAGGTGGCTTCCTTGTTCAGCTCGACGGTCAGGTCAACCACGGAGACGTCGGAGGTGGGAACGCGGAAGGCCATGCCGGTCAGCTTGCCCTTCAGTTCCGGCAGCACCACACCGGCAGCCTTGGCGGCGCCAGTGGAGGACGGAATGATGTTTTCCAGGATGCCGCGTCCACCACGCCAGTCTTTCATGGTGGGGCCGTCAACAGTCTTCTGGGTCGCGGTGGCCGCATGCACGGTGGTCATCAGGCCGCGCTTGATGCCCCAGTTGTCGTTCAACACCTTGGCCACGGGCGCCAGGCAGTTGGTGGTGCAGGACGCGGCGGAAACGATGGCTTCGCCGGCATACTTGGAATGGTTCACGCCGTAAACGAACATCGGGGTGGCGTCTTTGGAGGGGGCGGACTGCACCACCTTCTTGGCGCCGGCGGTGATGTGGGCCTGGCAGGATTCAGTGGTCAGGAAGAAGCCAGTGCAGTCGATGACGATGTCGGCGCCGATTTCGTTCCACTTCAGATTGGCAGGGTCGCGCTCAGCGGTCAGACGGATGGTCTTGCCGTTGACGACCATGTTGCCGCCTTCGGTGGAAACGGCGCCATTGAAACGGCCATGCACGGAGTCGTACTTCAGCATGTAAGCCAGGTAGTCAGGCTCAAGCAAGTCGTTGATGCCAACCACTTCGATGCCGGGGAAATCTTTGGCGATGGCACGGAAAGCCATGCGACCGATACGACCAAAACCATTGATGCCTACTTTGATAGTCATAACTGCTCCTTGTTGACGATTAAGGTTTGCTCCGAAAGCGGCTGACGTCCGCTTCCGGATATAAAGACAGGACGCCGATTACAGAATGCCCTTGACCTTGGCGACCACGTTCTCGACGGTGAAACCGAACTCCTTGAACAGCAGCGGCGCGGGGGCCGATTCGCCGAAACGGTCAAGGCCGACAACCGCGCCGCGCAGGCCGACGTACTTCCACCAGCCGTCGGTGACGCCGGCCTCGATGGCGACCTTGCGCACAGCGGGCAGCAGCACACCGTCCTTGTAGGCCTGGTCCTGCTTGTCGAACTCGTTGGTGGAAGGCATGGACACGACGCGGGCATTGATGCCTTCTGACTTCAGAGCTTCCTGTGCCTTCATCGCCAGTTCCACTTCCGAACCAGTGGCGATCAGCACCACATTGGCGGCGCCGTCGCAATCAGACAACACGTAACCGCCCTTGCGGATGTCAGCGATCTGGGCATCGGTGCGCTTGACGAAAGGCAGGTTCTGGCGGCTCAGGATATGGCAGCTCGGACCATCCTTCTTCTCGACGCTGGCCGCCCAGGCAACCAGGGTTTCAGTAGTGTCGCACGGACGCCAGACGGTCATGTTGGGGATCATGCGCAGGGTGGCGGTCTGCTCCACCGGCTGGTGGGTCGGGCCGTCCTCGCCGAGTCCGATGGAGTCGTGGGTGAACACGTAGACCACGCGCAGTTTCATCAGCGCCGACATGCGCAAGGCATTGCGCATGTATTCCGAGAACATCAGGAAAGTGCCGCCGAACGGGAACAGGCCGCCGTGCAGCGCCAGGCCATTCATGATGGCGGCCATGCCGAACTCGCGCACGCCGTAGGAGATGTAGTTGCCGCCCGGATTGCGATGCAGCGGGTGGCAGCCGGGCCAGTTGGTCAGGTTGGAACCGGTCAGATCGGCGGAACCGCCGACGCGCTCGGGCAGGGTGGAAACCAGACGTTCGATGGCCAACTGGCTGGCCTTGCGGGTGGCCACGGTCTCGGCCTTCTCCAGCGTGGTGGCCAGGGCGGCTTGTACGCGGCCGGCCCAGTCGGCGGGCAACTCGCCATTCATGCGGCGGGTGAACTCGGTGGCCAGCTCAGGGAACTGGGTCGCGTACTCGGCAAACTTGTTGTTCCACAGCTTTTCCAGGCCCTCGCCCTTGGTCTTGGCGTCCCAGCCGTCGTAGACGTCCTGGGGAATGACGAAGGGCTCGTGGTTCCAGCCAATGTGCTTGCGGGTGGCCTCGATCTCGGCGTTGCCGAGGGCGGCGCCGTGCACATCGTGGGTGCCTTCCTTGTTCGGGGAGCCCTTGCCGATGATGGTCTTGCAGCAGATCAGGGTGGGCTTGTCGGCAGACTGCTTGGCCTTCTGCACGGCAGCTTCCACGGCTACGGCGTCATGGCCGTCAACGTTGGCAATCACGTTCCAGCCGTAGGCTTCAAAGCGCTTCGGGGTATCGTCAGTGAACCAGCCATCGGTGTGACCGTCGATCGAGATGCCATTGTCATCCCAGAACGCGATCAGTTTGTTCAGGTGCCAGGTACCAGCCAGAGCGCAGGCCTCGTGGGAGATGCCTTCCATCATGCAACCGTCGCCCATGAACACATAGGTGTGGTGATTGACGATATCGAGGCCGGGCTTGTTGAACTCATGCGCCATCAACTTCTCGGCCAGCGCAAAGCCCACCGCATTGGTAATGCCCTGACCCAGCGGGCCGGTCGTGGTCTCGACGCCCGCGGTGTAACCGTATTCCGGGTGGCCCGGAGTCCGCGAATGCAGCTGACGGAAGCTCTTCAGGTCGTCAACGGTGACGTCATAGCCGGTCAGGTGAAGCAGCGCATAAATCAGCATCGAGCCATGGCCGTTGGACAGCACAAAACGGTCACGGTCGGGCCACTTGGGGTTGGCCGGGTTGTGGCGCAGGTGGTGATTCCAGAGCACTTCAGAGATTTCCGCCATGCCCATCGGGGCGCCCGGGTGACCGGACTTGGCTTTCTCGACAGCATCCATTGCAAGTGCGCGGATGGCGTTTGCGAGGTCGTTACGTGTTGCCATGTCTTTGTTTCCTCAAAGAAAAAACCGAAATCTAGGCCCAGATGGGCGGAAAGTGCTGATTATCCCGCAGGCGATTGGGACTGAGCAAGCCAACGCCCACCTGACTCATGCCTGGAGAAATGCAGTACAAACCCTGCGAACAGGCCATATCATCTTGTTTGAAGCGGATTTTCATGCCGTTGAATAAAGAAAATTAAAATATTTTTATATTCTCGAACCGAGAACTTATAGAAGTCAGCAATGCTACGCTGCGTCAAGGCTTCTCGGGTTATTTGAATCAGATTTTATGCGCATTATTCATACTCCGATCCAGCCTTTCCACTGCCGTAACAGGTCCGGCGTCAATGCCGCAAGAACCGACCTCGACCATGGATTCTCACTGACAAAATCTGATCCATCCAGCGCACAAGCGGCCCCACCCGCCTCTTTCAGGATCAGGCAGCCAGCCGCGTAATCCCAGAGTTTCTGGCCGCCGTGCAAATAGACATGCAGCCTGCCCGCCGCGATGTAACACCAGTCGAGCGTGCTGGCGCCCAGGTTTCGCTGCGAACTGAACGGATGTTCAAACGCCAGACGGCCGGCCAGCGTGCGGTCGATCCGCTTCAATTCGATGCCAGCCATGCATCGGCTCAACTCGTCTGGCGGCACTTTCAGCGGCAAGCGATCGCCGTTCATGAACGCACCCTGGCCTTCGACGGCATAAAACGCTTCATCCGCACTCGGGTCATACACCACGCCAAGCACGCTTTTTCGATTTCGCACCAAAGCCACTGAAATGGCGAAAAAAGGCAGTCCATTGACGAAATTGCTGGTGCCATCGATCGGATCGACGCACCAGAAACCGTCATCACCCAGGCCCCAGACATCCTCTTGCTCAGCCTCGGTCATCTCCTCACCAAGCACCGGATAAGGCGCAATCGCCTGCAACTTCTTGAACAGCGCCACCTGCGCCGCCAGATCCGCCTCGGTCAGCAGGCTGCCATCGACCTTGCGTTGATGCGCCACCTTCAAATAGCGCGGCATGACTTCTTCGCGCCCGACCTCGCGACAGGCCTCAACCACCTGCTCGACCAACCGGTTCAGGTCTTGCATGTAATCAGCTCGTCCACTTGATCGAACAACCCATGCCGGGAATCTGCTCGGCCGGGCCGTGCTGGGTCTCCGCCACCTGTTTCATTGCCTCGAACAGATCACGTCGGACATCGGCCGGCGCGGTTTCCTTGCGTGACTCATCCAGGCGGCCACGATATTGCAGCTCCAGATTGCGGTTGAAGCCGAAGAAATCCGGCGTGCAGACCGCGTCATAAATTTTTGCAATGTCTTGCGAAGCATCCAGCACATAGGGCATCGGAAAACCCAGTTTTTCCGCCAGCAAACGCATGTTGTCGAAGCTGTCTTCCGGATATTCGGTCGCATCGTTCGACATGATCGCAATCGCGCCGACACCCAATGTCTTGAGTTCAGCGACATCGCGCACGATGCGATCAATCACCGCTTTGACGTAGGGACAATGGTTGCAGATGAACATCACCAGCAAACCATGCCGACCCGCCACGTCTTTTAACGAATAGGTTTTGCCATCGGTCGCGGGCAACGCGAAATCAGGTGCTTTCCAGCCAAAATCACACATCGGGGTTTCCATGCGTACCATGCGCCAACTCCGGTTGAACCAAGGCCGGCGATAATATCACTCCGCCATGCCCAAGCTGCACCGACCAGTTTGTAGGTTTATCTTGCCCGTCTGATTCCTGTCCTGAAACGCATCGCCTATGCTCCGTGCCTATGCCCCGTTTTTATTGTGACCTTCCGTTAACCGTCGGCCGACTGATCGAATTACCCGACGAAACCGCGCGCCACGCGGTTGGCGCATTGCGGCTGCGCAGTGGCGATGACGTCGTTCTGTTCAATGGCGATGGCAGCGAATATCAGGGCAGACTGGAACAACAAGGCAAAGCCGCAGCGGTTCGGCTCAGCGGGCAGATCGAACCGCAACGTGAATCGAACCTGCGGATCACGCTGGCGCAAGGCATTTCCAGTGGCGAACGCATGGACCTGACGTTGCAAAAATCGGTCGAGTTAGGCGTTGCCGCCATTCAACCTTTGATGATGCGGCGCAGCGTCGTCAAGCTGACCGGCGAGAAGATTGAAAAACGCCTGCGCCACTGGCGCGGTATCGTCATTTCCGCCTGCGAACAATGCGGCCGCAACCAACTGCCGCCGGTGGCCGAGATACAAGATT
Organism: Burkholderiales bacterium; assembly: GCA_038215555.1. Taxonomy (GTDB): domain Bacteria; phylum Pseudomonadota; class Gammaproteobacteria; order Burkholderiales; family Thiobacillaceae; genus PFJX01. The sequence goes on along the minus strand of JBBQQT010000035.1, from coordinate 10,488 downwards.
TCATGCCTTGGCTGCGCCAGACGCCAAACGAGATGCAGCGCTATCTCCTCGACCCGGACGCCAGTCAGCGCCTGCGCGACCTGCCGGCACCAATCGGGCCGGTGCTGCTTCTGGCTGGCCCCGAGGGCGGCTTTGACCCGGTTGAACGCAACGCTGCGATTGCCGCCGGCTGCATCCCGCTGCGCTTGGGGCCGCGAATTCTGCGCACCGAAACCGCGGCCCTGGCGGCGCTGGCTGCGATGCAGGCGATCTGGGGCGATTTCAAATAACCGGATTTCGCACTCGAAAGCATAGATCGCACTCAAGATTTTTAGTTGAATGCCGTAAAAACGTGTGTTCAATTCATGGCCAATACAATCGGGAGGCAAGCAATGGCGAAATTGGCTGAAGCGGAAGCGGCATCTTTCGTCGAATGGTTTCGTGCCGCCGCGCCCTATATCCACGCTTTTCGCGGCAAAACCTTTGTCCTCGCATTTGGCGGCGAGGCAATGCTGCGCGAGGATTTCGTCGATCTGGTTTACGACATCAACCTGCTCAATGCGCTCGGCGTGCGCCTGGTTTTGGTGCACGGTGTGCGGCCTCAGGTGGAAGAGCGCCTGGCCGCCGAAGCCCAGTATGTGCAAGGCCGCCGGGTGACCGACGCCGAAGCGCTGGAACACGTCAAGGACGCAGTCGGCTCGGTGCGGGTGGATATCGAAAGCCTGCTCTCGGTCGGCCTGCCGAATACGCCGATGGCCGGCGCCGATATTCGCGTCGCCTCGGGCAATTACGTCACCGCCCAACCGGCTGGAATCGTTGACGGGATTGATCTGCAGTTCACCGGCGAAGTGCGCAAGATCGCCGTCGCCCCGATCCGCGACCGCCTGAATGCCGGCGAAATCGTGTTGCTTTCGCCGATCGGCTATTCGCCCACCGGCGAAGTGTTCAACCTGACGTTGGAAGAAGTCGCCACCCATGCCGCGATTGCGCTGGAAGCCGACAAGCTGGTTTTCATTCTCGACCACGGCGACACCGTCGACGCCAAAGGCCGTCGCATCAACCGGGTCACTGCCGCACAGGTACCCAAACTGTTGCGCGAACTGCCGGAAGGCGACATGAAGTTGTATCTGCCGCATGCCGCACACGCCTGCAAGAAGGGGGTCGGCAAAGTGCATCTGATCAGCGCCGATGTCGATGGCGCGGTCTTGATGGAGCTGTTCACGCATGCCGGCGTCGGTACCATGGTCACCCGGCAATCGGTGGAAAACCTGCGCCCGGCCAGCATCGACGACGTCGGCGGCATTCTTTCGGTGATCGAGCCGCTGGAAACCGAAGGCATTCTGGTGCGGCGTTCACGCGAACGCCTGGAGCAGGAAATCGAACAGTTTTTTGTCGATGAACTCGATGGCCGCATCGTCGGCTGCGTTGCGCTGTATCCGTTTCCCGAAACCGGCGCTGGCGAAATGGCTTGCCTCGCGGTGGCACGCGAATTTCAACGTGGCGGACGCGGCGACGCCCTGCTTGCCGCCGTCGAAGAAGCTGCGATCGAACTCGGCCTGACCCAGTTGTTCGTGCTTACCACGCGCACCGCACACTGGTTCATCGAACGCGGCTTCATCCAGGGCCAGCCGGAAGATCTGCCGGCGCCTCGGAAAGAGCTATACAACTGGCAACGGCGGTCAAAAGTACTGGTCAAAAAACTCGGCGTCTGAGACAAGAAACTGAAGTAAAAAAAACCGAAGCCAAACCCATGCGACTCCTGTGCGACCTGCGTGTTATGCGAGTTTTTCACTTTTTCCGCGTTTTACTCATCGCGCTGCTGTGCAGCGCCGGAACTGCGCAAGCGGCACCCAGTTTTATTCTCGGCGTGCTGCCGATCCACAGCGCACGCGTGCTGACCGAACGCTATGAACCGTTGCGCGCGTATCTCGAAAAACACCTGCGACAACCGGTTCGAATCGAAAGCGCGGCGGATTTCCGGCGCTTTCATGAACGCACCCTGGGTGGTGATTTCGACCTGACCATCACTCCCGCCCATTTCGCCCGACTCGCCCAGAAGGAGGCCGGCTTTATTCCCCTGGCCCAGTTCGCGCCCGACCATGACTCGCTGCTGGTGTATGCCGCTGATCGACCACTGCGCGACATCAAGGCATTGAGAAACCAGCCGCTTGCGGTGATCGACCGCCTCGCCATCACAGTGACCGCCGCCTTGCAACATATCGAAGCGCAGGGGCTGGTAGCGGACCGTGACTATCAGGTGGTTGAACATCGCACGCATGCCAGCGCCGCCTACTCGTTGATTGGCGGCCTCTCCGCGGCTGCTGTCACCACCAGCCAGGGCATATTGCAGATACCGGACGATCTGCGCCGGAAGCTGGTGGTTATGAAGCATATCGCCACCATTCCCGCCTTCTTCCTGATCACCAAACCAGCCATCAGCAAACGCCAGGCGGAGTACTTGAAGCGAATCCTGCTCGCCTTCCCGGCAGAAGCAGAGGGCATCGATTTTCTCGGCCACACCGGCTACAACAATTTGATTCCGGCCAGTGAGGCCAACTTGAAGCGCGCCGATGTTTTCCTCCAGGAAACCCGCAAGGCACTCAATTGAAAAACTTTATTCACATGCCGCTTTGGCTGAAGCTCTCGCTCGCTGGATTATTGATCGAAGCGCTGATGCTGGGCCTGCTGGTGATCAGCAATCTGCGCCTGACGGAAGAAGAGCTGATCCGCAAAACCCAACTCCGGGTGAATAGCGCCGTTCCATTGCTCAATGCCGCACTCGGGCCGCCGCTGATGCAACGCGACTATGGCTCGCTAAACGAGGTTCTGAATGCCGCGCTGGGCAACGATGCCTATGTTTACCTGACCCTTATCGACCTCGATGGACACCGTATCGCGGCCGCCGGGATTGGCAAAAACGCGCCTCTGCCGGCGCTCGATCAAACCCTGGGCGAAGAGCAGGACGCCATCTTCGATACCGAAACCCCGATCATTCTGGCCAACATGGCGTATGGCAATCTGCGTTTTGGCATCAGCACCGCATTCCTCGCCGAAGCCCGTGAACGCGCGCTGCGTCAGGGCATCTACGTCGGCCTCGGCGCGGTGGTGATGACCTTTCTCACGCTGACGCTGATTGGCTACTGGTTGACCCGGCGCCTGCAACAACTCACCGACGCCAGCCATGCGCTGGCCGACCAGAATTTCGACACCCTGCTGCCCGCCCCGGGACCAGATGAAGTCGGCCAACTGGCCTCCGCCTTCCGCACCATGTCGCATCAACTGAAAGCGCAACTCTCGGAACTGCGCGACAGCGAACAACGCTTTTTCGCCATCGCCAACTACACCTACGATCTTGAACTCTGGATCGACCCAAACGGCCGCGCAATCTGGGTCAACCCTTCGGTGGAGCGAATGACCGGCTACGCCCCGGATGAATGCCTGACGCTGCCAGGCTTTCCGCTGAGCCTGATCGCGGATATTGACCGTATCGCCGCAGCGAAGCATTTTCAATCTGCGCTGCGCGGCACCACCGGCGAAGGCTTCCAGTTCCGCATGACACGCAAGAACGGCACGCAGTTCTGGGCCGCCGTCAACTGGCACTCGATCTACAGCCGAGAAAATCAATTTCTCGGCATCCGCGCCAGTATTCGCGACATTTCCGATCTGAAGTCTTCCGAAGCCAAATCCCTCGAATACCTGACCGGCGCGGAAACCGAACGCGCGCGCCTGAAGGCCCTGCTATCGGCGATGAACCTCGGCATTCTGTTCGTCGGCGTTGATCAGCGCGTGATCTATCACAACCCGGCGTTCAACCACATCTGGCAATTGCCGGAAGACACCGACCTGATCGGCCAGAGCGCCAGCCTGATCTTCTCGCGCGGCACCGCCAACCTGGTCCAGCCAGAAGCGTATCTGGATTATCTGAGCGAAGTGCTGGGCCAGCAGGCCGACGCCGAAAGCCTTGAAATCGGCATCCGCGACGGCCGCATGATTACCCAATCCAGTTATGCCGTGCGCGACAACGAAGCGCGTTTCCTCGGTCATCTGTGGGTTTACGAAGATGTCACCAGTGAACGTCAGACCGCCGAACAGCTGCTCTACCTGGCCGAGCGGGATTCGCTCACCGGCCTCTTCAACCGGCACCGTTTCAAGATCGAACTCGAACGCATGTTGGTCGAATCGGGCCGCCAATCGGGGCAACACCCCGCCACCTCGGCGCTGCTTTATTTCGACCTCGACGAATTCAAGACGATCAACGATCACTTCGGCCACCCCGCTGGCGATGCGATGCTGGTGCGCGTCGCTGGCGAAGTGTCCGGCCTGACCCGGCGCAACGAATTGCTGTTCCGTCTCGGCGGCGACGAATTCGCCATTCTGCTGCCCGCCGCCGATATGCAGCAAGCCGAAGCCCTGGCGGACCGGGTCGTGCGCGCCATCGCCCAGATCCCGTTCCGCTTTGAAGGCCAGTTGCTGCATATCTCCTCCAGCCTGGGCATCGCGCTCCACCCGCTGCATGCGGCGGAACAGGACGAATTGGTCGCTTGCGCCGATGCCGCCATGTACCAGGCCAAGCAGGCCGGCAAAAATGCCTGGCGCGCCTATCGCGCCGATCTCGACACGACGCCGGAAATGGTCAGTCGCCTGTCCTGGAACGAGCGTCTGACCTGCGCGCTGCTCGAAAACCTGTTCGAACTCCATTATCAGGGCGTCTATTTCATCCAGACCGGCAAACTTGGCCACCTGGAAGCCTTGATCCGGCTGCGCGACGAAGTCACCGGCGAGTTGGTACCGCCCGGCCTGTTCATTCCGATCGCGGAAAAGAGCAACAAGATTCTGGAGATCGACCGCTGGGTTTTGCGTCAAGCGATCCAGCTGTTGAGCGAAAAACCGCATGCGCCGCCGATCGCGGTCAACATCTCCGGCCGCTCCTTCGATGACCCGGCATTGCCCAACTACATCGCCGACCTGTTGCGCGAATATCGCGCCGACCCGGCCCGGCTGCTGATCGAAATCACCGAAACCGCCGCCGTGTCCGATCTCACCGATGCCGAACGCTTTATCGAAGCCTTGAAGCAAACCGGCTGCGGCGTCTGTCTCGACGACTTCGGCGCCGGCTTCGCCTCCTTCGCCTACCTGAAGCACATCCGCGTCGACACCATCAAGCTGGATGGCATGTTCATCCGCAACCTGCCGCACGACCATGAAAACCAGGTCTTCGTGCGCGGCATGGTGGAAGTCGCGCGCGGCCTCGGCAAAACCACCGTCGCGGAATGCGTGGAAGACGAGGCCACACTGAAACTTTTGGCCAAGTTGGGCGTTGATAAAGCCCAGGGCTATCACCTCGACTACCCACAAGCCGATCACCCCGCTTTGAATACCGTGAATGAGGCAACGCCGTCATGACCCCATCCGAACTCGCCCACGCCGACATCCTGGCCCGCCTGCATGAACTTGACCGCGCCATCGCCCAACATGCGCAATGGCTGGCGCGCCTGAACCGGCAGTTGATCTGCGGCGGCAGCGCCAGCCCGGATGATCTCGCCGATGACTCGCATCTGCGCTGCCAGCTCGGACACTGGTTGCACGGTGTCGAGGGTGCCCGCTCCGGTGAAGAACCCCGCCACGCCGCGCTGGTTGCCGCGCATCAATCCATGCACCAGATCGCCGGCCACCTGTTGCAGGCGCAAGCCGCCAACCAGCCCATCGCCGGCGCCGATTACGACGCGCTGGTCGCCGTCGCCACCCGCATCCGCCAACTGCTGCGACGCAAGGAACAGGAACTGACCGAGCGCCTCGGCGCAGTCGACAAGCTGACCGGACTATGGAACCGCCAGGCCGTGCATCTGCGCCTGGCGGAAGAAATCGAACGTGTGCAACGTACCCGCCAACCGTGCGCGATCTGCTTTGTCGATCTGGATGATTTCGCCCAGGTCAACGCCGCACACGGCCAATTGATCGGCGATGAAGTGCTGAAAGGCGTCGCCAGCTTCTTCGCCAACCACCTGCGCGGCTACGACACGTTGTTCCGGCTTGGCGGCGAAGAATTCCTGCTCTGCCTGCCGAATATCGACCTCGATCAGGCCGGGGCGCTGATCAATCGCCTGCGCGAAAAACTGGCCGCGCATACGTTTGAAGTCGATACCCGAAAAATCCAGTTCACCGCCTCGTTCGGACTGGTCAACCTGGAACCCATCTTCTTCATCGACGAAACTCTGGAACGCGTCGAACGCGCCCAACTGATCGCCAAATCGGAGGGCGGCAACCGAGTCTGCGTCTGGCATGACGGCTTCGAAGCGGCGCCGCAATAAGCCGGTTTCAGTTCATCTTCCAGCGAGCGGCAGCCAAGTCATCCGACTCCCGCGCATCGACCCACTTCTCGCCTTCCGGCGTGGCTTCCTTCTTCCAGAACGGCGCGCGGGTTTTCAGAAAATCCATGATGAACTCGCAGGCCGCGAAGGCATCGCCACGGTGACTGGACGCCACCGCAACCAGCACGATGGGGTCAGTCGGATGCAATGGGCCGACCCGGTGGATGACGCAGGCATCCAGAACTTCCCAGCGTGCACGCGCATCTTCGACGATTTGCGCGAGCGCTTTTTCAGTCATGCCGGGATAGTGTTCCAGGGTCATCGCGCTGACGCCTTGGCCGTCATTAATGTCTCGCACCAAGCCGAGAAAACTCGCGACGGCGCCGACTTTCGGGTTGGCCTGATACAGCGCAGCCACTTCGGCGGCAAGATCGAAAGCTTCGGTCTGGACGGAAATTTTCATCACACTTTATCCACGATCTTGTCCACGATCTTGTCCATCAAATAACCCAGACCGCGCAGGGTGCGGATGGTGACCCCGGCGGGCTCCAGTTTCTTGCGCAAACGGTGCACATAGACCTCGATCGCGTTGGCGCTGACTTCTTCGCCATAGCCGCACAGGGTTTCGATCAATTGATCCTTGCTGACCACTTTGCCCAGACGCGCCAGCAGCGCCTCCAACACAGATATTTCGCGCAACGACAGCTCGATCGCGGTCTCGCCCATGCTGGCGCGACGGCCGACCGTGTCGTAGCTGAGCGAACCGCAAGTGATGATCGGAGAGCCCCCCAGGCCGCGCCGTAACAGCGCGCGCGCACGGGCTTCCAGTTCGACCAGGGAAAACGGTTTGGTCAGATAATCATCAGCGCCGAGATCGAGGCCCTTGACCCGATCTTCAACACCGTCGCGCGCAGTCAGAATGATCATCGGCGTGCGACAACCATTGGCGCGCGCCTGACGCAGCACTTGCAGCCCATCGACCTTGGGCAGGCCAAGATCAAGGATAACCAGATCAAAGCCACCACCGCGCAACAGACCAAGCGCCAATTCGCCATCCCCCGCCAGATCAATCGCATAGCCAGCGGCTCGCATGGCGCGAGTCAGGCTGTCTTGCAGAATCGGGTCGTCTTCGACGATGAGCACACGCACGGAAAAAACTTCCTGTAAGAGTGGCGTAAGAAGGAATAGCTAGGATATTAACCCGCTCGACTCGATCCGAGTCCGGCCGTATCACCGACCTCCCCCGCTTGTTGCGTCAGCGACGGGCACCGCCCCCCGGCTTGTCCGGGGGGTTTCCATTTCTGCTTTCTGCTTTCTGCTTTCTGTCTCCGTTTCCGTTTCCGTGACCAGGAACCGAAGCCTTGCTCCTGCAAACAGCTTCTTCCTCGACTTCACTTCGGACAGATCGTCGTCGCACACACCAAAACCCTGAAAAGCACCGGGTTAAGTAATCGTTAAGTCAGCGTATGGAAGAATCAATTCCAGCCAAACGATACACGTAAGGCTGTTACCTACCCTTGGAGAAACGTATGAACAAAATTCTGATCGCCCTGCTTGCCGCCGCTTCCATGTTCGCCTTTGGAGCCGCCCAAGCCAACGACGCCGCGCATGCCACCGAAGCCAAAGCCGCCCCGGCCGCCGAAGCGAAACCGGCAGCCGAAGCCAAGCCGGCAAAGAAAGTTGTAAAGAAAAAAACCGCCAAAGCTGAAGAGAAAAAGGCCGAAGCAGCTCCCGCCGCTCACGCCAAGTAAACAGCAAGCGTTCCGAAGGGCCGGGTGTCGATACGACACCCGGCTTTTTTCGCTTCAGGCCGCCCGGTTTATCCTTGGAGAAACGCCGAATAAATCGTCATTCCCGCATTCAAAACACGACAGAATCGAATTTTTCAGCATTTCCCCGGAAGCTGACAAATCAAACAACACCATGAAACTCCTCCTCGCAGAAGACGACCCGATGATCGGGACAAGCATGGAACAAGGGTTGCGCCAAGCCGGCTTCGCCGTTGATTGGACACGCGACGGAAGATCTGCCGAAGAAGCCTTGCAAAACAGCAAATATGCCATGCTGCTGCTGGACATCGGCCTGCCACGCCAGGATGGGTTGAGCCTGCTGACGCGAATACGCCGCAAGGGCAACGACCTGCCGGTATTGATCGTCACCGCACGGGATGCCATAGCCGATCGGATCGCCGGCCTCAATCTAGGCGCCGATGACTACTTGGTAAAACCCTTTGATCTCGATGAACTCATCGCACGGGTGCATGCACTCACCCGACGACAAAGCGGTCGCGCAAACTCCGAAATGCAACTGGGCGCATTGCGTCTAGACCCGCTAAAACGTGAAGTTCACCTCGCAGAAAAACTGATCACGCTCTCGGCACGCGAATTCAATCTGCTGCAAACCCTGCTGCAACGCCCCGGCGTCGTCATGTCCAAAGATCAACTCGAAGCCAGTCTTTATGGCTGGCAGGAAGAAATCACCAGCAACGCGGTAGAAGTCCATCTACACAACCTGCGCCGAAAACTGGGCGTGGAATGGATACGCAATGTGCGCGGCGTCGGCTACAAGATCGTCGAACCCACATGAGCACGATCCGCGGCCGCCTGCTGCTCTGGCAAATCAGCGCCCTGCTGTTGACCGGCCTGCTGGTCAGCATCATCACCTACCTGCTGGCCTGGGACGCCTTCAACAAAATACGCGACTACGGCCTGGAACAGATCGCCTATTCCGTTGTGCGTCACGGCGTGCAATATGACAACGACGAAGACGTCCGCAACGACCGTGGTCAATTCGTCAGCCAGATATGGACCGCAGACAACAGCCTGTTCTTCTCCTCCATCGACGAAGCCGCACCGCCCAAGCAAGCGCCGGGCCTGCACATACTGGAATGGCAAGGCACGGAATGGCGCATCTTCACCTTGCTCGAAGGCGGCATGACCATCCAGGTCGCAACAACATCCGCCAACCGCGCCCGCAAGTTCGCCACCATCGCCCCCTGGTTGCTGCTGCCACTGCTCGTCCTGGTCGTCGTACTCGGCCTATTGATTCGTGCCGCGGTCGGGCGCGCACTCGCACCACTGGAACATCTGCGCACCGAAATCGGCCAGCGTGGCGCCCTGTCTCTGCATGCACTCAACCTGCGAGGCATGCCGGACGAAATCGCACCCCTGGTGGCAACACTCAACGAACTGCTTGTGCGCCTGGATCAGGCCATGATCGCGCAGCGCCGATTCATCGCCGATGCAGCACATGAATTACGTTCACCGCTGACAGCCATCAAACTGCAAGCCCAACTGGCCAACCGCGCCGCCAACGACAGCGAACGCGAAGCCGCCCTGACACAACTCGCCGGCGGCGTAGACCGAGCTGCACACCTGATCGAACAACTGTTGCACATGGCCCGCCTGGAACCCTCCGCACGCCAAAATGCATTCATGACAGTAGCGCTCGATGAACTGGTCAAACAGGTCGTCGCCGATTTTTCCACCCAAGCTGACGTCTACCACATCGACTTGGGCGTCGGCGTATGTGCCAACCTCAGCATCACCGGGCAAAGCGACAGTCTGCGCATGCTGCTTGGCAACCTGATCGACAACGCCCTGCGCTATACCCCAAGCGGCGGACGTGTCGACGTCGAACTCGCCATCGAGAACAACCAGGCAGCCATCAGCATCAGCGACAACGGACCTGGCATTCCGGAAACCGAGCGCAATCGCGTATTCGAACGCTTCTACCGCGTCCCCGGCTCGGACGCCCCCGGCAGCGGACTCGGGTTATCGATCGTCAAACAAATAGCCATCCTGCACGGCGGCACTATCGAGCTGATACCCCGCCCCACCGGCGGACTCACAGCGCGCGTCTTATTACCAACGCATTGAGCATTGCAACCACAACACGCCCGGCCTTTCGGCCGGGCGATGCCGTTTTGCATCGGCTAGTGTAGTTTTGCCTTCCAGGTTTCAATCTGCGCCCGGCCTTTCGGCCGGGCGATGCCGGCGGGTTGCCGGGACTGCTTCTTGCGGTGGCGTTGTTTCAATCCGCGCCCGGCCTTTCGGCCGGGCGATGCAGCAGTCCACCCCGGATGCCGACGCATTCATCATGGTTTCAATCCGCGCCCGGCCTTTCGGCCGGGCGATGCATGGCAAACGGCGGCGATCACTACTGCCATAGCGTGTTTCAATCCGCGCCCGGCCTTTCGGCC
>JBBQQT010000034.1:0-25341 GCA_038215555.1 Burkholderiales bacterium | reverse complement strand
GTGTCATGCGGGCCGCGAGCCAGGTCAGCCCGATGTCAACCAGGACCAGGCCGAGGGTTGCAGCAATATTATTCAGCCATTCCGGCGCCGCCAGCAGCAGGATGCCGAGTTCCAGCATCATCAGCCCGGACAGCAGCTTCAGCAGCCGCCCCTCGCGCTCGCTCAGCTTGCGCGCGCCCAGGGTGCGGACGAAGGCGAACACGATCAGCAGCATCGGAAAAACATAGATCACGTTGTACAAGGCGAGATAGAAAAAATGCTGCGTCGAGTTGCTGACCTGCAGGGTGAGCAGACGGGTATAGACCATGGGAAAACCGGCTGTGCACAACAACTCATAGAAATTCGCGGCAATCGCCAGCAGGACGGTGGCTGCCAGCATTGCCGGCAGGTTGCCGGCGGCGATGATGGCACGGCCGCGGCGGAAGATATCCGCCTTGCGCGATTCCGGAATCGAGAGCGACACGCCAGCCTTGAAGGCGAAGAAGTCCTTCGTGTTCACCGCGCCAATCACCACCGCCAGCACCCCTGCCGCGCCCGTTACCCAGGGCAGGCTGCCCATGATACGAAACAGCCCCAGCCAGGCTGCCATGAAGGCAAAGTACATCAAACCGGAAAACAGCACGAAGACGCCGCCGATCAACGCCATGCGACGACGATCATGCTGATGCACCAGCAGCGAGAGCAGGAACAGCAGGACGAAGAAGGCACACGGATTGAAGGCATCCATGCCGGCAATCAACACGGTCATCATCAACAAGGAATGCGAACGCGCATCGAGTGCTCCAATCAGCGGCAGGAACAAGGTGGTGTCTTCTTGCGCCCCATTCAGCACAGCCTTATCTGGCCCCATAGCCTTATCCGCCCCCCTAGTTTTATCCGGCCCGATTGTTTCCCCCGACGCGACCTTGGCGTGGCATTGCTTCAGCCGCTCCAGCAACAGCGTTCGACTGTGCCCGCCTCGCTCCCAACCGACCTGCATCTGACGGCAATAGAACAACGCCGGCACCGATTGCGCTTGCTGGCCCAGTTCCGCCGCCATAGCAATGTAACGTTCGACATTCGCCTGGCTTTTGCTCAGTTCAAGCGAATGCAAAACAATCCAGGGCTGCGAACGCGCCAGCGCTTCCAGTTCCGGCCGCGCTTCCAGGCAATGCGAACATTGCTGCGACCAGAAGAAGTAGAGATGCACCCGTGGCGCACCTTCGTCGCCGGGTTCTGTCCCGGCATAAGGCGCTTGCGCCAGCGCGATGAAAGGCCACAGCACCAGAACAAACAGCAAACTGATGAATTTGTTCAAGCTACGCATCGACGTGACTACCCGGTTGAGGATGACACTTTCAGCATAGACGGAAGGCCCGGTGACTTCAGAATGGCGGCGGGCTGGTAAATGACATAGATTGCCCGGTCACTGGATGCGGCAGGATCAGTTCGCAGGCATGCAGCAACAGGCGGCTGACACGGGCAACAGCATCCGTGCTGGCGTAAAGATCATCGCCCAGAATCGGGTGGCCGATGGCTTGCAGATGCACCCGCAATTGATGCGACCGCCCGGTCACCGGTTCCAGCTCCAGGCGTGTTCCGGCACGCTGCAGATCAGCCGCCAGCACCCGCCAACGCGTCACGCTCGGCCTGCCGTTGACATGATCGACGATATGTTTCGGCCGGTTTGGCCAATCCAGTTCCAGCGGCAAATCGATCACACCCCACTCCACCGCGCCCGGCACAGCAACGACGCCATCGACCACAGCCTGATAACGCTTGTGCACCTGGCGCATTTCAAACGCCCGGTTGAGTGCGCGTTGCGCTTCGATGCCACGTGCCATCGCGAGCAAACCGGAGGTCTGCAAATCCAGCCGGTGCACGATCAACGCTTCGGGGTAACGGCTTTGGACTCGCGCACTGAGGCAATCCTGCTTGTCCGGGCCGCGCCCAGGTACCGACAACAAGCCACTCGGCTTGTTCAGCACCAACAGGTGCTCATCGGCGTAGATCAAATCAAATGGCGGATCGCCAACCGGTGGCGGTGGAGCGTAGTGCATGCGGAAAACTCAAGACCGAAAAAAACACAATCAAGAGCTTACAGGCGCACACGGGCGAGAACTACTCCCTCCGGTTAGCCCGGATGTTTCATAAATTCACGTGATGATCGCGCCGGACCTTGTTTGCAATGGGCATTTTCCGCAGGAGTGGCGTAGTTGTTCATACACCCGACTGAGCGAAGCCGTTAGCGCTTCAGCGCTTACGGCTTCGGCCTGCCCCTTGCGGGTGGAGGGAAACTTTCCAGTGCGGACAAGGGACCAGCGAGGGCGCGCGAGCATTTATGAAATATCCGGGCTAAACCAGCCTGATCTCAGGCGGTCTTCATGAAGTGCCGCGCATAGCTGGGGTTGAGACGGCTCAACGGCAGCAGAATCGGCAAGTCGGCGGTGTTGAAATCAGGATCCCAGGCCGGCTCGCCGCAGACATAGGCGCCCAAGCGCAGATAGCCTTTGACCAGCGGCGGCAACATCGGCGCAGCAGCGCTTTCGAGTTTGTCGAGCGGTAGCGGACAACGCGGAAAAACATGTAATTCGATCGGAGCCAAGTGTTTTTCGCGCACCGCGTGCCAGATGCCGGCGGCGTTGTGGCCCCCATCGGCCATGCCAATGCTGGCGCAACCGATCAGGTAGTCATGCTGGTTGCGCAACATGTATTCCGCCAAGCCGGCCCAGAGCAGCGTGATTACGCTGCCGCTGCGGTAATCGGCATGCACGCAGGAACGACCAAGTTCGACCATGCGGCTGCGCAGATGCTGCAGACGGGTCAGGTCAAATTCAGTTTCAGAGTAATAGTTGCCGACCCGCTTGGCAGCGCTCGGGCTCAAGATGCGATAAGTGCCAACCACTTCACTGGTGTCTTGGTCGCGCACCAGCAGATGTTCACAATGAGCATCGTAAAGATCAATGTCGAGTCCGTGTTCCGGGGTACTCAGGCGAGCGCCCATTTCCTCGGCGAAGACTTTCCAGCGCAAGCGTTGCGCCTCACGCACTTCGTCCTGATGACGGGCGAAGCTGACATTGAAATTTTTTCTGGCCCGGCTGTCCTGTCCAACACGTTCCTGCAACATGACATTTCCTTTCCTTTGCGTTGATATGGCAAAGGTAAGGAAATGTCATTGCCGGTATGTGACCGGCGCATGAAGAAATGATGACGACGACAGCCACTACCTTGCTGAAGAGTGAGTTCAGCGGCTGTGTTCAGCCTCGTTATTCAGCGAGACACCCGCGCCTGACCGGCTGACTCAAGGATGCGAACGCGGTCACCAATGGCAAAACGCTCGCCTTTATCTTCCTGCACGATGGCAATCGTGCGGCTGTAATCGATCCTGACGATGATTTCCAGACCTTGCTTGCGGGTGGCGGCTTCTTCCCCTGCCGCCCCAGCCAGGCCTCCGACGACTGCGCCGAGCACCGCGCCAATCGCGGAACCCCTGCCTTTACCCACCGTGCTGCCTGCGATGCCGCCGACCGCACCGCCTGCCACCGCACCAATGCCGGACTCGGTACCTTCGAGCTTGACCGGACGGATGCTTTCAATGGTTCCCATTTTGACTTCATAAACGCGACGCGCTTCGGTGCGTTCATAGTCATCGCCACCGCGACCACTGGCGCAACCGACGAGCAGCGCGGGGATCAACAGTATCCAGAAGGCGTTCATGTTCAGCTCCTTAAATCGAGTAACCATATTCCGCTTTGAAGCGGTCGGCAATTTCATCCCAGGTAAAACGATGATTCTGGCCACCACGCTCGGCAATTTTGATCGCGCCCAGCAAACCCGCCAGGCGGCCAATCGTCGGCCAATCCATATTTTTCAATATGCCGGCCATCAGGCCCGCACGGTAGGCATCGCCACAACCGGTCGGATCCACCACATCACGCGTCTTGGCAACCGGGATGTCATGCACTTGCCCAGCCGCATAAATTCGCGAGCCATCGCCGCCCAGTGTGACGACCAGCGCCTGCACCAGTTTCGCCAGTTGCTCAAGCGTCTGACCAGTACGTTCCTGCAAGAGTTTCGCTTCATAGTCATTGCAGGTCAGATACTCGGCCTGCCGGATGAATTCGAGCAACTCATCGCCATTGAACATCGGCAAGCCTTGACCAGGATCGAAGATGAAAGGAATGCCCGCTTCGTTGAACTGGCGGGCGTGGTCAATCATGCCCTGACGACCATCCGGCGACAGAATGCCAAGCTGAATGCCCGAAGCGCTGTTGACGTTGTTTTGATGCGAGGCATTCATCGCGCCCGGATGGAATGCGGTGATCTGGTTATCTGCCAGATCGGTGGTGATGAATGCCTGGGCGGTAAAGGTATTGGCGACAGATTGAATATGGCTGGCGTCGAGGCCCAGGGATTTCAAGCGTTCCGCATACGGCGCGAAGTCATCGCCCACCGTCGCCATGATCACCGGATCACCGCCCAGCAGCTTCATGTTGTAGGCAATATTGCCGGCGCACCCCCCATATTCGCGGCGCATATCGGGCACCAGAAAAGCGACATTCAGAATATGAATCTGCTCGGGCAGGATGTGATTCTTGAAATGATCGTGGAACACCATGATGGTGTCGAAAGCCATGGAACCGCAGATCAAGGTACGCATTGAAGGGACTTTAGAGGTTGCAAACGGGGTGAAACATCAGGCAGACAAATCCAGCCGTGGATTTATTGTTGCCAAATCAAGGATTTGCTGACCCAGCCTCGGTTCTGCACCTCATCTTCGACTTCTACCCAGGCGCCTTGTTCTGAAATGACCTTGAAAGCATAGTATTTGTCTACTTGAGCCAGCGGCGTTCTCGCATGGTCGGCACCGGGGCCGGAACGTACATTCAATTTATCCACCTTCGCCGCTGCGCATTTGATGTCCGTCGTCAGCAGGCGGCTGAATATCCAATGCGTGTCGCCATCGACGTCTTCCACCTGATACCAGTCACCATTCTGGCCAATCGGCTTGAGCGGCATGTATTTGTAAACTTCCCAGCTTTTTTCATGCTGCGTGCCAGGGCTCTTGCGCAGATTGGCCTCCGGTACTTTTACGCAAGCTGCGGTTGCCGAGCCGGCGAGGAGAAAAGTCAGAATGGCGAGGGTCGGTACAGTTTTTTTCATGGCGAAATACAACTCAAGTTTGAATAGATTGGAAGAGACGGGACACGTTGCTTTTGATCAACGCTCGAGATTTCGTTCAGTTTTATGTTCTGTTTCTGATTTGACGCTTTGATGGGGATTTTAACGTACCGACAAGTCAAGTGCCCAAGACAAGTCCACGACAAATTTGTTCTAACGATAAGTCTTTGATTTACCGTCATTGATGAAGCTACCAAGCGATGACTAAGCCGCCAAAAAAAAACAGCGGCTAAGTCCCTGCTTATCCGGCGGATGCAAGCCGGAATCCAGTTCGTTCATCAAGCCGGGTGTCAACTGTTTGATTGGTTTGGATTTACGCTTCTTGATTCCGGCTAAATGCACGCCGGAATGAGGATGTTTTGGTCGATCAGGGCATCGAGATCACCTAGCAGGCGGCGTCCTTGTCTGTCAGTTTCTCGCGACCACCGCCAGCCGCACGTGTCCGCGTCCGATCTCCGTCCCGGGGAGCCTGCCGGACTTTGGAATCGTCGGCTGCAAATCGACCGCAGCGGCCCCTTTTTCACCGGCTTTTTGCCCCATGGAACAACCATGTGGCGGCGAATCCAGCAAAGAATGGCCTCGCTGTGGCCGATTTTCGCCATCGACGACCAAGTCCCGGGGGGTATAAGCGGGGAAAGTCCGACAGGCTCCTAGTAATGGCGATGCCGAGGTAAAGGACCAGTAAAACAACCACCACCGCCAAGCTGATCTGCCCGATCAACATGCGCTGTGCCGCGGCTTTGCGGTTTTAAGTTGCTGTTCGAATCGTGGTATCAGCGTATCGAACATCACCTTGTAGCCCTGGTCGATCATCTGCGTGGTGAACACGAAATAGTCCTGCGGCGGTGTCGCGAATTTCTCCTCCAGGATGTCATTGACTCATGTCAAGGAAACGCTGATTTATCCTGGCAAAGGCAATTGACCCGGCAATTGACCCGGCAGTTGACCGCCCATTTGTCTTCGGCCCACTGCCGGTTTCAGCTTTAGCAGGCTTGAGCAGTGATTCAATGGCTGTTTGATGAGGCTTGCCCGCCGCCCAGTTCGCGATGCCGGAAACAGCTCACCAGATGGTCGTTGACCATGCCGGTCGCCTGCATGTGAGCATAGACAATGGTGGAGCCGACGAATTTGAAACCGCGCTGCTTCAGGTCGCGGCTGATAGTGTCGGAAAGCGGCGTGCAGGCGGGAAGCTGACGCATCTCGGTCCAGGCGTTCTGGATCGGTTGGCCATCGACAAAACGCCAGAAGTAGGCATCCAGGCCGCCGAATTCTTCCCGAATTGCCAGCGTGACGCGTGCATTGGTGATGCTCGCCGCCACCTTCAGCCGATTCCGCACAATGCCGGCATCGGCCAGCAGGCGCGCGACATCGGCGTCGTCGTAACAGGCGATGCGTTCGGCGTCGAAGTGGTCGTAGGCGCGCCGATAGCCTTCCCGCTTTTTCAAAATGGTGGACCAGGACAAACCCGCCTGGGCGCCTTCCAGAATCAGAAATTCAAACAGCGCACGCTCGTCATGCAAAGGCACGCCCCATTCAGTGTCGTGATAAGCCACGTAAAACGGCTCGGCACCACACCAGGCGCAACGCGGTAGAGGGGTCATTCTGGCTTAGCCTGTGTGTTGGCGTGACAACGCATTGTGAAGACTCGCAAACAGCGTCGCCGGTTCAACCGGCTTGGGAATGGCGCCTTCATGCGACATTGAAATCATGTTGGCGAACAGGCTTTCGACCCGCACAGCAGCCGACTCAAACGGGAACTCGCCGGCCTCGATTTTGGCGAGATCGAGAGTAACGTTGATGACGCGCAGCTGCACGCCAAAATCGGCCTCTTGGCAGGGTTCCAGCATCGCAGGGACGACCTCCTCGTGCGCCTGCGCCAGCCCGGAAAAACACAAAACGGCCAGCCACAAAGCAAGCAAGAAACGTTTCGAAAGACGCCTGGCGATCAATGTGTATGGGCTGAAAGTGGCATGAATGCACAAGAAATTAGCATATATCGACCAGGTTATTTAACCCGATGGCGTGTTCAGGCCGATTTCTGATGCAGCAGCAAGCCCAGGCTGATGCACGCGGCGCCGAGCCAGACCCGCAACGCCACCCATTCGCCATTCAGCCAGGCGCCCAGCAGCAACGCCAGCACTGGAGTAATCAGCGTGATCAACGCCACCTTGCCGGCTTCGACATGCTTGATGATGAAGTAGTACAGCGCGAAGCCGAGCACCGAACCGAAGATGCCGAGGTAAACGATGGCGAACGAGCCGCGCAGCGGAATCGCAGCCGGGATGCTGCCATCGGCCAGCCACCAGGCAGCGATGAACAGCGGCATCGCGACAACCAGCGTGCCGGTGACGGTGGCCAGCGGCGGACTGTCGTCACCAATGCGTTTCAGCCAGACCAGGCTGGAGGAATAGATCAGCACAGCAATCAGCAGCGCGGCGATGCCATAGGTGGCATGCGTGGAATCGGCCGGTTGCGCGCCGAACACCACCAGCAAGCCGACCAGCCCGAAGCCGATGCCCGCCAGCTTGAACGGCACCAGCGCCTTCTCGCCCAGCCAGAACGCCGCCAGCACGCTGGTCACCAGCGGCGCCAAGCCGAACAACACAGAAACCAAGCCGGAGGAGATGTAGCGCGAACCCCAGTAAGTGCACAGCATCGCGCCGAACATGCCGAGCCCGCCGGCGAGATAACTCAGGCGCGCCTTGCGATGCAGCGGCAAACCGATTTTCCCTACCAGCAGCAACATCGCGGCCAGCGCCAAGCCAATCAGCATGCGCGCCATGACTGCAAAGCTGAAACCGGCATCCAGGCTGCTCCACTGAATCGCCAGCGGCGTGGTGGACCAGATCAGGATGACGGTAATGTAGGCAACCGGAATGGAGATGGGAAAACTCGTTCAAAATTCATTCAGGGCGACCCGATGGATCAACTGCTGGCGAAGACCGGGCGCCAGAATGGCGCGAACTTAGGGGCCGCAAAAGATTAACTAGAACATTCTGGCCGCGTTGGCGGGCGAGCTGCTGCGTTGCCGGTCGCTTGCAGGGAATGGCCATGCTGCGTGTCCGGCGCCTTGCAGCACATCCCGCCAGCACGCCCATCATCGTCCAAGTTATTCATTTACGGCCCCTTATCGACGCCGATCCGGCAGCGGCGTGCTCACCATGACTTCCACGTCGCGCAATGCCAGCGGGCCTTCGCTATTCAGGCGATAGCGCATGCCATGCCGCCATTCGGTTTGATAGGTCAGTCGCACGGCGCGGCTGTCGCGCCGGCGTTCGTTGCCATCAATCAGCAGCAAGCCGTCCGAATAGGTCACCAGCAAGCGGGCCCGATACGGCGCTTGCCTTCTTTCGTCGCTTTCCAGCTCGATATACCGGCTTTCGCCGGAGGCCAGGGAAAAAGCCATCGGCGCATAGTCACGGTGCTTGCCAACGATGAACATCTGGCCGCCCTGCAAACTGACCCGAATCAGGTCGCCAGGTCGCCCCCGCCCCTCATGAATATCGCGGATTCGCTCCTCCTGCATGCGTGCGGCTTCCCGCGCCAGGGCGGCTTCGCGCAGCTCCGCCTCCTGCCGCGCCAAAGCAGCCTGATGCTGGGCAATCCGCCGCGTCTCCGTATCACGCTGGTAGGCCTCATCCTGCAACCGCTTGCGCTCGTTGTAACCACGTATCGCCTCCATCCGCTCGGATTCGCTCATCTGCCCCCAAACATCTTCCGGCACGCCAAAATGGGTATTGGCACAAGCCGTCAGCAACAGACAACTCAACAGAATCAACCAGCGCATCGTGTGACCTCAACTGACTTCAACAATTCAAAAAATGGCGAGAGTGGCCTTCCCGTCCAACATGACGGACAAATTCGTGCCCCATTCTAAGCGGTGTTCAACTCAGGCAAATCCACTATTGATCCGGCCAAGTGAAGTTTGAAGTTGCCGTCATACCGGCGAAGGCCGGTATCCAGTGGCGGCGCTGACAAAGCTTCTGGACCCCGGCCTACGCCGGGGTGACGACTTCAAACTGATTCACTCCGAATCACCAAGAGGCGGCAACCGAACTCAGAACGGCCACACCAGCGGCGCAATCAACACGGTCAGCACACCGGTCAGAAAGGTCAGCGGCACGCCCAGGCGCAGGTAGTCGGCGAAGGTGTAACCGCCCGGCCCCATCACCATCAGATTGGTCTGATATCCAATCGGTGTGGCAAAGCTGGCCGAAGCGGCTTTCATGATCACGATGGCGAACGGAATCACGCTGACATCCAACCGCTCGGCGGCGGCCAGGGCAATCGGAAACATCAGCACGGCGGCGGCGTTGTTGGTGATCAGGTTGGTGAACAACGAAGTAGCAATGAAGAACAGGGCCAGCGCCATCCAGGGGCTGTCGCCGGCCATGCCGACCAGACCGCCGGCGACAAGCCCGGCGGCGCCGGTTTTTTCCAGCGCCAGACCGATGCCGAACGACGCAGCAATCACCAGCAGCACCTGCCAGTCCACCGAGCGCCGCGCGACGCCGGCCGAAGTGCAGTGGCCGAGCAGCATCAGACCGGCGGCCAGCATCGACGCCTGCAACATGCTCAACCAGCCGGTCGCGGCCAACACCACCATGCCGACCATGATCGCAACGGCAATACCGGCGCGTTCGTGGCGCGGCGGCGCGGAATTGTCGAGCCGGCTGACTAGCAGAAAGTCGCGCGTGTTGCGATAGCGTTCAAGGAAACTCGGGTGGGTCTCCATCAGCAACGTGTCGCCCGGGCGCGGCACGATGTCGCCGATCTTGCGCTGGATGCGCTCGCCATTGCGCGCCACCGCGATGATCGCAGCCTGATATAGCGTGCGGAAGCGCCCCTCGCGGATGCTCTTGCCGAGCAGCGGAAAACTCTCGGAGACCACCGCCTCGACCAGACACCGCTGGTGACGCGGCGATTGCAGCTTGAAGACCTGGTCGGTGGCCGGCTTCAGGCCGCGTATCTTCTGCAGATCGAGCACCGAATCGACCACCCCGGCAAACAGCAGCCGGTCGCCGCCGCGCAAGGTCTGCTGCGGCGACACCGCCGGCATCAACTGGCCATCGCGATCGAGTTCCACCAAATACATGCCGGGCAACTGGCGCAGACCGGCCGCCTCGATGGTCTTGCCTTCCAGCGGACTGTGCGGCTCGACCAGCATTTCCACGGTGTACTCGCGCGCGTCCTGCAACTGGCTGAGCAAGGAACCGCGATCCGGCAGCAACTTCCTGCCGAACAGCATGGTGACGCCAATGGTCAACAGCAAGGTCGGCAGTCCGACCCAGGCAATCTCGAACAGTCCAAGACTGGGCTGATCGGGCTGTTTCACCAGCAAACCGTTGACCACCAGATTGGTGCTGGTGCCGATCAGCGTCAGTGTGCCGCCGGCGATGGCGGCATAACTCAGCGGCAACATCAGTTTCGACGCCGCGATGCCATGCCGTTTCGCCCAGTCCTGCACCGCCGGGATGAACATCGCCACCACCGGCGTGTTGTTGAGGAAGGCGCTCAACGCGGCAACTGGCGCCATCAGACGAAACTGGGCATGCGCCACCGAACGCGGCCGACCCAGCAGCGACTGCGACACCCAGGCGGTGCCACCGGTTTCCTGCAAGCCGGAAACCACCACGTAAAGCACCGCCACCGTCACCATGCCCTCGTTCGACAGGCCGGCCAGCGCCTCGGTCGGCGTCAGCACGCCGCTCAGCAACAACAAGGTCAGGCCGCCCAGCATGACGATATCCGGCGGATAACGATTGCTCGCCAACAGACCAATGCAGAGTGCGACGACAGCAAGCGTCAGCCAGGCTTCCCAGATCATGATGCGCAATCAAAAAATGATAATGGCTGAACTATAGAGACTCCCGTGATGGCTGCAGCATCGTTCTGGCGTTGCGTCCCTTGCTTGCCTGCCCCGCAGCTTAGAATCACGCCTTCTTCCTCGAACCCAACTCGCCGCCATGCGCCTGCTCCACACTTCAGACTGGCATCTCGGCCAGACCCTGCATGGTCATGAACGCGGCTGGGAGCACCAGCAGTTTCTCGACTGGCTGCTCGAGACGCTGGTCGAACATGACATCGATGCGCTGCTGGTCAGCGGCGATATTTTCGATAACGCCAACCCGTCGGCAGCCAGTCAGCACATGTTGTATCGCTTTCTCACCGCTGCGCGAATGCGGGTTCCGCATCTGAACATCGTGCTGATCGCCGGCAATCACGATTCGCCCGGCCGACTGGAAGCGCCGGCGCCGTTTCTGGAAGGCTTCGATGCGCGCGTGATCGGCATTGTTGCGCGCGACATGGCAGGTGAAATCGATGTCGAAAAACTGGTTGTGCCACTGCGCAACCGCCAAGGCAATATCGCCGCCTGGTGTCTGGCGATTCCGTTCCTGCGCCTGAGCGACGTGCCGCGCCTTGAAACGGAAGGCGACGCCTATCTGGCAGGCATTGCCGCGCTGTATCGACAAGTTCAGGCGCATGCCAGCGAGTTGCGCCAACCCGGCCAGGCCTTGATCGCGCTCGGCCACTGCCACATGGCCGGCGGTCAGGTGTCGGAGCATTCCGAACGCCGCATCGTCATCGGCGGCGCGGAAATGCTGTCCAGCGCATTGTTCGATGACGACATCGCCTACGCCGCACTGGGCCATCTGCATCTGGCGCAGAAGGTCGGCGGCCAGGAACGCATCCGTTACTGCGGCAGCCCGCTGCCGCTATCGTTTGCGGAAATCGACTATCCGCATCAAGTGCTCCAGGTCGAACTCGACGGCGAGGAACTGGCCGCAGTCAACCCCATTGCCGTACCACGCGCGGTACCGTTGTTGCGCGTACCGAAAGCCGCCGCGCAGCTGGCCGAAGTCGAAGCCGCATTGGCGGCGCTGGAAATAGAAGCCGTCGAAGCGCCGGCGCAGCCGTATCTGGAAGTCCGCGTTCTACTCGACCAGCCCGAGCCCGGCCTGCGCAGCCGCATCGAGGCCGCGCTGGCCGGCAAGCCGGTGCGACTGGCGCGCATCGACGCCCGCGTCGTCAAGCGCGACAGCGCAGCAGGCAGCGCGCCGAACTCGCTCGACGAACTCGGCCGACTTGACCCGCTGGCGATCTTCAACGATGCCTATGTGGCGAAATATGGCGCTGTGCCGCCGGCCGACCTGCTCGCCGCGTTCAACGAAATATTGAATCTTCCGGACGAGGTTCAAGCATGAAAATCCTCGCCATCCGCGGCAACAACCTGGCCAGCCTGGCCGGCCCGTTCGAAGTCGATTTCAGCCGCGAGCCACTCCTCAATGCCGGTCTGTATGCCATTTCCGGCCCCACCGGCTCGGGCAAGAGCACCTTGCTCGACGCGCTCTGTCTGGCACTGTACGGCGACACGCCCCGCCTGACGCACGCCGCCGGCGACAAGATTCCCGATGTGCATGCCGATCAGGTCACGCCGTCCGACCCGCGCAACCTGCTGCGCCGGGGTTGCGGCGATGGCTACGCGGAAGTCGATTTCGTCGGCATCGACGGCATCGCCTACCGCGCTCGCTGGACGGTGCGGCGGGCGCGCGGCCGCAGCAACGGCAAGCTGCAGAATGTCGACTATCTGCTGAGCCGGATCGCCGACCAGCAACCAGTCGGCGGCACGTTGAAGAATGAAGTGCATGCTGCCATCGTGCGCCTGATCGGCCTCAGCTTTCCTCAGTTCACCCGCGCCGTCCTGCTGGCGCAAAACGATTTCGCCGCCTTCCTGAAAGCCGACGACAACGCCCGCGCCGAACTGTTGCAAACGCTGACCGGCAGCGAGCGTTTCGAGCGCCTGTCGATCCGCGTGTTCGAGCGTTACGGCCTGGAAAAGCAGGCGCTGGACGGCTTGAACCGGCAACTGGCCGATGCGCCGCCGCTGCAAGATACCGTTCGCGCCGAACTGGAAGCCGCGCTGAAACAGGCGCAAGCCACTGCTACCGCGCGCGAACAGGACAAGCTCAAGCTGGAAGCCGCGCTGCGCTGGCACCAGCAACTGAAGCAACTGGAAGTGAACATCGCGCAGGCACAAACCAAGCTGGATCAGGCCAACCTGGCCCAGCAAGCCGCCGTCGAGCGACGCGCGCAGTGGGCCCGCATCACCGCCGTTGAACCGGCGCGCCCGCTGCAGGCGGAATGTGTGCGTCTGGAACAGGACACACAGCAAGCCGCCAAGGCACTGCAAACCCAGGCGGCCGAACAGCTTGCCGCCGAACAGGCCGCAACGCTGGCCGAAACCACGCTGATCAAGACGCAACAAGACCTCGTTCAGGCCCGCCAGGCACTCAAGCAACAGCAACCCGAGATCGACGCCGCGAAGAAACTCGACACCGAAATCGCGCTGCTGGCGCCGCAATGCCAGGCGGCGAAACACGCGCTGGAAGCCGCTGGCAAGGATGTCGTCACGCAGCAGAAACTGCAGCAGACGCTGAACCAACAACAGGCACACACCGAAAAATCACGCACCGAAACCAACGTCTGGCTGGCCGCGCACCAGCAACACGCCAGCTTGGCCGAAAACTGGAAGCACGCGGAATATCTGCTGCTCGACGCGGAAAAAATGGCCGCGACGAAGCAGACCGCCGCCGCCGACCTGCAACGTTTACAGCAAGCCGAAAGCCTCGCCCGTGCCGATGCCGAGCGTCAGGCGGCCAACTTGACCACCTCCATCACGACACGCGAACAGACCGATGTAGCCGCCAAAGCGGCAAGCGAACGCTGCGCCCGCATCGATCCGGACGCGCTGGCGCAACAGAAGAACGTAGCCGAAATGCAACGCGGCCGGCTGCAACAGGCGCAAACCTGCTGGACGCATTGGCAGGAACGCCAACGCGAACAGGCAGCCGTGGGGCAGGACGCGGCGGCTTTGCGCCAAGCACAGCAAACCGGCGCCACCGCTCTGGCGCAACTGACCCTGCAACGCCCCGGCCTGGCCGGCCAGTTGCAGCAGGCCGAACGTGCGTTGCAACGCCTGCAGGCCGCCTGCAATCAGGATGTCGACGCGCTGCGCGCAGCCTTGGTCAGCGATGAAGCCTGCCCGGTCTGCGGCGCGACCGTTCACCCGTATGCCGAATCCGATGGCGCACATCGTCTGCACCAACTGCACTCGGCGCAACAGGCCGAACATGAGGCACTACGCCGCCAGTTGGAGGCGCTGACCAAAGACGAGGCCGCCCAGACCGCGACGCTGAAGGAACAGGACAAGCAGTTGACAACGTTCGCTGCCCGCCTGCTCGAACTGAGCCGCCGCCGCGACGAAGCCGCCGGCCTCTGGCAGGCCGCGGCCAAGTCAAGCGGACTTGACCTGATCGAAAATACCGATGCTGTGGTGCAACTCGCGGCTCAGCTTGCCGAACAAATCCGCACCAACGCGAGCACCCTGGAGAAGCTGACGGCACAGGAAACCGAACTGCGCAGTGATCAGAAATCGCGCGACACCGCACTGGCCACGCTGGCGAAGGCGCAAGTCGCCGAACAACTGGCGCGGGAAGCCAGCCTGAAAGCGCGCGAGACGTTGAATCTTGCCGGGCACGCCGTACAAGCCGCGCAGCAGCGTTTTGAACAAGCCAGTCGCCATTTGGCCGGCTTGCTGGATCAACTGGATGCGGTGTTGGATACCGTGCCAACCACTGCAGACTGGCACGACGACTGGCAGCGCGCGCCGGCAGCTTTCCGCTTGGCTCGCCAAGCCGACGCCGCGACCTGGCTAAAGCAGCACAACGCACAAGAGGTGCAGACCCGCAAACTGGCCGAATTGAGCGGCCAGATCAGCGCCGCCGCCAGCCTGCTTGCCCAACTCGGCGAGCAGGCAACGCGGCTGCGCGAGACGGCAAATGAAAAGGCCACCGAATTGCACGGCAAGCTACAGGGCCGCACTTTGCTGCTCGGCGGCAAGCCGGCTGTCACCCTGGAAACCGAACTGGCGCGTGTATTGGAAGCCGCCCAAACCGCCGTCACGGCGCAGGAAAAATCCACCCATGACGCCCGCACCCGCGCTACCCAGGCGATTACGACCTGCGCGCTGAGCGCCAAACATCTGGCCGAACTGCAAGCGCGGGTCGAGCAAGCCGACGCTGCGCGCACCCAATGGCTGATCGCGTTCAATGCGGACAGCGAGGCGCCGCTCGATCTGGCCGGTTTGCTTGCGCTGTTGCCGATCGACGCGCAATGGCTCAATGCCGAGCGCAACGCACTGGCCGGGCTGGACAAAGCCGTCGACACCGAGTTGACCGTGCTGAAGGAACGCCAGGCGCATCTCACCGTGCATCTGACCAACAACGCTGGCAACGAACCGGCTGCCAGCCTGGAGGCGAAATGGGCTGAAATCCTGCCCGTGTTGGCACAGGAAAAAGCCGCCGCCGTTGAGAAAGAAGTTGCGCTGCGCCAAGACGACGAGCGCCGTCTGAAAGCCGCCGGCCTGTTCGAAGCGTTGCGCGAACAGTCCACCCGCCTGGAAATCTGGGCGCGGCTGAATGAAATGATCGGCTCCGCCAACGGCAGCAAATTCCGCCGCATCGCCCAGCAATACACGCTCGATGTGCTGCTCGGCTACGCCAACCGGCATCTGGCCGACCTGTCGCGGCGTTACCGGCTCGAACGCCTGACCGACAGCCTGACCCTGCTGGTGGTCGATCAGGACATGGGCGATGAAAAGCGTTCGGTGCATTCGCTGTCCGGCGGCGAATCTTTTCTGGTCTCGCTGGCGCTGGCGCTCGGCCTCGCCTCGTTGTCTTCGCACAGCGTCAAGGTCGAGTCATTGTTCATCGACGAGGGTTTCGGTAGCCTCGACGCGGATACCCTGAACATGGCGATGGACGCGCTCGACAAACTGCAAACCCTCGGCCGCAAAGTTGGTGTCATTTCGCATGTGCATGAAATGGCGGAACGCATCGGCGTGCAGATTCAGGTGCAAGCGCAATCCGGCGGGCAGAGCCGGCTGACGGTGCTGGGCTAGAAACGTGTAGGGTGCGCCATGCGCACCGACGGGATCACTTCAACGCGATTTTCAGGATAATCACGCCATCTTATGCAGGAGCACCACCATGCAACACGCAACCGTCGCCTTTTACTCCGAAACCGATTACCTCAACAACGAAGCCGCATCGGCAAACAAGCATGAATATGTCGCTGGCGAAGTGTTCGCCATGGCCGGCGCTTCGAAGCGGCATGGCACGCTGGCATTGAATGCAGCAATCGCCTTGCGCCAGGGGCTGCGCGGCCAACCGTGCGCCGTGTTCATGGCGGACATGAAAGTGCGGGTCCACGCCGATTCCGCGTATTACTACCCGGATGTCGTGGCGACCTGCGATGCATCCGATCTGAGTCCGGACGCGCCGAAGGATTTCCTGCAAGCGCCCAAACTGGTCGTCGAAGTGTTGTCCGACTCGACCGAAACGGTGGATCGCAGGGAAAAACTGTTGTCCTACCGGCGCGTGTCCAGCTTGATCGAATATGTACTGATCGACCAGAACAAGGCCTGGGTCGAAGTCTTTCGTCGCACCCCGGCGGGGTGGATGCAGGACATCTACGAAGCCGGCGAAACCGTGCAGTTGGCCTGCGTCGATGTGCAGATTCCGATTGCCGAGTTGTATGCCGATACCGGCATTTGTTGAAGCGGCCAGATAATGTTGCATCGACTCCGACTCCCTCTCCCAGCCCCTCCCCGGCAAGCGGGGGAGGGGCTGGGAGAGGGGGGCCGTTTAAACATTTCTCCAACGTATCAATAGCCTCCCGTTGTAATTCACCCGACCCATGCCCCCGTACGCCATCAGCCTGATGGGCCCCACTGCCAGCGGCAAGACCGATCTGGCGGTCTGGCTGTGCCAGCGGTTTCCGCTGGAAATCGTCAGCGTTGATTCGGCGCTGGTGTACCGCGCCATGAACATCGGCACCGCCAAGCCGGATGCGGCGACGCTGACGCAAGCGCCGCATCATCTGATCGACCTGCTGCCCCCGACCGAGGCCTATTCAGCCGGTCGCTTCAAACAGGATGCGCTGGCGGTGATGGCCGCGATACGCGCGCGCGGCAACGTGCCGCTGCTGGTTGGCGGCACCATGTTGTACTTTCGCGCGCTGCGCGGCGGCCTCGACGATCTGCCGCCGGCCGACCCGGCGATACGCGCCGAACTGGAAGCGCAAGCCGCCATCGAGGGCTGGCCGGCCTTGCATGCGCGACTGCGTGATCTCGACCCGGAAACCGCAGCCCGCCTGCAACCGAACGACTCGCAACGCATCCAGCGCGCGCTGGAACTGTGTCTGACCACCGGCGGGCCGATGTCAGCGCTGTTCATCGCCCAAACACCGGTCGCGCAAGATAATTGGCTCGAATTCGCCCTCTTCCCGGCCGACCGCGTCTGGCTGCACCAGCGCATCAACCTGCGTTTTGGCCAGATGCTGGAACAAGGCCTGGTCGAAGAATTGCGTGAATTGCGCGTGCGTTATGCACTCCACCCCGGCATGCCTTCGATGCGCTGCGTCGGCTATCGTCAAGCTTGGCGTTTTCTTGATGAAGAAATCGATGCGGCCACGCTTTACGAACAAGGCGCCGCCGCCACGCGCCAACTGGCCAAACGGCAATTGACCTGGCTGCGCAGTTGGGACAGCGCAATCAAACTGGAATGCGCCGCGCCGGACCTGCGTGATCTCATAGCCAGACTATTTCAGCAACAGTTCGCCATGCCATAAAGGACAATCGCCGGGCTCCCCATTTTCGGCTTACCTACCCATGCTCAGCTACCGCCACGCCTTCCATGCCGGCAATCATGCCGATGTGCTGAAACACTGCATTCTGGTCAACCTGATGCGCTATCTGGCGCAGAAGGACAAGCCCTACTGGTTCATCGACACCCATGCCGGCGCCGGCGCTTACGGGCTGGATGCGGGTTACGCCAGCCAGAACGCCGAACATGAAACCGGCATCGCCAGGCTCTGGCGGCAGACCGATCTACCGCCGGCGCTGGCGGAATATTTGGCCGTGATCCAGGCGATCAATCCGGCCGGCAATCTCACGTTGTATCCCGGCTCCCCCTATCTGGCGTCAAAGCTGCTGCGCGAACAGGACCGCATGCGCCTGTTCGAACTGCATCCGACCGATGTCGACCTGCTCGGCAAGACCTTTCCCGATGCCGGCAACAAGATCATCGTCACCCGCGGCGATGGCTTCGCCGGCCTGAAAGCCCTGCTGCCGCCGCCATCCCGCCGCGCGCTGGTGCTGATCGACCCTTCCTACGAAGACAAAGCCGATTACCCGCATGTGTTCCAGGCGCTCACCGACAGCCTGGAACGATTCGCCACCGGCGTTTACGCGATTTGGTACCCGTTGTTGCAACGCCAGGAAGCACAGCGACTGGCCGAACGCTTCGCCCGGCTTAAAGGCGTTGACTGGCTCAACGCCACACTCAGTATCAGCGCGCCATCGAAGGAAGGCTTCGGCATGCACGGCAGCGGCATGTTCATCGTCAATCCGCCCTGGACGCTGGCCGACAGGATGCGCGAATGCTTGCCCTATCTAGCGAAAACCCTCGGCATCGAAGGTAGCGGGGATTTCACGTTGACACGCAGCAGCGATGCCCCTGTCGTGCGCACCAGCCCGGCCAGACCGCGTGAGACCAAACCAGCATTGCGGCCGCGCGTCCGCCGTTGAACCTGTTGGTGGGACGTTACTGAGCCCAAGGACTTCATTGCGGCCGCGCGTCCGCCGTTGAACCTTTTGATCGGGCCTGAATATATTTGAAACCGTCACCCTGGCGTAAGCCGGGGTCCAGTGGAACTTGTCTGCGCCACCGCTGGATACCGGCTTTCGCCGGTAGGACGGCAACTGAAACTTCACTTGACCGAAGCCACTGTTCATCGTTTGCGATAGCCGACCCCCATCCAGCCCATAAACCATGCGCGATGAGGTCCATGGCGGGATTTTTTTCTTATGCCAAAGGAGGATGGGCATGTTCTGCGACGCCTAACGGACACTGGTTGCGGGCAAAGTTCCTGACTGATCAAGGAATGTTCGCAGGGGGCAAGTTCCGGCCGCACGAAATCCCGGATTGACTACGCCGACCCGGCCCGGATACTTCCGTAAGTGCACTTGAATTTCCTATCCTTCCAAATTGAGTCACTTATGTGGGTGCCGCCGTGCGGGGGCACCGCAGAAATCGAGAGAGTTAACAAAAGATGCGGCGCTTCAAAATCCTTCATCGCACCTATTACAATTTTTCCGGCTTGGTGCGGCTTGAACCGCACGCCTTGCGCCTGCGGCCAAAAGAGGGCCACGAACTGCGCATCGAATCCTCATCGCTGGACATCACGCCGGCAGCCACCCTGCGGTGGCACAACGATGTGGAAGACAACTCGGTGGCGATAGCGACCTTCGACACGCCGACCCAACAACTGGTGATCGAGAGCGAAATCATCATTCAGCAATTCAACGAATCCCCCCTCGATTTTCTGGTGGACGCTTACGCGGCAGACTATCCGTTTGCCTATGGTGCGGAAGACAGCATCGTATTGACTCCCTACATGCTGACTGCCACACGGCAGGCCTCTGGGCCGCTTGCCAAATGGCTTGCCAGTTTGTGGCGGACAGGCGAGCCCATCCAGACCTACGCCCTGTTGCAACGCATGTGCGTTCACATCAACCAGTCTTTTGCATATCAGGCGCGCGAGCAACCCGGCGTTCAAACGCCCGCGGACACCCTGTCTCGCGGTACCGGTTCCTGCCGCGATTTTGCGAATCTGTTCATGGAAACCGCACGTCACCTGGGCCTCGCCGCGCGTTTTGTCAGCGGCTACCTTTACGCTGAGCCGTCGTCCGCCAATTACGGCTCAACCCATGCCTGGGCCGAGGTATTTCTGCCAGGCGCGGGCTGGAAAGGCTTTGATCCCACCATCGGAAAAATCGTTGGAACCGATCACACCGCTGTCGCCGTGGCTCGCTTGCCAGAGTCTGTACCGCCTGTAGCCGGCTCGTTCGTCGGCCCACTTGGCGCAAGCCTCGACGTGGGAGTCTGGGTCACCGAGCTAAATAAAGTCTGATTGGCTTGCCGGCTAACTTTCATGGCGTGGGTCGTCACCCCAAATCATGAAACCGTTCGCCCTGAGCTTGTCGAAGGACCCCACGATCGAAGTGCCCTTCGACAAGCTCAAGGCGAACGGAACTGTGTGTTTCACGTTAACCTGGCAGAGTCAGACAGTCCGAGAGATGACCGCGAAGGTACTGCGTTTGGTACCCGCTCAACCAAGAGAAACAGCCATGACCAAGCAGACATTTTGTCCGCCAGACGCTGGGACAGTTTCTGATGTTGTACTCATCGACCTATCTGTCCATCAACTGATCCTGGTGCTGGGAATAACTACCGTAGCCCGAAAAACCCCAGGACGAACAAGATGATGACGACCAAGCCGACGATATAAACGATGCTGTTCATGAGATTGCCTTCTGTGTGGGTTAAACAACCGGATTGGCGGTAAAGAACAATTTATCAATCGATTCACCAATCACCGATTGCCACGTTATCCGATACAACTGCAACACTCTGTACGCCATCGCACATTGATTTGGTGATTTAAGCGCCAGGCTGTGATGGCGCTACCTTTAACGTGAAACACACAGCCCGGTCGCCCTGAGCCGTGAGCTTGTTTCAATTTAAAGGGGCCCTGGTCCAATGGTCGGACTTTGGAATCGTCGGCTGCAAAGTCCCGCGGGGTACAAGCGGGGAAAGTCCGACAGGTTGCTAGCAATTCTCCCGCGCCAGCCACTTGAGAATCATCGCAAACAGATCGTCCGGCATAAATGGCTTGGAGATGAAGTCGTTCATCCCGGCGTCCATGCAGCGCTTTCTGTCCTCGGCAAAGGCGTTTGCCGTCATCGCGACGATAGGCACTATTTTCCCGGTTGCTGACCTGCGGATGACCTCCGTGGCGGCCACGCCGTCCATCTTCGGCAACTGCATGTCCATCAGGATAAGCGCATAGTCATTCTGTGCCGCCATCTCCACCGCAATATCGCCATCCTCGGCGGCGTCAATCACCAACCCGGTCTCTTCAAGCAATATCAACGCAATCTCGCGAAGGATCGGTTCGTCCTCGACCAGCAGGATGTGGTGCCCGGCGTAATCCCGCTTCAACATCCGTTCGGCATCGCCTTTCAGCATCCCGGCGGGTAGTGCCGTGGCCGCCGAGTCTATCGGCAGTCGTACCGTGAACCAGAAGGTACTGCCCTGTCCGGGCGTGCTCTCGAATCCGGCGCCCCCACCCATCAGTTCGGCCAAGTAACGGGTAATGGCCAGGCCCAGGCCGGTGCCGCCGAACTTGCGCGTGGTCGAATTGTCGGCCTGCTCGAAGGTCGAGAACAGTCGGGCACGGACCTCGGGCGTGATGCCGATGCCGGCGTCCTGCACCTCGAAGCACAGCAGCACGCTGGTGGCGGTTTCTTCTTCGCTGCGAACGCGCAGGGTAATG
Source organism: Burkholderiales bacterium (assembly GCA_038215555.1). Classification (GTDB taxonomy): domain Bacteria; phylum Pseudomonadota; class Gammaproteobacteria; order Burkholderiales; family Thiobacillaceae; genus PFJX01. The sequence continues at coordinate 3,723 of JBBQQT010000034.1, read as the reverse complement.
GTGCCGGCCACGGAGAACTTGATGGCGTTGGTAGCGTAGTTGAGCAGGGCCTGCTGGATCCGGGTCGGGTCGCCACGCAGGTGAGGCGGTAGCGGCGATATTTCGACCGCCAACGCGAGCCCCTTGGCCTGCGCCCGCTCGAACAGCATGGACCTCACGTTGCCGGCAAGGGCGTTGATGTTGACCGGGATGTCTTCGAGCACCAGTTTGCCGGCCTCGATCTTGGAGATGTCGAGGATGTCGTTAATGACGGAAAGCAGGTGCTGGCCGGCGGCGTCAATCTGGTCGAGTTTTGCCGCCTGCGCCGGCGTAACACCACCGCGACGCAGCAGATGGGCCATGCCGAGAATGCCGCTCATCGGCGTGCGGATTTCATGGCTCATGTTGGCGAGGAAAGTGCTCTTGGCGCGGCTGGCGGTTTCGGCGCCTTCCTTCGCGATAGAGAGTTCCGCAGTACGCTCTGCCACCCGTTGTTCGAGGTGCTCCCGGTATTTCGTCAGTTCGGCTTCGGTGGTCTTGCGTGCGGTGATGTCCTCCACCACCAAGCGGCATTCCTGGCCATCGGCGGAAAGCGCAGCCTTGATCAGCACAACGCGCGGCGGCTAGTTGGCTCTCATCAACTCGATTTCACAATTTTGCTGGCCGGTTTGCGGTAATTCGCCCACAAACACCTGCAGCAGGAAGGTGTTGAAGGCGGGCAGATCGGCTTCGGCAACGAACCGGCCAAACCTCTTGCCCGTCAGCAAGGCACGTTCCACGCCCAGCAGGCGCGCGCCGGCCAGGTTGGTCTGGGTAATCTCGCCAAAGCGCTGCAGCGTGAAGTAGCCCACCGGAGCGAAGTCGTAAATATCGGTGTAGCGCGCCAGCGTCGCTTCGGCTTCGCTGCGGGCGGCTTGCAGTTGCTCGTTCTGCAGTTCCAGCTCGATCTGGTGTACCCGCAAGTTCATCGACCAGCTGCTGCGGTGGATAAGTCGGTTTCATGGCCGACACGCCTTCATGTCGTTTTCCAGATACGTCACAAATTCATCCTGCGGCAACGGCCGGGCGAACAGATAGCCTTGCGCATAGTCGCAGCCGGCGGCCACCAGCAGATCGCGTTGTTCAATGGTTTCCACGCCCTCCGCCACCACCTGCATGCCGAGCTTGTGCGCCATGACGATGATGGCTTCGACGATCGCCTGATCGGTGGGATCGCTCACCATGTCGCGGACGAAGGACTGGTCGATCTTGAGGTAATCGATGGGAAACTTCTTCAGGTAGGACAAGGCCGAGTAACCGGTGCCAAAGTCATCGAGCGAAATCTGCATGCCGGCCGCGTGAAAGCGCGACAGGCTCTCCTTCACCGAGGCGCGGGCGTCGAGCAGCAGGCCCTCGGTGATCTCGATGTTGATGCTCGCCGCCGGCAAGTCGAGCGCGCGCAGAGGCTCAAACCAGTCATGGTGGTCAGCGACATCGAAAAACTGGCGCGGCGACTTGTTCACGCTGACTTGAACGCACGCTGTGCCCAGATCGCGCCATTGCTTGACCTGGCCGGCCGCCTGGCAAAACACCCAGTGGCCAATCTCGCCGATCAGGCCGATCTGTTCTGCCAGCGGAATGAACTCGGCCGGCCCGACCATGCCGCGCAGCGGATGGCGCCAGCGCAGCAACGCTTCTGCCTTGACGCAGCGCAGGGTCGCCAGGCGGATGATCGGCTGGTAATACACCATCAACTGGCCGGCGGCCAGCGCGCCGCGCAGCTCGTTGCTCAGTTGCAGACGATCCTGCGCCACCTGCTGCATGGTCGCCGTGAAGTAGCTGTAGCGGTTGCGCCCCAGCGCCTTGGATTGGAACATGGCCTGGTCGGCGTGCTTGAGCAGCGATTCGCTATCCGTGGCGTCGGCCGGAAACAGCGTGATGCCGATGCTGGCCGAGATATGGCCGATCTCCGCGCCCAGTTCATAGCGCCGGGCGACCTCTTGCAAGATCATCTGCGCCACCTGCTCGATGCGCGGGGCATCGTCGAGCCCGGGCAGAATCACGGTGAATTCGTCGCCGCCCAGGCGCGCCACGGTATCGCCCTCGCGCATGCAGCCGCCAATGCGCCGGGCCGCCTCAACCAGCAACAAGTCGCCATGATCGTGGCCGAGGGTGTCGTTGATTTCCTTGAAATTGTCGAGATCGATAAACAACAGCGCCAGCGGGTTTTGTTGGCCACGCAAGCCCTTGATCTCCTGTTCCAGCCGGTCGCGGAACAGATTGCGGTTGGGCAAGCCGGTCAGCGGGTCGTAGTTGGCCTGCCGCCAGATGGTGGCTTCGGCGCGCTTCTGCTCGGTGATGTCGGAGAACATCGCCACCCGGCGCTGCGGCAGGCTGTCTGCGTAGTAAATGGTGCTGATCGTCAGCCACTCGTTATAGATCTCGCCATTCTTTTTCCGGTTGAGAATCTCGCCTTGCCAGCGGCCGGTGGTATTCAGCGACTGCCACATGGCCTGGTAGAAGGCGGCTGGATGACGGCCTGATTTGAGCAGGGCGGGAGTTTGGCCAAGCGCTTCCGCCGCGCTGTAGCCGGTCGTGGCGGTGAACGCCGGATTGATGGCGACGATGCGGTTAGCCATGGGCCTGACTTAAATACAAGGTGCCGGTGCCCGCTTGCTGATCTGGCTATGGTCCAGCAAAATTTTGTGCTGGACCAAATAAAGCCGCGTCCCTTACGGAACGCGGTGGGTCAATTAAATTTCAACACGTTGGCTCAACGCCTTGTACGGAGCGGGCTTGAATTTATCGTGACGCCAGATCCATCACGGTTTGATCTTGTCGATGACCAGTTTATTGCCCTTGGAACCGATTTTGACATTGGCCAGCGAGCCTTCAAGATCGCCCGCCGCGCCCATCGGCTGGCCAGATTTTGAAACTCGCGCCATCAACGTGACTTCCTTGAAATTGGACAGCTTGTTGTCCGGGTTCATTGCCATTGCGTCGGAGAGTTCGAATTCAAGCGGAAATTTTCCGGCGGTTGAACGAATCGCCGCGACTGGCGCGCCACCGGCGGCTGAACGGGCAAACAGGAAGACAACGTCGGTATCGCTTATTTTCGCTTTCAGGGCTGGCGAGATATCGACCATGCCATGCACGGTCGCGCCCGGCACGGCTGGCGCTGCTTTCGGCGCTGCCGGATCGGCCAGATTGTCGAGCCCGGTGGTTGCGCCACGCGCCAAGCGGTTGGCTTCCTTTTGTGCTTCCAGAATATCCTGGGCATAAGGCGATTCCGGCGGCAGCAACTTGTACAGATGCTTCATGTAATAAGCCGCCTGGGCAAAATTCTTTTCCTGGAAGTTGTAGATGCCGGCCAGTTCCAACCCCTTCAGGTCATTCGGGTCTTTTTCCAGCGCTTGCAGGATCAGCTCGATCGGTTTCCCCTTCAGCACGCGATCATTGCTGATCGCCACTGCTTCGGCATAACCGGTCATGATGGCCGGTGCATCCGGCTGCAACTTGATCGCCTTTTCATAGGCATGCAGCGCCTCCGGCCAATGTCCAACAGCGGCATAGGTCTTGCCGAGAATGACCCAGGCTTCGACGTTGTTTGGATCGGTCTTGGTCTTTTCCTCGACCTTCTTGATCATCTGCATGATGTCGTGCTCACCCTGCGCACCTTGTGCAAGCGGCGGATTTGCTTGCGCTTCGGCAATGGCGATCAACGACATCGGGTTGCCGAGCACGAAATACAGGCCGAAAGCGGCA
>JBBQQT010000033.1:0-25739 GCA_038215555.1 Burkholderiales bacterium | reverse complement strand
GTAAGCGATTGATTTCATAATGACTTATTCCTTTTGAAATATAGGCTTAGAAAACCGAACAGACCCAAAATCAGGCCTACGCCGATGACGATGCGGCTGTAGCGCTCGAAGGCAGGTTTTTCAGAACCGGCGAGATTGGCGGCGGCATCGGTGCTGACTTTGAAATCGAGGCCATGGCCATCTTCCGAAATCGCCTTCACGCGCCATCTCGCGGCACGATCGGGCAGGAAGGCAATACGGCCCTGGCTGTCAGTGCGTCCGACCTGATAGGGCAGCTTTTCAGCCTCGCGATAAATCTCGTAAGCCTCGAAGGTAAATGGCGAGTTGTCGGCATAGAACAGCTTGATCACCACCGCCTGGCCGCTGATCACGGTGTATTGCAGGTCATGCGCAAAGACTGGCCAGGACATGAGCAGGACAGCGCTCAGTAACAGACGTTGTGCAGTTTTCATTTGATTTCGAACTGGAAGGACGAGGCGTGGATGGTCTTGTCGGCCTTGCCGTCGTTGAGGGGTTGCTCCAGGCTGGCTTCGATCAATTGGATGCCGGGCTGATTCAGGCGGATGTTCACCGTGCCGTCAGCGCCGCTGACCCCGCGCGGCTTGCCAAAATAGGCCACCGTCACATTGGCGGCAGGTTTGCCCTGGAAATAGGCGCGCAGGTGCAGCTTGTCTCCGGCTTTCAGGTTGAGCGGGTTATCCGTCGGCGCCAGTTCCAGTTCCTTGGTCAAGGGGCGCACCAGCGCTTCACTCCAGCGGTCGATGCGTTTTATGGCCTCCACTGACCGCCAACTGTCGATCACCGCGCCGGCTTCGGATTTCGGCAGGTTTTTTGTTCCATAGGGTGTTTTGCTCCAGTAGCCGCTGGAAAGCAGAAACCAGCTGACGGCGCAATCGCCCTTCAGCGTGACCGGATACTGCCGCCCACGCTCTGCCGGAAGGTCTTGCCCGGTTGTGTCGAAGCAGCGCGCTTGCTGCACGGTTTCAGGCTGATATTGCAGCCGATTTTCACCGGCGTGGCTGGAACGTTCATGCCCGTAGGCGAGGCTGTGCATCAAGCCGATGCGTTCGATCCAGATGTCGTGACCGAAAGCTGCAGTCGGGCTCAGCAGCGCAAGCAGGAGAAAACGAAAATTCATCATCGTGGGAATTCAACCAAGTGGATACATCTTAATATGAAATATGAACAAAAAGTAATACGTATTATTTGTGGGAATGATTTGCCTACAGGAAGTGCTGATTTCAAGGTTCTACCTTGTAGCGCAATTTATCGCTCCTTATCCTTCGCGATGTTTCGTGCCAATGCCGCCAACTGATGTTTATGACTTCGATCATGCTCACTTATTGGATAATCCCGCTCCCTGCAAAAATGGGTGGGAGACGTTTTCTGGCCGCGCTTGTAGGGATGTTCTCTTGCGGACCACCCATCGGCCTGTGTTTGGCTGGTTGGCTGTTTGCGGCTGTCCCGGGTGCGGCGGCCGAAGTCAAACACGACATCGATACGCCTGACGCATGGCATGAACTGGTGCGACAGAAGGCGCACTCGCTCACGGGTCCAGACGATCTCGATCCGCTAATCACGCAGGCTGGTCAGCGCGACCTTGTTTTGATGGGTGAGGCAACCCATGGCAGTCATGAATTTTATGTCTGGCGAGACCAACTGAGCCGTCGCCTGATCACCGAACAGGCTTTCAACTTCGTTGCCGTGGAGGGCGATAGCGCGGCATTGGCGCGGCTGAACGACTACGTGCAGGGGCGCGGCGATAAATTTGTGCACGCAGCTGACGTGCTGCGCACCTTCATGCGTTGGCCGGCTTGGATGTGGCGGAATCGTGAGTTCGCTGAATTTGCCGAATGGCTGCGCGCTTTCAATATGCAACGGCCGGCCGAGGAACGTGCTGGTTTGGTCGGTATGGACATTTATGATCCCTGGGCAGCGTTAGATGCTTTGCTGACGTTGCTGCAACGACATCGCCCTGAACGTGCTGCAGGATTTGCTGCACAACTAGCCTGTTTCGCCCGCTTGGGTGAGAGTGCTGAAACCCATGCCCAGGCACCCGCCGAGTTGGCGGCAGATTGTCTGGAAGCCCTGCGCACGGCCGAGGCGGCATTGAACTCGGATGTCGCAAACTGGCCAGCCAACACTACATTCCGATACGAGGAAGCTCAACGCCATATGCGTGTTGTAGCCAATGCGGCCAGCGACTATCGAGCGTCATCCGACGCGGCATCCTGGAATCTGCGCGCCAGCCACATGTGGCAGGTGCTGGCAGCGCATCTGGAGGGCGGGTCAGCTAGCGGCAAACGCCGCAGGGGCATTGTCTGGGCGCACAACAGCCATATCGGCGACGCTTATTACACCGGGCTGGGCGTGCTGGGCATGCACAACGTCGGTCAGCTAAGCCGTAACGCATTGGGCATGCATCGGGTGTATAGCATCGGCCTCGCAACCTCGCAGGGCCGTACCATCGCCGCAGCGGCGTGGGGCGAGACGCCCGGAATTACTCCGCTTGCACCTGCCCATCCGAACAGTCTTGAGGCATTGCTGCTGCAGACTAGCGATGCTGCCAAGCCGGACTGGTGGCTGACTTTTAGCCAATCAGAACGCGACAACATGGCGCTGAACCAGACCTTGGGACATCGCGGCATCGGTGTTGTATATCTGCCTGAACAGGATGCTTTGTACTACCTGCCGACCCGCGTACCCTGGCGTTACGATGCGCTGATCTACTTGCTGGAGACGACGCCGCTGCAGCTGATCAATTGATCAGTCCTGGCGTCGCAACTGCGGGAACAGGATCACATCGCGAATGCTGGGCGAGTCGGTCAACAGCATGACCAGACGATCGATGCCGATGCCTTCGCCGGCGGTGGGCGGCAGGCCGTGTTCGAGCGCGCGGATGTAGTCCTTGTCCTTGAACATGGCTTCCTCGTCGCCGGCTTCCTTGGCTTCGACTTGGGCATCGAAACGCGCTTCCTGATCTTCCGGATCGTTCAGTTCGGAGAAGCCGTTGGCGATTTCGCGGCCGACCATGAACAGTTCGAAACGGTCGGTCAAATTCGGGTCGAGGTCGTTGCGGCGCGCCAGCGGCGAGGTTTCCGCCGGGTAGTCGATGATGAAGGTAGGCTGGATCAGCAGGTGTTCGGTGGTTTCTTCGAACAGCGTCAGTTGCAGGCCGCCAAGACCGTCCTTCGGGCGGAAGGATATCTTGCGACGCTTCAGTTCCTCGATCACGAAAGCCATGTCGTCGAGCGGTGCGTCGCGCAGTTCCGGGTGGTAATGACGCACGGCATCGAGCGCGGTGAGACGGGCGAACGGCGCGCCGAGGTCGATCTGGTGGCCCTGATACGGCACCGTCGTCGTGCCCAGCACTTTCAGTGCGATGTCGCGGAACATCGCTTCGGTGAAATCCATCAGGTAGCGGTAATCGCGGTAGGCCTCGTAAAACTCGACCATGGTGAATTCCGGGTTGTGCCGGGTCGAGATGCCTTCGTTGCGGAAGTTGCGGTTGATCTCGAACACTTTTTCCAGCCCGCCGACCACCAGGCGCTTCAGGTACAGCTCCGGCGCGATGCGCAGGTACAACTGCATGTCGAGTGCGTTGTGATGGGTGACGAAGGGCTTCGCATTCGCGCCGCCGGGGATGGGATGCATCATCGGCGTTTCCACTTCCAGATAGCCGTGTGAAGTGAAGAAATCGCGCATCGCCGAGACCACTTTGGAACGGATGATGAAGGTGCGTCGGGCATCCTCGTTGGTGATCAGGTCGAGGTAACGCTGGCGGTATTTCTGTTCCTGGTCGGTCAGGCCGTGGAATTTCTCCGGCAACGGTCGCAGCGCCTTGGTCAGCAGACGCACCGAGGTGGCGTGGACGGTCAACTCATCGGTTTTGGTGCGGAACAGATAGCCGGCGACACCGAGAATGTCGCCCAGGTCCATGCGCTTGAATGCGTCGTAGGCTTCTTCGCCAATGGCTTCTTTCGAGACGTAAATCTGCATCCGCCCGCTCATGTCCTGCAGCGTGGCAAAACTGGCCTTTCCCATCACTCGCTTCAGCATCATGCGGCCGGCGAATTGCACATTCAAGGGTGTGGCTTCCAGCGACTCCTTGGTGGTTTCGCCATGCGCCGTGTGCATATCGGCGGCGTAGTCGCGGCGCTCGAAGTCGTTCGGGAAGGCTTGTCCCAAGGCGCGGATGCCGGCGAGCTTTTCGCGGCGCTCGGCGATGATCTGGTTTTCGTCGTGTTGCGGCTCGGAAGGGGAAGTAGTGGTTTCGTTCATGATTTGCTTTGGATAAAAGTGAAAACGGTCATGCCAAGTAGTTTGGCTGCCTCGGCCTGACCGCGGTCGGCGGTGGCGAATTCGCGGGCATCGATATGCAGCGCGGTGGACAGGTGCAGTGCATCCAGAGTACGCAATGGGAGCGGAGCAACCTGGTCGATCAAATGCAAGGCATGGACGACCTGATCGTCGCTGACCGGGTGAACCGCCAGCGCGCCATCCTGAATGTCGATACGAACTTCGTCCATCGCCTGCTCTTCCAGCAGCGCGGTGATTTCACCATTCCGCCGCCGACGCGCCAAGGCGCAGCGCATTTCCACCAGATTCAGACGACTGATCGCCAATGGCGTGCGGGCCATGAAGAATGCGTCGAACTCATCGCTGTCGGCTTCGGTGATGTAGCGCTTGATCAGGGCGCTGGTGTCGATATACAGCATCAAAATCGATCTTCACGGTCTTCGGAAATGATGACCTCGCCAGGCACATCCTGGAACGGTTGCGTCGCCCGGAACGCCGCCAGCGAGCGCACCTTGCGCTTCGGCGTCACCGGCAGAATCCGCGCCACCGGCTCGCCGCGCCGCACCACCAGAATTTCCTCGTCGTCGGCGAACATGATCTCGGGATGCGACAACCCTTCTCGTGCTTCACGAATGGTGAGTTCTTTCATGATTGCGGCCCTGTTGTTTGATGTGTCACAAGTATAAGCGTTGTGACACATGGCGGACAGGCTGCTAGCCTCGCGCCCTAAACAACGCAGTGGGATGAAGGCGTAACGCAGGCTTTTTTCAATCTAATTAATAGATCGTAATAATCATTTAATTTCATCATGTCGAAAACTCTCCGGTGCTAACCTGAATCGTCGTTTGAAGAAACGCACAAACTTGGATGGACCGATATTCGTTGCGCGGCAAGCCGGACCGCCCACGATGTGCGTGTCACCTTCGAGCGCATGGCGATGAACGATGAGGAAACCGTCGCCCTGACGGCCGGCGGCCACACCGTCGGCAAGTGCCACGTCAACGGCAGCGCCGCCAACCTGGGTGCGAGTCCGGAAGGCGCGGAACTCGAAGAACAGGGCTTCGGCTGGATCAACCACAGCAGTCGCGGCATCGGTCGGGATACCGCGTCGAGCGGCCTCGAAGGCGCCTGGACGACGCACCCGACACAATGGGACAACGGCTATTTCGATCTGTTGCTCGGCTATGACTGGGAACTGAAGAAGAGCCCGGCCGGCGCCTGGCAGTGGGAACCGATCAACATCAGCGAAGCCGACAAACCGGTCGATGTCGAAGACCCCTCGATTCGCTACAACTCGATCATGACCGACGCCGACATGGCGATGAAGATGGACCCGGCGTACCGCAAGATTTCCGAGCGTTTCCACAAAGATCCGGCCTACTTCTCGGACGCCTTCGCTCGCGCCTGGTTCAAGCTGACCCACCGCGACATGGGCTCGAAGACACGCTACATCGGCCCGGACGCGCCGGTGGAAGACCTGATCTGGCAGGACCCGGTGCCGGCCGGCCGCACCGACTATGACGTGGCGGCGGTGAAAGCGAAGATCGCCGCCAGCGGTTTGAGCATCGGCGACATGGTCAGCACGGCCTGGGACAGCGCCCGTACCTTCCGTGGTTCGGACAAGCGCGGTGGCGCCAACGGCGCGCGTATCCGCCTGGCCCCGCAGAAGGACTGGGAAGGCAACGAACCGGCACTTCTGTCCAAGGTGCTGGCGGTGCTGGAAGGCATTGCCGCCGAGACCGGGGCCAGTGTCGCGGATGTCATTGTGCTGGCCGGCAATGTCGGCGTCGAACAGGCGGCCAAGGCGGCCGGGTTCGAAGTCAGCGTGCCGTTCGCGTCGGGTCGCGGCGACGCCAGCGCCGAGCAGACCGACGTCACTTCCTTTGAAGCGCTGGAACCGGTGGCCGATGGCTACCGCAACTGGCTGAAAAAGGACTACGTGGTCAGCGCCGAGGAATTGATGCTTGACCACACGCAACTGATGGGCCTGACCGCCCATGAGATGACGGCGCTGGTGGGCGGCATGCGCGTGATGAGCATCAATCACGGCGGCGGCAAGCACGGCGTGTTCACCGATCGAATCGGTGCGTTGACCAACGACTTCTTCGTCAACCTGACCGACATGGCGTATCAGTGGCAGCCGGCAGGTCGCAATCTGTACGAAATCCGTGACCGCAAGACCGGCCAGGTCAAATGGACGGCAACCCGGGCAGATCTGGTGTTCGGCTCCAACTCGATCCTGCGTGCCTATGCCGAGGTCTATGCCCAGGACGACAACCGCGAGAAATTCGTGCGTGACTTCGTCGCTGCCTGGACCAAGGTGATGAACGCCGATCGTTTCGACTTGAGCTGAAAGTCTGTCTGAGTCCTCGCGCAGCATACGTTGCCGCGCGAGGGTAACCTTCATGCGTTGGCGGTTTTGTTTTCCCCATCACCTCACCCAGTCGCACCGGGCCTGCCGGCTGCCAGGCCGGGTTGAAGCTCAGCGGACCCTTGGGAAACAGCAACACTACGGTCGAGCCGAGCAGGAATCGGCCCATTTCCTCGCCCTGCTTGAGTTCGATGCGTTCCTTGTCATAGCGCCACTCGCGTAGCGCGCCCGAACGTGGTGGCGTCACCACGCCATGCCAGGAAGTGGCGATCGAACCGACGATGGTCGCCCCGACCAGGGCCAGTACGAACGGGCCGGTGGCGCCTTCGAACACGCAGACCACGCGTTCATTGCGCGCAAACAGACCGGGCACGCCACGCACGGTGGTCGGGTTGACCGAAAACAGATCACCCGGTACGTGGATCATCCGGGTCAGGCGACCAGCGGCCGGCATGTGGATGCGGTGATAGTCGCGCGGGCTCAGATAGATCGTGGCGAAATGGCCGTCCTGGAATTGTGCCGCCAACGTCGCATCGCCGCCGACTAGCGCGGTGGTCGAGTAGTGATGGCCTTTGGCCTGGAAAACCTGGTCTTGCTCGATCTTGCCAAACTGGCTGATTGCGCCATCCACCGGGCAGATCAATGTCGCGTCGCTGACCGGACGCGCGCCAGCTTTCAGCGCACGGGTAAAAAATTCGTTGAAGGTCGGATAGGTAGTGGGGTCCGGATTCGCCGCCTCGGCCATGTTCACCTGGTAGCGCGCGACAAACTTGCGGATTACCCAAGTCGTTAAGCCACCTAATCGAGCCGAGGCGAATCGGCCGGCGAGGGCGGTGATCGCCTGTTTCGGCATCAGGTATTGGGGGCGTACAGCTAAACGGTCAGACACAGAAAACCCTCGTTGCATGAATCGGTTCGCAGGCGAACGGCCTACGGCGCACTGAAGCAGGCTTCAGCCATTAACCGCGCGTATTTGAATTGCCGGCAAAACTATTGAGTTCGACGCGCGGCGCCGGTTCCCAACCCACCTTGCGATGTTCGGCGACGACGTTGGTGAAAATGCCGCCACGCACATAGAACTTGGCGGTCAACCGCATGAAGCGCGGCTCGGTGGCGCGCACCAGGTCATCCAGGATGCGGTTGGTGACGTCTTCATGGAAATGGCCTTCATCGCGGAACGACCAGATGTACAGCTTGAGGCTCTTCAATTCGACGCAACACTGGTCGGCGATGTAGTCCAGATACAGCGTGGCGAAGTCGGGCTGGCCGGTTTTCGGACACAAACAGGTGAACTCCGGAATCTCCATGTGGATGTGGTAATCGCGGTTCGGTTGCGGGTTGTCGAAGGTTTCCAGGGTTTTGGTCGGTTGGCTGGGCATGGCTTGGCGCTTCAAAGTGAGTGGTTAACGTAAAATCAGCGGCGCGCATTATAGACGTCACCCAATAAACGCCACCCCAAGCGCCACCCCAATCGCCACCCTGAAACCTCATCCATCCGCCGCCTTGCGCCTCAAACACATCCACATCGCCGGTTTCAAATCGTTTGTCGATCCAGTCACCTTGCCGGCCAGCGCGCAGCTGACCGGCATCGTCGGCCCCAACGGCTGCGGCAAATCGAACGTCATCGACGCGGTGCGCTGGGTACTGGGCGAATCGAAGGCGCGCGAGTTGCGCGGCACCAGCATGCAGGACGTGATCTTCAACGGCTCCAGCGGACGCAAGCCGGCCTCGCGTGCGTCGGTGGAACTGCTGTTCGACAACAGCGACGGCAAGGCCGCCGGGCAGTGGTCGCAATATGCCGAAATCGCGGTCAAGCGGGTACTGACGCGGGCGGGCGATTCCAGCTATCACATCAACAACGTGCAGGTCCGCAAGCGCGATATGGCCGATCTGTTCCTTGGCACCGGCCTTGGCGGCGAGGCCTACGCGATCATCGAACAGGGCATGATTTCGCGCATCATCGAAGCCAAGCCGGAGGAATTGCGCGGCTTTCTGGAAGAAGCGGCAGGCGTTTCCAAATACAAGGAACGCCGCAAGGAAACCGAAAGTCGTCTGCGCGACACGCGGGAAAACCTGGATCGGGTATCCGATATTCGCGAAGAACTCGGCCGCCAACTCGATAAGTTGGGCGTGCAGGCCGAGGTGGCGCGACGCTTTTTCTTGCTGGATGAAGAACGCACGCTGAAGACACAATTGCTGGCGTTGACCCGCAAGCGCGAGGCTCAGGCGCGGCAAGCTGAACTGGCGCGCCTGATGGATGCCGCGCGCACTGATATCGAAGCCAAGACCGCTGAATTGCGCCGGCTGGAATCCGAACTGGAAAGCCAGCGTCTGGCGCAGTTCGAAGCTACCGAAAACCTGAATCAGGCGCAGGCGCGCTTTTATCTTGAAAGCGGCGAGGTGGCGCGGGTGGAACAGGAATTGCGCCACTTGCACGCCACGCGCGAACGTCTGGCCAACGAGATACGCCTGAATCAGGAGCGCCAGACACAGACGCTGGCGGAGCAGCAGGCGGCGCACATGTTGGGCGAGCAAAGCCAGGCTGAACTGGAACGCGCCGAGGAACAAGCGGAAATTCTTGCCGAACGCGCCGCGCAAGCCGGCGAAGCTCTGCCGGATACCGAAAATACGATGCGCGAGGCGCAAACCGCCGTCGCCATGCAGCAGCGCGAAATGAGCCAGTGCGAGCAGATCGCGCAACTGGAAGACGCCAACCGCGCGCATGCCGAGAAGGTCATCGAACAACTCAAGGCACGCGAGTTGCGGCTGTTGCAGGAACAGAAGAGTCTTGACGAAAACGACGAGGCGGCCCTGGAGCAGCAGCAGATCGCGCTGGAAACCGAGCAGGAACGTGCCGAACGGCTGGCCGAATATCTGGAAACCGCGCGCGCCGAGTTGACGACAAACTCGCCTCAACACGAAGCCCGTTTGCGCCAGGCGCGGCAGACGCTGGATGCGGCGAAACGCGAACAGCATCGGCTGGAAGCGGAGTCTGCCGCGCTGAGCAAGTTGCAGGCTGGCGTGCAGAAGTCGGAAAGCCAGGGCGCGGCCTGGCTGGCGGCGTTGGGTCTGGAACAGGCTGCGCGCCTGTGGCAGGAAATCCGCGTCGAGGCGGGCTGGGATACGGCCGTCGAAGCTGCTTTGGGCGAAGCGATGGCAGCGCTGGCGGTGGAAGCGAAAGCAGGCTGGACAGAGACGCCGCCGCAAGCGCGGTTTGAATTGCTGCTGCCGCCAACGGTAGGGTGCGCCCTGCGCACCGCTGAGGTTGAATCGGTGCGCATAGCGCACCCTACGGCAAACACGCCGCTATTGATGACACCACCACCCGCCAGCGAGGGCGACCTGAATCCGCTGGTGGAACTGATTCATACCGACCATCCGTTGATTGCACGCTTTCTTGCCGACCGGCTGGCGCTGGCCTATGCCACCGACAACCTTGAACATGCCTTGCGGCACCGCGCCGAACTGCCGCCCGGCGGCTTCATCGCCACCCGAGACGGCCATCGCGTCAGCCGCGACAGCCTGATTTTCAATGCCCCGGAAAAAGCGCATCAGGGCCTGCTGGCACGAGCGCGCGAGATCGAGCGGTTGCGTGAAGAAGCCGATCTGGCACAGGCCAGCGTCGAGGAAATCAGCGAGGAAGTGACGCAGGCAGATGCCGCCCAGCAAACCGCGCGCCGGCAGGGCGAAGCCTTGCAAAACCAGCTCAGCCAGGCACAGGCGCAAATCCACCAGTTGCAGGTCAGTCTGGTGCGGGTGCAGGAAGCCGCGCGCCGGGTGGCGGATCGGCACGAACAGATCGAACGTGAACTGAACGAGATTTACGACCAGCTTGGCGTCGAAGAAGAAAACTGGAACGACGCCAGCGAAAGGCAGCGCGAGGCGATGCTGGAAATCGACCTGGCGCGTGAACGCTTCGAAGAGGCGCGCGAACAACGCCGCGAGATCGATCTGAAGCTGCAGACGCTGCGCGAATTGCATCGCCGGGTCGAACGCGAGGCGCAGGAAGCCGCGTTTCAGGCGCGTTCACTGGCCAGCCGCCTGCAAGATCTGGCCGGACGCGGTCAACGTGCCGAAGCAGTGCTGGCCGATCTGGCGCGCGACCATGAACGCCTGCAGACCGAGCTTGACCAAGCGCGGGAAACCCCGGCGTTGGCCGCGCTTGATGCCGCGCTGGAAAAACGTCAACTGGCCGAGGCCAAGCTCACCGCCGTGCGCGAAGCGCTGGAAGGCGCCAACGCCGCGCTACGCGAACTTGATACGGCGCGTCTGACCTGCGAACGCGCGCTGGAGCCGCTGAAGGAACGCGCCGTCAGCTTTGAACTGAAATTGCAGGAAGCCCATCTGAATGAAGTGCGTTATGCCGAGGAACTGGAAAGCGTCGACGAACCTGAGTTGGAGGCGCGCGCGCAGACGGCAGGTCTCTCAGGGCGCGGCGAAGCCTGGCTGAAGAGCGAACTCAACCGGCTGGAAGCCGAAATCAACGGACTCGGCCCGGTCAACATGGCCGCGCTCGACGAACTGAAAGCGGCGCAGGAACGCAAACAGTATCTCGACGACCAATCACTCGATCTTGAAACCGCCGCCGCGACGTTGGAAGAAGCCATCCGCCGCATCGACGCGGAAACCCGCACCCGGCTGAAAGACACCTATGACCGCGTCAGCCGCGAGTTCAAGATTCTGTTCACTGAATTGTTCGGCGGCGGTGAAGCGCAATTGATCCTGACTGGCGAGGAAATTCTCGATGCCGGCCTCACCGTGCTGGCGCAGCCGCCGGGCAAGAAAAACAGCTCGATCCACCTGCTTTCCGGTGGCGAGAAAGCGTTGACTGCGCTGTCACTGGTGTTCGCCTTCTTTCGCCTGAACCCGGCGCCGTTCTGTCTGCTCGATGAAGTCGATGCGCCGCTGGACGACAGCAATACCGAGCGTTATTGCGCGCTGGTCAGCAAGATGTCGGCGGAGACGCAGTTCCTGTTTATTACCCACAACCGCATTACCATGGAAATGGCGCACAACCTGGTCGGTGTCACCATGCCCGAACCCGGCGTTTCGCGGCCGGTGGCGGTGGATGTGGAAGACGCGGTGCGGATGGCGGTTTGATTGCTGCTTTAAAAAACCAACGCAATCAAACCGGCGCTTTGATCTTGCTCAGGCCGCGTGCCGATTGCAGACACAGCATTTTGAAGTCGGTGTAGGTCATTGGATCGAGACCGCATTGGTTTTCTCCCAGACTGTGGCCACGATCGGCATAGATCAGGCCGATCGGTTTGGCGCCGTTGTACAGACTCATAGTGTAGAAGTCGCCTTCGCCAAGCATGGCTTGCAGTTTCGGCTGAATCATTGGCCAGAGCTTTTGACGATTGCCTTCATTCAGCCAAACGCCCTGCATCTTGCCCATCAGTTGACTGAACAGATCCTTGCCAGCGAGTTCGAATTCAAAATGGCGCAGCGCATCTTCGCCAGTGACGCCGAGTGTGAAGCGAGATTTCACGCGCAGTCCATCCGGCGTGATCATCGCCAGGATGATGCGCTTCAGACCCAGGCCGGTATGCAAGCCTTTCAGGATCACGGCGGACATCTGGGTCAGGGTGAATGAGCCATCCAGATGCGATTCGATGCCTTTCATGGCGTCTCGGAAGATGTCCTTGTCGGGCATCGGGCAGATGCTGGGTTCCGGTTCCACTTCTGCAGCTAATTTGACCGGCCGTGCAGCCGGAGCAGCAGAAGGCGGCGCCACTACGACTTCCGGTTTTGCGCACTCTTCTTCGTCATCGTCGGGTTCCGGCGGCCAGGGACCGGGGATCATCGGTCCCCAGGTTGCCGCCGGTGGCGCTTGCAGCCACTCGCAACAGCGGGCGGCCCGAGCGGCGTTGGCATGCACGGTGGCGATGATCGTGTCGACGTCAATGTTCTCCACGCTCGATAGCGCCAAGTAGGCATGCATCAGGTCTTCGTCCCACCAGCCTCGATCGCTGCGTTGCGCAATCTCCAGGCTGGCCGCCAGGATGATCTGGCGCGAGCGTTCGGCATTTTGCGTACTTAACAAGCCAAGCGTCAGCGGCGGGATGTACCACATTTCCAGCAGTTTCAGACGCAGGTTGTCGAGGCGGTCACCCAGCACCGCGATTTCCGCTTCCGCGTCGCTCATGCGACGACGATTTCGCTGCAAGGCGAGCGCCTGATCCGGTGTGCGCAGCCAGAACAGCAGTTCCGGTGCGTAGTAGAGGAGGGCGGCGACCTGGACTTCTTCGGCGCGGACATCGCTGTGCAGCACGGCAAAGTCGCGTGCTTGCCAGGCGGCGTGCTGGGCGCGGCGGGTAATTTTTTGCACCGCGGCGTACAAACGCGGGTTGAAGCCAGCCGGAATGTTTTCCAGAATGGGCCAGTTCCGCACGCCATGCAGGAAAGCGTTGATGCCATGCATCATCAACGCATGTTCTACCGTGTTGACTTCGGCGTCGGAGCGTTCGCTGATCCGCTGGTTGATGCTGTGCATCAGGTAAAGCGTGGCGAACGGGTCGGCCAGGATTTCGTTGGCGACTTCGCGCGCGCTGATCTTGTCCTGGCGAGTGCCGAAACGGGTCAGAGCCTCATGCGTCCGGCGAAAAATCGGCAGGGGACCGGGTTGCAGCCGTTCCAGACTGAAGCTCATCGCATTCTCCAGATCAGAAGCTGGGCATGGGCAAGATCGCCAGGTTGCGAGATTTCGATGATTTCATCCGGGTCGAAGCTGGTATCGACGCCATCCACCGAAAAGCTGTTGCTGATGAACAGGCTGCCCGTTTTCATTTCGAGCAAGGCTTTGTCCCATAACCGCGCCATCGGGGCGGGTGAGAGATAGGCATAGACAATGTCGTAGTCGGCGAGATTGGCGGTCCAAAGATTGCCGAGGCGAATATCTGCCTGGGCGCCGCAGATCTTTAATCGGAGTTTTGCGATCAGCCAATTCAACGGAGCCGCTTCAACGCCCGCCAAGCGGGTATCGGGACGCTGTTTGTGAATGCGCGCGAGCGGCCCGCCAAGGCCACAACCCAGATCGATCAGACGGCCGTTCAGGGGCAGACGCTGCGCCAGTTCTTGCGCCGCGCGCGGGCTGGAAAGATACAGCGGAACTCGGGTCCGCACGGCCCCGATCGAGGTCAACGCGAGGATCAGGAAGGCGGCCAAATACCAGTTCGGATCAATCGCAAAAGTCTGGTTTTGCAGGTAGGCGGCAAGACCGATCAAAGGCAGAAAAAACAGGTTGATGTAGCGCCACCAGAGCGGCAACCGCCAGTGCCAGGCAAGCAGGGCGGCGGAAAGCGAGACGATCAGAATTGTCCCAGGCAGCGTCAGTCGTATGCCGGAGGCAACCAGGATGGCGGCGCAAAAGATGCCGGGCAGATGCGCCAGCAGTGCGGTCAGCGCGGGTGAACGCTGCTTTAATTTGGAAAATCGAGTTGTGGATAATCCGGGTGCGGAAAATCGGGACAACATCGAGGGCGGAGAATGCGGTCCCCCGGTCTGAATACCAGAAGCAAGGAGCTTGGTATCAGGGTTTGACATCCAGTTTCTCCGCCACTTCCTGTGCTGTGCTGGCTTCAATCTGGCGAGATTCCCTGGTGATCGCTTCTTCCGCCTTCTTGTTCATCACAATGATTGAAATACGTCGGTTGACCGAGGCGTTCGGATCATCCTTGTCGAATGGAATTGCCGAGCCGAGACCCACCACGCGCAACACCTTGCCATCTTCCAGGCCGCCGGCGACCAGTTCCCGGCGCGAGGCATTAGCGCGATCGGCGGACAACTCCCAGTTGCTGTAACCGGCATCGCCACCAGCATAGGGCACGGCATCGGTATGGCCGGAGAGACTGATACGGTTCGGAACTTCGTTCAATGTCTTGCCGATTTCACGCAGGATGTCGCGCGTGTAGTACTTCATCACCGCGCCGCCGGAATCGAACATCGGCCGATTTTTGTCATCAATGATCTGGATGCGCAGGCCATCGCTGGTGATGTCGATCTTCATCTGCTTCTTGAACTGCTGCATCTTCGGGTTGCTGGCTACAGCCTTGTCGAGCTTCGCCTTGATGTCCTGCAGACGCATGGCTTCCTGCTGTTCCATTTGCTTCTTGGCTCGGCTGGCATCGAGATTGATTGATCTCGTACTTTCCACATCACCTTTCTTCACCTGTCCCAAACTGCGCGTGAGATCGGTGCCCCCCCCCTTGATGATGCTGGAGGAATCGCCCGAACCCTCTCCACCCGAGAGCGCGATCTTGAGCGGCGTCTGGAAATACTCCGCAATGCCTTGCAGTTTGGCCTTGGAAGTAGAGCCCAACAGCCACATCAGCAGGAAGAACGCCATCATCGCGGTGACGAAGTCGGCATAGGCGATTTTCCAGGCGCCGCCATGCGCGCCGCCGCTGACTTTCTTGATACGCTTGATGACTATGGGTCGTTGGGAATCGTTGGCCATCTTGGCTCTCCGCGTGGCGTGATCTGTTTACGCTTTACTTGCCTTTGCGCGCCTTGATGTCTTCTTCCATCTCGCTGAAGGATGGACGTTCGGTAGAGAACAGCACCTTGCGGCCGAATTCAACACAGGTTTGCGGCGCGAAGCCGTTGAGCGAGGCAAGCAGAACGACCTTGACGACTTGATAGCCTTTGCCAGCCTCGGTGGCTTTCTGCTCCATCACCGACACCAACGGCGCGAAGAAGCCGTAAGAAATCAGGATGCCGAGGAATGTACCAACCAGCGCATGGCCGATCAGAATACCGAGTTCTGATGGCGGCAGGTGCAACGATTCCATGGTGTGCACCACCCCCATCACCGCCGCGACGATACCGAAAGCGGGCGTGGCATCGGCTAACTTGGACATTGCATGTGACGGGTGCATTTCTTCGTGATGGTGGGTTTCCAGTTCGTTATCCATCAGGTTCTCGATTTCCATCGCGCCGAGATTGCCGCCGACCATCATGCGCAGGTAATCGGTAATGAAATCGCGCAGGTGATGGTCGGATGTGATGTTGGGGTATTTGCCGAAAATCACGCTTTTATCCGGTTCTTCGACATCACCCTCCAGCGACATCAGGCCATCCTTGCGTGCTTTCGCAAGCAGTTCGAACAACAAGCCAAGCAACTCCATGTAATAGGTCTTGCTGAACTTGGAGCCTTTGAAACAACCGGCAAGTGCAGACAAGGTGTGCTTCAGTCCATGCATGCTGTTGGCCGCGACAAATGCACCAATGGCGCCGCCGGCGATCATCAGCACCTCCAACGGTTGCCAGAGTCCGGCGAGATGGCCGCCCGCCAAGGCGTAGCCACCAAAAATACTGCCCAGGACCAAGACATAACCAACAATGACGAACATGGTCAGGTTCTCCTATCTGCGTGAATGTTATTCAGAATTCTTAGCACCGGTCCGAACGTCTTGCGATGCACCGGGCAGGGGCCATGTAACGATAGCGCCGCCAGATGCGAAGCGGTCGGGTAACCGGCGTGTCGTTCGAAACCATACATGGGGTATGTATCGGCAAGTAACCGCATTTCTTGATCCCTTTCTGTCTTGGCCAGAATCGAAGCCGCCGAGATGCAGGGTTCGCTATCGTCGCCCTTGACGATAGCTCGCGCTGGTATAGGTAATGGTGGGCAGCGGTTGCCATCGATCAGCGCATATTCGGCCGCCGGATGCAGCGCCAGAACCGCTCGCCGCATCGCCAGCATGCTGGCGTGCAGGATGTTGAGCTGTTCGATTTCTTCCACCGTCGCGAAGGCGACCGACCAGGCCAGCGCATGCGTTCGTATTTCCGCCGCAAGACGAACCCGGTTGCGTTCGGAGAGCTTTTTTGAATCGCGCAGACCAGCGATCGGATGCTTCGGGTCGAGTATCACCGCCGCCGCATACACCGCGCCTGCCAGCGGCCCGCGTCCGGCTTCGTCAACGCCGCAGATGCGGATGGCATCAGGCTGGAAGCTTGGCTCAGTCCGTGGTTCAGTTGGCATGCCGGTCGCCGTTCAGGAATGGCTGCAAGGCATGCGCAATCAAAGCCGGGGTGTTGCGTTTGAGGCGTGCGCGTTGCTGTCGGAAAACCTCGATCTGTTTTTGCCGCGCGGTGTGATCGCTCAGCAGATGTTCCAGTGCTTGGGCGAGCGCTTCCGGGGTAGCCTGGTTCTGGATGATTTCAGGCACGACAGGCTCCGCCGCCAAGATGTTCGGTAAACCGATCCAGGGCTGCAATGCTTGCCGACGCATGATCTGCCAGGTCAGCCAAGGCACTTTGTAGGTGATGACATGTGGGCAATCGAGCAACAGCGCTTCCAGTGTTGCGGTACCTGAGGCAATCAGCGCCGCATCCGCCGCCTGCATGGCTTCATGAGCATGGCCGTAAAGAATGCGCAATGGCAGATTGGCGTGATCACCGTCGATCGTGCCCCGAGCTTCATGCAGGCTTTGTTCAAAAATCTGCCGGGTCTCGCGGTTCACCAGCGGAATCAGAAAACGTGTTTGCGGTCGCTTTTCAGCCAGGTTTTTGGCCGTCTCGATGAATAGTCGCGCCAGGGCTTTCAGCTCACCCGGCCGGCTGCCCGGCATCAGCACGACATATTCAGCGTCGGCTTGCAGACCGAGAATGTCGCGCGCGGCAGCGCGATCGGGTAGCGGCAAGGCGTGCGCCAACGGATGCCCGACATACGTCGCCGGAATCCCGGCCTGGCGATATATGTCTTCCTCGAACGGGAAAATCAGCAGCGCATGCGATACCGCACGGCGCACTTTGTTGATTCGTTTGGGCCGCCAAGCCCAGACCGAAGGACTGACAAAGTGGACACTGGGAATCCCGGCTCGCTTCAATTTTCCTTCCAGCGCCAGATTGAAGTCGGGCGCATCGACGCCGATGAAGACCTGTGGTCGGATTTGCAGGAGTTGCCGTTGCAAGGCCCGCCGAATCGCCAGGATTTTGCTCAGGCTGCCCAGCGCTTCAACATAACCGCGCACCGAAAGCGCCTGCATCGGAAACCAGGACTTGGCGCCCAGCGCCTGCATCTTGGGGCCGGCAATGCCGACAAACTCAAGACCGGGTTGGGCATTCTTGAGTGCGTCGATCATCAAGCTGCCGAGCAGATCGCCAGACGCTTCGCCCGCGACAATGCCAATCTGTACCGGAGATTTCGCCACGTTGGGGCTAATGACTAACGAATGATGCCGCGACCGGGCACCGCGAGAAAATCAACCAGCGTCTGTAATTCCGGCTGCTTTTCCGCTTCTGCCAGGATGGCGCTTTGTGCTTCGCTCAAGCCAAGACCGGAGCGGTAGAGCGTCTTGTAAGCACGTTTGATTGCACTCACAGCCTCCAGGCTGTAGCCGCGTCGTTTCAGGCCTTCCGAATTGATGCCATGCGGCGCCGCCGGGCTGCCCGATACCGTAACGTAGGGCGGCACATCCTGACGAATCACCGAGGCGATGCCGGTAATCACATGCGCGCCGATGCGACAGAACTGATGGATGCCGGTGAAACCGCCCAGAATGGCGTAATCATGCACGGTGACATGACCAGCCAACGAAGCGTTATTGGCAAAGATGACGTGATTGCCGATGTCGCAATCGTGCGCCACGTGAACATAGGCCATGACCCAGTTGTCATTGCCGATGCGAGTCACGCCGGCATCCTGGATCGTGCCGGTATTGAAGGTGCAGAACTCGCGGATGACGTTGTTGTCGCCAATTTCCAGCCGTGTCGGCTCGCCAGCGTATTTTTTGTCCTGTGGCTCTTCTCCGAGCGAGACAAATTGAAATATCCGGTTGCCCGAGCCGATGCGCGTATGGCCGGTGATCACCACATGCGGCCCGATCTGGCTGTGATCGCCGATTACAACATGCTCGCCAATGATCGAATAGGCGCCAACAGTGACATTCGCGCCGAGGCGAGCATCCGGGTGGATCAGCGCGGTGGGATGGATCTTGAGCATGGGCTTCAGGCCAGATCTTTAAGGGTGCACATCAGTTCGGCTTCACAGGCAGTTTGCCCGTCTACCGTGCCTTTGACCGCGAATTTCCAGATCCCGCGGGTGACTCTCAGCACCTGCGCTTCCATGCGCAATTGATCGCCCGGCACGACCGGCCGCTTGAAGCGGGCGCCATCGATACCGACAAAGTACACCACCCTGTTCGGGCTGATTTCATTGCCACCGCTCTTGAACGCCAGCAGGCCGGCAGTCTGCGCCAGTGCTTCGATCATCAACACACCCGGCATCACCGGGTGATTCGGAAAATGACCGGGAAATTGCGGCTCGTTCATGCTGATGTTCTTCAGTGCGACGATACGTTCATTCGGCACCAGTTCGAGCACCCGATCGACCAGCAGGAACGGATAGCGATGCGGCAGGTATTTCATGATCTCGGTGATGTCCATGCCGGAATCTGTCGCGCTATTGCCTGCCATCTCGGTTGCTTTGTCGGTTGCCATCTCGGTTGCCATGTCAGTTTCCTTCAGTCTTTCTTGAGTTTTTCTTCCAGTGACTTGACCCGCTTCACCAGCGCATCGAGATGACGCAGGTGAGCGGCATTGCGCTTCCAGTCTTCATGCTTCATCAGTGGCTGTACCGAGGTGTAAACCCCCGGTTCGCGGATGTCTTTTGCAACAAAAGTGCCGGCGGAAACGGTCACCCGGTCACCGATATGCAAGTGGCCGATGATCATTGCCGCGCCACCGATCTGACAATACGCGCCAATATGCGTGCTGCCGGCGATGCCGACACAAGCGGCGATCGCGGTGTGGCGGCCAATGCGGCAGTTGTGCGCGATCTGAATCAGGTTATCGAGTTTGGCGCCAGCTTCGATCACGGTGTCATCCAGCGCGCCACGGTCGATACAGGTATTGGCGCCGACTTCAACATCGTCTTCGAGAATCGCGCGGCCCGTTTGCGGTACCTTCAGCCAGCCATCACCTTGCCAGGCGAGGCCGAAACCATCGGCGCCAATCACCACGCCGGGATGCAGAATCACCCTTTTCCCGAGCAAGCAACCATGCTGAACCACGACACGGGCGTGCAACAGACAGTCTTCGCCCAATTCCGCATCCGGGCCGATGACACTCAACGGTCCTACCTGACAACGCGGCCCAATTTTCGCTTTCGACCCGATCACCGCGCCCGGGCCAATGCGCACGTCGGCTCCGATGAGCGCATCTGCGGCCACCACTGCGGTCGGGTGTATTCCTGTTTGCAACTGTGGTTCAGGCTGCAACAGCGCCGCAGCGCGGGCGAAACCGGCATGCGGATTGGCCAGCGCAAGGCAGGGCTGGGCAAGATCGGCCGCCAGCGAATCCGGCACGATCAATGCACCGGCATGGCTTGTACGCGCCTGCGCCAGATGTTTGGCGCTGACCAGAAAGCCGAGCTGATTTGATTTGGCGTGCGCTAACGAAGCAACGCTATCGAGTCGGGTCTGTTCGTTGCCCTGTATTGTTCCGCCCAGAATCGCCCGCAGCTCAGCCAATGTCAGAGCTGGCATGGGGAATCAACGATCCAGTGATTTCAATACGCGATCGGTGATGTCGACCTTCGGGCTGGCGTAGACCACGTTTTCCAGGATCAGGTCGAATTTTTCCCGTTCGGCCACTTCCATGATCGTCTTGCGTGCGCGTTCCTGCACACTGGCAAACTCTTCGTTCTTGCGCTGATTCAAGTCTTCCCGAAACGTGCGTTGGTCATGCTGGATATCGCGGCTGAGATTAGCCAGGTCTTTTTGCTTTTTGACCCGATCCGCTTCCGCCAAAGTCAGGCCTTCCTTTTCCAGGTAGGCCTGAAGATCGCGCGCCTGCTTGACCTGCTTCTGAATATTCTGTTCACGCACCTGAAACTCTTTTTCCAGTTTCTTTTGCGCTTTCACCGCAAGCTGAGAATCCCGGAACAATTTTTCCGTATTGACGTAACCGATCTTCAATTCAGCTGTTTGAGCAGCAACTGGCAGCGCCAAAGTCAAAGCCAACATAAAAATAATCAATTGTTTCAAGACATGACTCCTTTTCAGAACACGTTGCCCAACTGGAATTGGAAGGATTGTTTTTTATCGTCATCCGCCGCGTTAAGGGGGTTGGCAATGGAAAGCTTGATCGGACCCATCGGCGAGTACCAAGTGACTGCTGCGCCAACGGAATAGCGCATGTCGGAGGTAGACAGCTTTTCGTAACGTCCCAGGTTGTCGCCCGGCCCCGCCAAGGCACCGATATCAAGGAATGTGCTCAAGCGTACCGAACGATCATTCCCCATGCCGGGGAATGGAAACAGCAATTCCGCGTTGCCCACCACACGTTTGGTGCCACCAATAGAGAAGGTGCTGCCAGTCGAATTGACCGCTTTCGGACCGAGAGCGCCTGAGTCGAAGCCGCGCACCGAGCCGATGCCGCCAGCGAAGAAGTTTCGGAACAAAGGCAATTCTTTGTCGCTGTAACCGCCGCCAATCCCGATTTCCCCGTTCAACAGCAGGCTGACGCTGCGTGAGAGTGGTTTCAACCATTGATATTGATAGTTCAGTTTGTAGTAATTCAGGTCACCCAGCGGGGTACCGAATTCCATGTAGGCGCGCTGATAGGTGCCTTTGGTGGGGTAGAGCAGACTATCGCGCGAGTCCCGTGCCCAGCCGGCTTCGAAACGCAGGGAGTTGGTCGAAGAGCTACACCCGGTTTTCGCAAGGCTGCTTCCAACTTGAAGAAGGCACGCTGGCTCATATTGACCGGCGTAGCTGTAATAAACATCGGGCGCGCCAGCGTTCAAATCCAGCGTGACTTGTTCGTAAGCCAATCCGAAGTTGACCGTATCAAATTCGGTAATCGGCACACCCAGTCGTAAACCGGCGCCCACGGTGGAAGTGCCATAGTCAGCGACGCTGTCCAGGCTGGAAGTGTTCACATCGCGCCGATACAGGTCATAACCCAGGCTGACGCCATCCGGCGTGAAATAGGGGTTGGTGAAGGAGAGGGAATACACCTTGTTGATGCTGCCGCTATTGATCTGGGCGGACAGGCGGTTGCCGCTGCCGAACAGGTTGTTCTGCGCGATCGAGCCGGAAAGAACGAGACCATCCGAACTGGAGAAACCGGCGCCCAGCAGGATGTTGCCAGTGGGTTGCTCGGTCACGTTGACGTTGACATCGACTTGGTCGGTAGTGCCCGGTACCGGCGGTGTTTCAACCGTGGTTTCCTTGAAGAAACCCAGACGTTCGACCCGCACGCGCGAGCGATTGATCTTGTCGGCGGCATACCAAGCACCTTCCATCTGCCGCATTTCGCGCCGCACAACTTCATCCTTGGTACGCGTATTGCCACTGACGTTGATGCGACGGACATACACTTTGCGGCCCGGATCAACCAGGAAGGTGAAGTTGGCGGTACGTTTTTCCTTGTCGATCTCGGGCGCCGCATTGACGTTGGAGAAGGCAAAACCTTCGTTGCCCAGGCGATCGCCGATATTGCGTGTGGACTCATTGAGGCGTTCGCGCGAGAAGACATCGCCAACCTTGAGGCTGACCAGATTCTTCAACTCCGCCTCAGGCACCGGCAGTTCGCCGGCGAACTTGAAGTCACTCACCGTGTAGCGTTCGCCTTCCTGGATATTGATGGTGAGGTAGATATCCTTCTTGTCTGGCGTGATCGATACCTGGGTCGACTCGACGTTGAATTCCAGGAAGCCCTGGTTCAGGTAATGCGAGCGCAAAGTTTCCAGATCACCCGACAGTTTTTGCTTCGAGTACTGATCGTTCTTGTTCCACCAGGTCATCATGCCGGGGGTTCTCAGATTGAACAGTTTGAGCAGGTTTTTCTCGGAAAAAGCCTTGGCGCCGACAATATTGATGCTGCGGATTCGGGCGACTTCGCCTTCGTTGACCTCGAAGCTGACCGCGACTCGGTTGCGCTCAAGCGGCGTCGTGGCGGCCTTGACCTGGACCGCATACATGCCGCGGTTGAAATACTGGCGAGTGAGTTCCTGCTCGGCTTTGTCGAGCAGCGATTTGTCCAGAATGCGGCCATCGGAAAGACCCAATTGCTTGAGCCCGGTCAGCATGTCTTCTTTCGGGAATTCCTTCATGCCGACGAAACCGACGCTGGCAATACCGGGCCGCTCTTCCACGGTCACCACCAGCACTTCGCTGTTGGCTTCCAGGCGGACATCCTTGAAAAAGCCGGTGGCATAGAGTGCCTTGATCGCTTCTGACGCGCGCGCCGGGGTCAGGGTTTCGCCGACCTTGATCGGCAAATAGCTGAACACCGTGCCAGCCTCGGTACGTTGAATGCCTTCCACCCGAATATCCTTGATCTGAAATGGATCGAAGGCATGCGCTGGCGATGACAACAGCGCCAAGGCGAGCATGGCAGGGGAAAGCGGACGAAGGCGAAAAGAAAACATGGGAGCGTTCACCCGACGAAGAGTCGTTGCAGGTCGTTGAAAAGTGCGAAGAACATCAGCATGCCAAGTAAGCCGATGCCGATGCGTTGGCCTATCTCTTGAATCCGTTCCGAGACAGGTTTTCCGGTCAAAAATTCGGCGAAATAATACAGCAAGTGCCCGCCATCCAATAACGGCACGGGCAGCAGATTCAGCACGCCGAGGCTAATGCTGACCAAGGCGAGAAAGGCGATGAAACTGGCTGCGCCGCTCTCGGCGGATTGCCCGGCGTAATCGGCGATGGTGATCGGTCCGGACAGGTTTTTCAGTGAGGCTTCGCCGATCAGCATGCGGCCCAGCATCTGCAAACTGAAGGTGGAGAGTTCCCAGGTTCGACTGAGTGCGCGGGACATCGATTCGACTGGGCCGTAGCGTACTTCATCCTGATAGGGGGCGAACAAGGCGGGATCGATCGCCGGCGCCGCGCCAATGCGCCCGGTTTCACCATTGGCGCCTACCGCCTCGGGCGTCACCACGAACTCATGCTGATTGCCCTGACGTTCAACGCTGAACCGCAAACCGAGATTGGGTGCCTGGCGGACGCGTGTGACCACGTCATTCCATTCACCCACCGCTTGCTTGTCGATCGCCAGAATCCGGTCACCGGATTGCAGGCCGGCGCTTGCGGCAGGTCCGCTCGGCGTCAGTTGCGCCAGAACCGGCGGCAATGGTGGCATATAACGCAGCAGACCGAGCGCCTTCAGCGGTGCTTGCTCGAATGTTTCATCTCTCTCCAGCACCACCAGCGAGCGCTGCACCAGATCCCCCCTGGCATCGACGGTTTCGATGCTGAGTTGATCTTCGCTGAGTCCATATTTCAGGGAAAGCCAATGCAGATCTTGAAAACTCTCGACTTTCTCGCCATTGAACGCAGTGACCTGATCGCCTGCCTGGATGCCGGCCAGCGCGGCCGGTGTGCCATTTGGCGGTGCATCGAGGACAGGTTTGAGTATCGGCACGCCGGTCATGAACAGCGCCCAGAACAGCAGGATGGCGAGCAGGAAATTGGCAATTGGTCCGGCCGCGACAATTGCGGACCGCGCAGCGAGGGATTTGCGATTGAAGGTTTCGCCGAGTAATGCGGGTTCAACCGGGGCTTCCCGCTCATCCAACATCTTCACATAACCACCCAGTGGGAACGCCGCCAGCGCCCATTCAGTGCCGTGCCGGTCGGTCCGTTGCAGGATGACTTTGCCAAAGCCGACAGAGAACCGCAGCACCTTGACGCCGGCCAGACGGGCGATCGTGTAATGGCCGAATTCGTGAAAAATGATCAGGATGGCCAATGTGGCCACAAATGCAAGCAGGGTTGTCATGCGTGATTGGCGTAATTTTCAGCCATCAGTTCCCGTGCCGTGATGCGGGCCGCGGCATCGGCTGCCAACAGCGCTTCCAGCGACTCGGCGGGCTGCTCGGCCAAGCGTTGCAACACGGCGTCCAGGGTAGCGGCAATCGCCAGATAGGGAATCTGCTTGTCGAGGAACGCCGCCACGACTTCCTCATTGGCGGCATTCAACATCGCAGGTGCGGCGCCGCCGGCGGCAAGCGCCTGATACGCCAGGCCGAGGCAAGGAAAGCGGCGCAGATCAGGCGCTTCGAAGGTCAGTGTGCCGATCTTGGCCAGATCAAGCCAATTGACGCCGGCTTCGATCCGCTCAGGATAGATCAGCGAATGCGCAATCGGCGTCCGCATATCCGGGTTGGAAAGCTGCGCCAGAACCGAACCGTCGAGATATTCGACCATGCTGTGCACGATGCTTTGTGGGTGGATGACCACTTCAATCTGCGCCGGCGGCGCATTGAACAGCCAGTGCGCTTCAATCACTTCCAGGCCCTTGTTCATCATGGTGGCGGAATCAACCGAGATTTTCTTGCCCATCACCCAATTCGGATGCGCGACGGCTTGTTCTGGCGTGATGTCTTTCAGCGTATCGAGTTCGCGCGTGCGAAACGGTCCGCCGGATGCAGTCAGCAGCACCCGACGCACACCATGCTGGGCCAGATTGCGGTCGCTGCCATGCTTGAAAAAGGTGGCCGGCATGGACTGGAATACGGCGTTGTGCTCACTGTCGATCGGCAACAACGTGGCATTGTGATCATGCACGGCTTGCATGAAAAAACGCCCAGCCATGACCAGGGTTTCCTTGTTCGCCAGCAACACCCGCTTGCCGGCACGCGCAGCCGCCAGTGCAGGCCGCAAACCGGCGGCGCCTACAATCGCCGCCATCACGCTATCAACTTCCGGCAGGCTGGAGACGAATTCCAGTGCTTCCATGCCGACCAGCACTTCGGTCTGGGTGCCAGCCAGCATGGCTTGCAAGGCAAGCGCCTTATCGTCTTCCAGCACCACGGCATAACGTGGATTGAACTGGCGACATTGCTGCGCCAGTTTTTCGATCTGGTTTTGCCCGGTCAGCGCGACGATGCGGAATCGGTCCGGATGTCTCGCCACCACATCGAGCGTGTTGACGCCGATGGTGCCGGTAGCGCCAAGTATCGTGAGTGCGTGCAATGTCATTTCAACCAAATCCAGAAGAGCGCCGCGACCGGCAAAACGGCGGTCAGGCTGTCGATGCGATCCAAGATGCCGCCATGCCCGGGCAGCAGGTTGCCGCTATCCTTGATGCCGGCCTGGCGTTTCAGCGTGCT
>JBBQQT010000032.1:0-25854 GCA_038215555.1 Burkholderiales bacterium | reverse complement strand
AACATAGGGCCGCTGGAACAGGTTGCGGTTGCGGCAGGCTTGTGAATTGAGGATGTCGGCCATGAAGTCGTAAAACTCGCCACGCACGTACTTCAGCGCCGGCATCGGGAAATAGCCTTTTTTCCGGTCAATCACCGCATCCGGCAACAGTCCGCGCGAGATGGTTTTCAGGATATGTTTGCCGCCGGATGCCAGCTTGTGTTCCGGTGGCATGCGCGCCGCGAGTTCAACCAACTCGTGGTCCAGGAAGGGCACACGCGCTTCCAGTCCCCAGGCCATGGTCATGTTGTCGACCCGTTTTACCGGGTCATCGGTGATCAGCATGGTGGTGTCCATGCGCAATACCTGATCGATAAAACTGTCTGCATCCGGTTCGGTCAGCCTTGCCGAAACAGTGAATGCGGTGTGATCCAGGCCGTGCAGCGCCGGGTTCACGGTGGCAAGATATTCGGCATGGTCGCGGTCGAAGTAATGTCGGCTGAAACGCTCCAGCGGGGTGCCGTGCTTTTCCTCGTGCATCTTCGGGTACCAGTAATAGCCGCCAAAAACCTCATCGGCGCCCTGGCCGCTTTGCACCACCTTGACACTTTTGGAGACCTGTTCAGCCAGCAGGTAGAACGCTACTGCGTCCTGGCTGACCATCGGTTCAGACATCTGCCCGACCGCTTCCGGCAAGCGCGCCAGTACCTGGCTGTTGGGGATGTGGAACTGGTGATGACGCGTCGAAAAATGCTTGGCGACAGCGTCGGAGTACTCGAATTCGTTGCCGCTTTCTTCCGGCTGGTCTTCGAAGCCGACGGAAAATGTCATCAGATCCTCGACGCCTTGTTCAGCCAGCAACGCGACCAGCAAACTGGAGTCGAGACCGCCTGAAAGCAACACGCCGACTTTGACGTCGGCAATCAACATGCGTTTGCGCACGGCGTTGCGCAGCGCGTTGTGGATCGCTTCTCGCCATTCCGCCGCCTTCATGGTGCGTTCCGGCCGGGTTGCGTTGAGGTGCCAGTAAACGCGATTTTTCCGCCGACCACTGGTGTCGATGCGCATCAGGCTGGCAGGCTCCAGTTTGCGGATGCCATTCAGCAATGTGCGTGGCGCGGGAACCACAGCATGCAGTGTGAGGTGATGATGAAGGGCAGTTGGATCAATCGAGGTGTCAATGCCACCTGCAGCCAGAAGCGCCTGCGGTGTGGATGCGAAGCGAATGCAGTTTTCATCCTGACTGTAATAAAGTGGCTTGATGCCAAGGCGGTCGCGCGCCAGGAAAATTTCCCCGGCCAGCCGATCCCAGATGGCGAAGGCGAAGGCGCCATGAAGATGGGTGGGGCAATCGTCACCCCATTCGACATAGGCACGCAGAATGACCTCGGTATCGCCATCGGAATGGAAAGTGTGGCCCTTGGCGATCAGTTCGGCGCGGAGCTGCGGGTAGTTGTAAATGGTGCCGTTAAACACCAGCGCAAGACCGGCGGCATCATCCAGCATGGGTTGGCGAGACCGATCCGACAGGTCAATGATCGCCAGGCGGCGATGGCCTAGGGCGACCCGTCCATCGAAATAAAGACCTTCGCCATCCGGGCCGCGACGAGCCAGTTTGTCCACCATTCGCCGCAGGCTTGCCTGGTCGGACGCTTTGCTGTCGAAACGGAATTCACCCGCGATGCCACACATGACATGCCTCCAATAGGTTGCTCAAACCGGCCATAGCGGTTCTTCCTGCATTAATGCGATCTGCTCGCGAAGTTCCAGAATCCGATCCTGCCAGTAATGCTGGGTGTTGAACCACGGAAACGCGGCCGGAAATGCGGGGTCGTGCCAACGCCGTGCGATCCAGGCCGAATAATGAATCAGGCGCAAAGTGCGGAGCGCTTCGAGCAGATAAAGTTCTCGCGTATCGAATTCGCAGAAATCTTCGTAACCGGCGAGGACGTCAGCCAGTTGTCGGACCATGTCGGCGCGGTCGCCGGAAAGCAGCATCCAGAGATCCTGGATGGCCGGGCCCATGCGGCTGTCGTCGAAATCGACAAAATGCGGGCCGTCATCCGTCCACAGCACATTGCCGGCGTGGCAGTCGCCATGCAGTCGCAGGTGCGTGACCTGCCCGGCTCGCTTGAAACAGGCATGAACAGCATCCAGCGCCTGGTCGATCACGCTGCTCCAGGCTGGCAGAAGGTCAGGCGGCAGCCAATGGCCCTGAAGCAGAAAAGCACGGGGTTCTTCTCCGAAACTGGCGATGTCCAACGTTGGGCGGTGGCAGTAAGGTTGAAGCGCGCCAACAGCATGGATGCGGCCAATGAATCTGCCCATCCATTCCAGAGTTTCACTCCGATCGAATTCAGGCATGCGTCCACCGCGCCGTGGATAGACCGCAAATCGGAACCCCATGTGCGTATGCAGACTCGACTGTTCCGCAAGAATCAACGGTGGTACGACTGGAATTTCGCGGCTGGCGAGTTCCAGTGTAAAGGCATGCTCTTCAAGAATCTCGGCATCAGACCAGCGCTCAGGCCGATAAAACTTGGCGACAACCGGCGCGCTGTCATCCTGTCCGACTTGATAAACCCGATTTTCAAAGCTGTTCAGAGCCAACAAGCGACCATCGGTGCGCAAGCCAATATGATCCAGCGCGTCGAGAACAGTATCCGGCGTGAGGTGGGCGTAAGGAGGGGGGGAAGTGTGAGGCATGGTCGCCATTGTATGAGGCGAACACGATTCGGACGATGCTGACGCGGCGGGTTGAGGATGCCGCTGATGGAACGTCAGTTCAGGCGCTGGTTTGAACCTGGGATTGTTGCGCGTTTTCCTGTGCCTTGATCAGCATCAGCGCCCCTTTGGGAGGCAGTTGATAGATCAATACGTCTTTGCTGTCATAAACCTGCAGCACGCGATTTCCATCTTCAACATCCAGCTTGATTTTGCCGCCAGCGGGGGCGGCAGCTTGTTGCGCTTGCAGGCGCTGCGTGTCAGCGCTTCTGATTTCAGCACGGTTTTCACGCTCATTGGCGGCA
Source organism: Burkholderiales bacterium (assembly GCA_038215555.1). Classification (GTDB taxonomy): domain Bacteria; phylum Pseudomonadota; class Gammaproteobacteria; order Burkholderiales; family Thiobacillaceae; genus PFJX01. The sequence continues at coordinate 22,846 of JBBQQT010000032.1, read as the reverse complement.
TTACCCGTAACACGGACTTGATTTGTTGCAGCCGTCTGCCGGGTATTCAGGTTTTCGGATTCTGTTCTGGGGTAAGAGGACTGTGCGGTTCGATCATCTTTGTTAAGGCTTGCCGCGCTCTCGCGCGTGGTGGGAATTTCACGCACTTCCTTCCTTGCTGCCCGAGATTCATTGATCTGCGGGGGCAGGTAAGAGGAGGAGGGGGATGCGCTGATTTCCATGATGCCGATGAGTCAGATAGCCTGCTCAGCCACCCAAAGATGCAGCCTGGGTGTAAGTCTCCAATGCACGCGCCACTGATCGTGATACAGGTTGTTCGTTCCTTTGAGATTCAATCCGATTCTGGCGCATTTGTTCAACCCGATCAGTTTCTTTAGATTTGTCCGCCGTTGCCGTCACTTCGCTTTGCGGGACAACACGTTCAGTCTCTCGTGCGGCTACCTGACGGGAGGCGCCACTCAAAGTCACTTGATCGTTAGTATTAGTTGCATCGTCACGTTCCCTTTCGCTGCGCAAAGTGCGCGCCAATTGCTCTTGTGGTTGCGTGTTCGTTTGTGGAACGACTGCCGTGGCGGCAAGTGATTGCGAACCTGCTGAAGAAATTTCCATGACTAAGCTCCTTGCTGACTTTGAACTGAACGTATCAAAAATGATTGACTACCTGTTCAGTACAAAATAAATCCAATGAAAAAATACAACCTTAGCATAGCCCTTAATATCAAAGAGTTAAAGGTTTTATAGAGGCATATTTTGTCAAAAATAGCGGTCTGAGCTTGACTGAGAAAGGAGTGCCCTGTTTCGGCAAACTCAGTCAAGAATGGTTGCAGACCGTTTACGTGACGTGGCCGACCGCTGGCAGGTTAGTCTCAAGACGCTGCGGCGTCTGGCGGCTTGATGTACTGCCCAGATCAAGCTCGCCTTCAATAGGGCGCGTGCCCAACGCTCGGCGTCTTTTTTCTCAAGGAAAGATTTACGGATTGCCGGGTGGACAACGTTGAGCATGAGCAGCCTACTTGTTACCACGCTTGCTGATGGTGGCCATGATTCACCTCTTAGAGCAGGTGAAGAGCAAGGCTTGCAGGTAAGGATGTCGGGTTGTTCAAACCCATTGAATTTGATGGTCGGGGTGAGAGGATTCGAACCTCCGGCCTCCACGTCCCGAACGTGGCGCTCTACCAGGCTAAGCTACACCCCGATTAGGTGTCTGATCGCGGTACCGCGAAATTTCTTGTTTCTGATTTAGGGCAGCGAAAACTCAGGCTTCGGAAAGCGTTGAACCGCTGGATCAGTATCCGCGTGTAACTGCGAAGGCCGATAATTCTAGCAAAGCGTCTTTGTGTTGGCTACTCGGTAATGCAGATAATGCAGCTTGTGCCAAGACTGATTCTGCTTCCGCTTGTTGGTGGGCATGATCCAGCGCGCCAGTTCGTTGCACAATTTCAAGAATTTGCTGGAAATTACTGGAATCGCCTTCCTCAATCGCTTTCCGAATGACGCTTGCTTCATCCGGTGTGCCATGTTTCATCGCGAACAGCAGCGGCAAGGTCGGTTTCCCTTCAGCCAGATCATCGCCGACATTTTTTCCGATCAAGTCTGTATCACCAGAATAGTCGAGGACGTCATCGATGATCTGAAAGGCCGTACCCAAGTGCATCCCGTAATCGCCCAGGGCGTCTTCAATGTCTCGTGGTGAATTATTGACAATCGCGCCCAAGCGTCCGGCTGCTTCAAAAAGTTGGGCAGTTTTATAGCGAATGACACGCAAATAGGCCGCTTCGTCGATATCCGGGTCGTTGCAGTTCATTAACTGCAAAACCTCGCCTTCAGCGATGATGTTGGTCGCGTCTGAGAGTACTTCCATGACGCGCATATTGTTGGCCGAGACCATCATTTGAAATGCGCGCGAGTATAGAAAGTCGCCGACCAGAACGCTGGTTGCATTGCCGAAGAGGGCATTGGCGGTGTCGTGACCGCGACGCAAGTCTGATGCGTCAACCACATCATCATGCAGCAGCGTTGCGGTATGAATGAATTCGACGACCGCCGCCATTTCGTGGTGCAACTCGCCTTGATAGCCCAAGGCCTTGGCAGCCATGACCACAAGTGCCGGGCGAAGTCGCTTGCCGCCACTATGGATTATGTATTCAGAGACTTGTCTAACCAGGGCGACATCAGAATGCAGACGCTCACGAATAACCCTGTCAACCTCCGCCATGTCGGCTTCGAGGAGGGAAAGCATCTGCGGATGGGTCACGTAGGAGGTCTTCGACTGTTGGGTATTTGATGGTGCTGCAGAGAGGAATCGAACCCCCGACCTACTGATTACGAATCAGTTGCTCTACCAACTGAGCTACTGCAGCGACAATGCGGCCGTGGATTATACATTTCCTGGCAGACTTGCCCAGCTTGCTTGTTAATCAAGTTTCGAGGTGCTCCTCAAGCAAGTGGAAAGAGAGGCGAATTCGTCTATTTTTTAACCAGGTGGAAGGCCTCTTTTTTGACGGTTTATCAACTTTCGTATGAGAGAAGTCGGAAATATTCCAAACGATCCACGTTGTGTGAACGAATTATTTTGCTTACCCATCATTCGCGCAAGAGGTGCAGATGTGCTTGAAAAAAAAGGGAAAGCCTGATAGATTAGCATAGTCTAATATTCATTATCGGAGGACTCTCAATGTTTGGTATGTACAACATCAAAGAGCTCGATGTCGAAACACTCGAGGCTGGAAAAGACCAGATTCATTTGATTGACGTACGGACGGAAGGTGAGGTTTCCCGCGGTGTGATTGATGGTGCTATCCATATCCCTTTGCATTTGCTGCCGCTGCGTGCGGCGGATATCCCGCAAAACAAGCCCGTCGTGATCTACTGCAACTCTGGCGCACGTTCAGCGCAGGCATGTGCTTTCATGGCAGCCAAGGGCTTCGATAACATGCACAATCTTTCTGGCGGGATCATGGCTTGGGCGCGCTCAGGTAAACCACTTAGCATGCTTGGTTGAGTCAATCAGAAATTTTTTTCCTGAGTCGTGCGTCGTTGCAATCCCTATGTAACACGGGTAAATTACGCCGTCTTTTTTTAGTATTTGCTGATTTTGTGAAGGAGCAATCATGGATTTTGATAAAGAACTCGACGCCCGCGGTCTCAACTGTCCGCTGCCCATCCTCCGCTGCAAGAAAGCTTTGAATGATTGCACCAGTGGTCAAGTCCTGAAAATTGTTTCGACTGATCCGGGCTCTGTGAAGGACTTTGCGGCATTCGCGAAGCAAACCGGTAACGAGCTCCTGGCTTCTGCCGAAGCGGGCAGCGAATACACCTTCTTCATCAAGAAGAAGTAAGTTTTCGAGCCCAGTTTCGGCTTTGTCATAAATCACAAGATTTGAAGAGGTGATCTGATGGACGATCAAAAGAAAATGGCGATCATCGCAACCAAAGGCACGCTGGACTGGGCTTATCCCCCGTTCATCCTGGCTTCTACAGCCGCTGCCTTGGGATATGAAACCCAGATTTTCTTTACCTTCTATGGCCTGCAGATGCTTCGTAAGGATCTTTCCGGTCTCAAGGTAAGCCCCCTGGGCAATCCGGGTATGCCGATGAAAATGCCGTTTGGTCCGAAGTGGTTCCGCGGCATCAATTGGAACATGCCCAATGCGATTCAATCCTTGGTTCCAGGTTATGAATCAGTGGCAACTGTGTTGATGAAGCAGACCATCAAGAATAATGGTGTAGCCAGTATTCCTGAGTTGCGCGAGCTTTGTCAGGAAGCCGAAGTCAAATTCATTGCCTGTCAGATGACGGTAGAATTGTTCGGTTTTGAACACAGTGACTTCATCGATGGCGTTGAATACGGTGGCGCTGCCACTTTCTTTGAGTTTGCCGGCGAAACGGATATCTGTTTGTATATCTGAGGTTTGTATATCTGAATGATCTGAATTCAATTGAAAAGCCACCCTTGGGTGGCTTTTTTTTCGCTGCTTGCTTTATGGCGCCTTCATGCAAAAAAACAACGCTACTGCGATGAAGATTGTTCGGCTGCTTGATGATGCCACGTACCATTTTATGAACGTTGGTCAGTTCTTTTTTACCGGGCAGGTGCTCAGGCCCAGCAGCGGATAGAACGGACAGAACTTGAACAGACCGGTGGCAAGAGGAACCACGCCGATCCAGGTCCATGGTAAGCCGATGCCTGCAACAGCGGCACCCAACAAAGCTGCACCGACAACAATACGCAAAATACGATCTATACCGCCGACGTTTGTATTCATGTTAATTCTCCAAATGAGTGGATCAGGATTCTGCTCCCGATGGGAACGTCATCAGACTAATGGCCGATTTCGGTTAACTCAGTGACTTTGGTTACTTAGTGCCTGACCGGAAACCCCCGCCCCCAGCCGGCATTGCCAAACGGATGCGCGCGGAGCTTGATGCTGTCGCTGCCGACCCGGCCGCCTATCGTGGTGACTGGAAGCCGCTGCAAGGTTCTGACTTCTGGCGCTTGCAGGTGGGTGACTGGCGCGCGATCTGCGACGTGCGTGACGGCGAACTGTTATTGCTGGTGGTCAAGATTGCACCAAGAGGAGATGCCTAAAAATGAGCGCGAAAATCATCGAACTGAATGGGGTGCCGGCTTTCGCCGTGGTGCCGTTGGCCGAATGGAATGCCTTGCTCGCCCGTCTGGAAGACGTGCAGGACATCGCCGACGGCAAAACGGCGCGGGATACCGAATCATTTCCGGCCGAGTTTGCCGACCGGCTGCTGTCTGGCGAATCGCCGCTGCGCGTCTGGCGCAACTATCGCGGCCTGACCTTGCAGGCGCTTGCCGATGCCAGCGGCGTGACGCGCCAGATGCTGTCGATGGTCGAACACGGCAAGGCCAAGCCATCGGCCGACCTGATCGGCAAGCTTGCCGACGCGCTCGGCTGCGACATGGACGATCTTCATGTCTGAGCATTCTTCTGCGCTTCAGGTGCCTCATTGCCTTGAGCAAGGAACAGCCCATTTCTCATTGAAAGCGGCCAGCACCAGACGTTCGAGCGCATCGCAACGTTCGGCCAGTTCATCAAAAAAGCGCTCGCGCAGCCCGGCGAGCAGCACCTGAACCGTGTCCGGCACCACGCTCATGTTGTCCCGGCTGTCGCCTTCGCGCCGACCTGACCGATGCGCACCTGGTTGCGTCCGCCGTGCTTGGCGGCGTAGAGCGCCTCGTCGGCGGTCACCAGTAGATCGCCCCCCGCCACCGTCTGACCAGAATTGGCGCAGGCGACGCCGGCCGACAGCGTGCAGGCGAACTCCTGTTCTTCATGGCGGAAACGCAGCGCGCCAAAGCGTTCGCGGTTGTCCTCAAGGATTGCCTTCGCCATGACCTCGTCGCATTCGGGCAGCACGACGACGAATTCCTCGCCGCCATAGCGGCCGATGCCGTCAGACTTGCGCAGGCGCTGCCGTAGCAGGTGGGCGATGGCCCGAATGACGCGATCACCAACGGCGTGGCCATAGGTGTCATTCACCAACTTGAAGTGGTCGATGTCGACCATCGCCACGCACACCGGCTTGCCACTGCGCTGGGCGCGGGTGAGTTCGATGTCGATTTCCTCCTTGATGCGGGCGTGCTTCAGGAGGTCGGTGAGACTGTCCTTCGACATCAGGTCGGCCAATTGCCGCGAACGCGCCACCCGCACGCGCACCGAAGCAAGCAGTTGCGCGTCGGAAATCGACTTGGTGAGGAAATCGTCGGCGCCGTGGCCGAGCGCCTTGATCTGCTTGTCGAGGTCCGTCTCCGCGGAGAGATACACGATGGGCAGGCTCAACCATTCGTCGCGGTAGCGGATCACCGTCGCCAATTCCGGGCCGGTATAGCCGGGCATGTACATGTCCAGCAGCAGCAGTTCCGGTCGAAAGGTCGCCACCCGTTCCATCACCTGCTCCGGCAGATTCTCGACGGCGACTTCCATGCCGGCGGCGGTCAGCACCAGCCGGTAGTGCTCGGCGAGGTCGACATCGTCGTCCACGATCAGCACCCGGTGCGGCGTGGCCGGTGATGTGTCGTGCATGCGCTCCAGGCGATCCACCAGCTTGGGCACGTCGAGTGGCTTCTCCATGAATCCCGACGCACCGAGCCGGGCCGCGCGCAACTGCGAAGGGAAATCGCTGAATGCGGTGACGAACAGCAATGGGCAGCCCAGGGTATCCAGCGCCGAGCCGCGAAACAGCGCTTCGGTAGCATTCAGGTTTTCGTCCGGGAACAGCACATCCAGGATCAGGATGTCCGGACGCTCCCCGGCACGCGCCGCCGCGTTGGCGTCGTCGAAGCGGGTGAACAGGCGGGTGACGTAGCCGAACTGCGCCAGCAGGCGCGCCAGTTCGCCACCCAGCAGTTCGTCGTCGTCCACCACCCAGATGCGGGCCGGCTGCCCGGATGCCGGCGCGGGTGGCATCGCCACATCGACGGCCGCCGGTCCCGAGGGGCCGGCACCCTGCAGCGTCGCCAGCGAGGCGATGCCATCGCCGAAATGCTCCAGTGTCGGCCCATCCGCCAGCACCGGATCCTCCAGCCACTGGCTCACCTCCTGTTCCAGCAGCCTGGCCTTCGCGCCCAGGGCGTGAAAGCCGAAGGTGCCGCCCGAACCGGCCAGCCGATGCAGCCGGTGGCGGAGAAAGTCGAGTGTCGGGCGATCATTCTCGTCACCCTTGAGCCGCCCGGCCAGTTCCGTCATCTCCGTCACTTCTGCCGGCAAACGGGCGACGTACCGGTCGCGCAGCTGGGCTATTTCGGCCTGGACCGTCTTCAGGGCATCGCGCTCATCCATTGCGCTCATCCATTGCGTTTCTCCCAGATCGCGCACACTTGCGTGGCCAGTGTCATCGGATCGAAGGGCTTGGGTATCACGTCAAGCGCGCCCAGCGACTTCAAGTGCGCCACTTCCGCCGGCTGCACCTTGGCAGTCATGAAGGCGATCGGCACGGCGGCCAGTTCCGGCAAGGCGCGCAGCCCGGCGAGGGAGCTGGGGCCATCCATGCCCGGCATCATCACGTCGAGCAGGATCATGTCCGGCGCGAAGGCCACGGCCTCGCGCAGCGCCTCCTCGCCCGACGCGCAAATCTTGACCGTAAAGCCGCCTACCATTTCGAGGGCGATCTTCGCGACAGCCTGGATGTCCGGTTCGTCTTCGACATAGAGGATGTGTTTCAGGTCCATCAAGGCTCTCCTGTAGTGTCTTGGGATTTTGCGATGCGCTCGCTCAGGGCGTCGAGCAGCGCGCGCGGGGATACGTGGGATTTCAACAGGGACGCTTCCACGCTGGCCGATTCCGCGGCGGTCAGTTCGGAACCGGAAAGAATGATGATACGGGGCGGTGGCTGCAGTTGGCGCAGCAGAGGCAGCAGATCCCAGCCCGAGCCGTCCGGCAGACTCAGGTCGAGCACGACCAGGTCGAAGCGTTCCAGCGCCAGCCGGTGCCGGGCCACGGCCAGCGTCGCCGCAGGCTCGAAATCGAAGCGCTCGCCGGCCATGGCGCGCACCACGCTATGCAGGTCGGCGTCGTCCTCGACATGCAGCACGCGCGGCCGGCTGACGCTCCGGGCGTCCACATTGGGCATGGCATTCAATACCGCCGACAGCAGCCTGTCGCGGTCGATCGGCTTGGGCAACCAGTCGAGCGCGGAGAAATCGCCGTTGAAGGCGAGGCGGCCTTCCTCCATCTTGGCCGACACCACGATGATGGGCAGGGTGGCGGTCGCGGGCTGCTGTCGCACCCGGCGAATGACCTCAAGACCGCTCATGTCAGGCAGCATCAGGTCCAGGGTCATGGCGGCGTATGACTGGCTTGCCAGCCGGTCCAGGGCCTGCGCACCGTTGTTGGCGATGTCGGTGCGATAGCCGGCACGATTCAGCATCAGGGCCAGCACCTGGGCGATGTCGGCATCGTCCTCGACGACCAGGATGCGCGAGCCGTCAGGGTTGTTCTGCAGGCCCGGTGTTGCAGCGGGAACGGCCGCGCCATCAAATAGCGGCAAGTCAAAATGAAAGCGCGTGCCCTGCCCAGCGATTGACTCGAAGCCGACGCTGCCGCCCATCTGTTCCACCAGTTCCTTGGTGATCGCCAGGCCGAGACCGGTGCCGTCCTTCTGGCGCGTGTCGGAGGAATCTGCCTGGGCAAACTTCTGGAAGATGTGGCTGCGGAATTCCTCGGGGATGCCGGGGCCATGGTCGCACACCGTCACCCTGATCTTCACGCCCTCGCGCCGCACGTCGATCTCGACGACTTGACCCTGGGGCGAGAACTTGGCGGCGTTGGAAAGAAAGTTGGACAGCACCTGCATCAGGCGCTGGCTGTCCACCCGCACCTCAGCGCCATCCTCCCGGGCGACCAGTTCGAAGCGCACCCCGAACTGGTCGCCATAGGCCTTGTTGGCCTCCAGCGCCTGCTCGACCAGCGGCATCAGGGGTTGCACCACCATGTCGAAATTCAGCTTGCCGGCGGCGATCTTCTCCATGTCGAGCAGGTCGTTGATGAGATGCGTCAGGCGCTGGCTGTTCTTCAGGGCGATATCGAGCATCGGTCTTGCCGCCTCGGGCATTGCGCACAAGACGCCACCCACCAGCAAGCCGAGGGCACCGGCAATGGAAGTCAGCGGCGTGCGCGATTCATGACTGACGGTGGAGACGAATTCGCTCTTCATCTGCTCCACCCGCTTGCGCTCGGTGATGTCGCGCACCAGGCCGACGAAAAGACGCTTGCCATGGTGGCTGATCTCCGAAACCGCCAAATCCATGGGAAAGGTGCCGCCGTCCTTGCGCAATCCCGTCACCTCGCGGCCGATGCCGATGACGCGCGCCACGTCGGTGGCCAGGTAGTTGCCCAGGTAACCGTCATGCTGGCTGTGGTAAGGCTCGGGCATCAGCATCTTGACGTTGTTGCCGACCACCTGGTCTGCCGCATAACCGAAGATGCGTTCGGCTGCCTGGTTGCAGGAAGCCACGACACCCCGCTCGTCGATGGTGAGAATGCCGTCAATGACGTTGTCCAGAATGGCCTGGGTGTGCCGCACCTGATCGGCGAGCGCCTGCTCGGCCAATTTGTGCTCGGTGATATCGTAATTGACGCCGATCATGTGCAGCGCTTTGCCCGCAGGGTCACGCTCTACCGAGGCCATGGCCCGCAGGAAACGCACCTCGCCCTCCCGCGTGACGATGCGAAAGCTGGTGTCGTATTGCGCCTCACCACGCAGCGCAGCCTCAAGCAGCGCTGCGGTAGCTTGGATATCTTCCGGATGGACTCGGCTGGTCCAGGCTGCATAGACACCTTCGAATTCGTTCGCTGCAACGTAATAGAGGTCGAACATGGCTTGGTCCCAGACCAGATCACCACTATTCGGGTCGTAGTCCCAGATGCCTAGGCCTGCCGCCTGTGCGGCGATCGCCACCCGCTGATTGGCGCGCCAAATGAGCGCCTCGGACTGCTTACGTTCGGTGATGTCGCGCACGATGTTCACGAACACGTTCGGTTTCCCGTTGCTGCGTACCAGATGCAGCAGAACCTCGACCGGAAAATCACTGCCGTCCTTGCGTCGATGTACTGTATCGAGTTGCAGGGCATCCTGATCGCCGGTCAGCAAGGGCGCGATCAACTCGCGGAACACGCGTTCCGGGAGCAGCGGTTTGATGTCGTAGGGATGCTGTCGCAACAGTTCCTCCCGCGAGTAACCCATACCCTTCACGGCCCCCTCGTTGAGGTAAGTGAACTGCAGGGACTCGGGATCGAACATGAAGATCATGTCCGGGCTGCTGTCGAGGATGCTTTTGAAACGGCCAAGCGCCTCCTCGGACGCCATGGCCAGTCGCGCCAGTTCCCTGGCTTGTGTCAGTTGCTGGGAACGCGCCAATTCGGCTTCCACCGCGTCGGCAGGTCGCGCAGGACGGACAAAACCGGCGTCGAAAACGCTCGCGGCTGGTTGTCGATGATGCACAGCGTGCCGACCCGCTGCCCATCCGGCGCATGTAGCGGTGCGCCGGCGTAAAAGCGGATGTTCGGCGCGCCGGTCACCAGCGGGTTGATGGCGAAGCGGGCATCCTCCAGCGCGTTGGGGATGACGAAGATCCCGTCCTCCAGGACGGCGTGGCCGCAGAAGCAGATGTCACGGCCGGTCTCGCAGGCATCCAGCCCCTGTTTGGACTTGAACCACTGGCGCTCGGCATCGACCAGGCTGACCAGGGCGATAGGCACGGCGAAGTGGCGCTGGGCGACACGGGTGAGGCGATCGAACCGCGCCTCGGCGGCCGTGTCGAGCAGATCGAGATGGCGCAGGGCGGCCAGGCCGCTGTGCTTCGTCGTCGGGGATGCGGGGCGTTTGCATGGTGGCGGAAGAAGGAAAGGGTAAGGATAGAAAATTCAAGCGCACTTACGAAAGTATCCGGGCCGGGTCGGCGGAGTCGATCCGGGTTTTCGTACCGTCGGAACTTGGAGGGTTGCGAACGCATCGCAAGACTGATAGCCAGGATGTTCGCGAACGGCTGCACAAATGCATTGCGGAGTACAAGCCTTCGCCTTGAACGGAAGAAAATGGGAGCAAGCCACGAATATCCGCGGGTTTCGTGTTTCAGATAGCTGAAGTATTGGTCGGCGACCATGGAGTCAATCTTTTTTGAGCCACATTCTCCGTTCATGACCAAGAGAGCACCACGATCTTCGTGTTGCACTTTTTTCGTGATTGTTCTTAAGGGGGAATTGGATGCGAAACGTCACAGTATCGATCGATGATGCGATAGCCGATTGGTCGAGGGTTTGGGCCGCGAAGCACCAGATCAGCGTTTCACGCATGTTGGGTGAATTGCTGGCGGAGAAGATGGCCGAGGAGGAAAGCTATACGGCTGCGATGGAAGAATATTTGGCCGTTCAGCCCGTAACCTTGGCTGGCCTAGCCACAGCGTCACCCACTACCAGTCTTTATCTCAGCCGCGATGCGACCCATGAACGATAGGGTCTTCATCGACACCAACATCTTGCTTTATGCTCGGGATGGCGGTCAGCCGGCTAAACAGTTGGTCGCGCACGCATGGATGGCTGCGCTTTGGCGAACTCGTCAGGGACGTTTGAGTTTTCATGTGCTGCAAGAGTTCTATGTCAATGCAACCCAGAAATTGAAACCCGGTTTGCCGATTTTGCTGGCGCGTCAGGATGTGCGTAGTCTGCTGGCATGGCGACCTGTCAAGAACGATGCAGCGCTGATCGAGTCAGCCTGGATGCTGGCTGATCGTTATAGTTTTTCGTGGTGGGACGCGCAGATTGTTGCTGCCGCGCGCCGGGCCGATTGCCGGATTTTGTTAACCGAAGATATGCAACATCGCCTGCAGGTGGATGGATTTTGTTGCTCAATCCCTTTGCGTCAGATGCACCGCTGCCGGATCAAACTTGAAACAGCTTCTGGACCCCGGCCTTCGCCGGGGCGACGGCGTTATTTATTCTTTTCTTTGATGCGATCAATTGCGGCTTGCGCCGAAGTGCCAGATCGATTGGGTTTGGGGCGGAACAATAATCAACGGGTGGTTTTCAGCCGCGACATATAGTCACTTACGGCTTCTACATCGGCATCGCTGTAGTTCTTCAGCACTTTGACCATTTCAGGGCTGGCGTTGCGGCGGCCGTGGTCACGGCTTTCGCGGGTTTCGCGTTTGAGGTAGCTGAAGTGCTGGCCGGCGACCATGGGGTAGAACTTTTTCGCGTCGCCTTCGCCGGCTTTGCCGTGGCAGCTGACGCAGTCCTTGAGGTACAGGGCTTGGCCACGCGGCAGGTTGTAGCCGTTGCCTTTGCCGTTTGTCGTCGGGGGGGGGAGTTTGTTGAGATAGGCGGCGATGTCGGCGATTTCTTCGGCGCTGACAATCCATTCGCCGGAGAACGGGTACATGCGCGGGTTGTCGCGGCGGCCGGCGCGGATGTCCATCATCTGTTTGATGATGACGCTGGCGTGCTGGCCGGCGAGTTGCGGGTAGTTGGCATCGGCAAGGCCGGAACCGTCGGGCTTGTGACAGCCTTTGCAGACCTTGTAGGCGGCTTCTCCCTTGCTGGCGTCGGCGGCATGGGCAAGGGCGCGGTTCATGTCCTGGTCGGGTGAGTTCCAGGCATAACCGTAGGTTTCGATGCCGGCGGCGTGCGGTTGTTTGAATTCGGCGTGCGCGGCCTGGCTGGTGAAAATGACGCCGGCCATCAGGGCCAGAACGGAAGAGAGCAGGGTGCGGTTCATGTTTCGGGTTCCTCGGGCTTGTTTGTCCATGCTAAGGCATGCTGGCCATGTACTCGGCGACGGCGCGGGTTTCTTCCTCGGTCATGCGTTCGGCCACCGCTTTCATTACGCGGGCGCCATTGGTGCGTTTGCCGGTGGCGTAGAGGCGAAACTGGTCGAGTGCGTACTCGGTGTGCTGGCTGGCAACGCGCGGGAATTTTCCAGAGCCGCTGCCATCAGGTTCATGACAGCTTTCGCAGGAGGGTACGTCGGTTTTGCTGTTACCTTGGAGGTAGAGCGTTTTGCCGACGCCAAGCAAACTTGGGTTGCTGACGATGCCAGGTGTGGGTTTTTGCTTGGCGTAATAGGCTGCAAGATGAGGCAAATCTTCGAGTGTCAGGCTTTCCATGAATGGGGCCATGGTTTCGCTGACGCGTTTGCCGGTTTTGTAATCGGTCAGTTCGCGCAACAGGTAAACTTTTTGTTGGCCGGCAAGTTTGGGGAAGGTGGGAACGAGGCTGTTGCCATCGACGCCATGGCAGCCTGCGCACACTTCAATGGCAATGTTGATGGTTTTGCTTGCGGCATCATCGGCCTGGACGATACTTGCGAACGAGATGCTGATTGCCATGCAGGTCATGGCGGTCAGGTATTTGGGGGCGAGCGAGCGCATTGAATCTCCTTCGAAAACTTGTCTGACAAGGATACCGTCTGAAATTAAGATGGTTTTGATTCGACTTGCGAATCCTTGACTTAGGGCAATTATTTTCTTGTTTCACATGGTGTCTGCCAGCCTCGGGCACAATAGCGGCAGGTTGATTGAGGGGAATGACATGGAATTGATGTGGTGGCATTGGGTCGCGTTGGGGCTGGGTTTGGTCGCCCTTGAAATGTTCATTTCGACATTTTTTATCATGTGGATGGGCCTGGGCGCGTTGATCACCGGCTTGCTCAGCTTCATGTTGCCGCTTTCGTTCACTGGCCAGATTCTGATCTGGACAGTGGCTTCGGCGGTGATGGTGGTAGTCTGGATGAAGTATTTCAAATCACCGGATCGCACGCATGCTGGTCAGGCGAAAGAAGGCGTTTTGGGTATTACCGGATTGATGACCCGGCCGGTGACCGAAATCAGTGAAGGCGAAATTCTGTTTCAACGCCCGGTATTGGGCGCGGATCGTTGGCCGGTGGTGGCCGATGCGCCCATTGCGGCCGGCGAACGCGCGCGCATCGTCGATGTGCTTGGGCAAACACTCAAAGTAACTCAACTCTAGGAGAGCAACATGGGCGGTGAAATTGTTTCCGTTTTTCTGATTCTTTTTCTGTTTGTCACCCTCTGGAAGGGGGTGCGTATCGTGCCGCAGGGCGAAGAATGGGTGGTCGAGCGGTTGGGCAAGTATTCCAAGACGCTGTTGCCCGGACTGCATATTCTGGTGCCGTACATCGATAACGTGGCCTACAAGGTGGTGACCAAGGACATGATTCTGGATATTCCGCAGCAGGAGGTAATTACTCGCGATAACGCGGTGCTGATTACCAATGCCATCGCTTTCGTCAAGGTGACTGATACGCAGAGTGCGGTGTATGGCGTGACCAACTTCCAGATGGCGGTGATGAATTTGGTGCAGACCTCGTTGCGCTCGATTTTGGGTGATATGGATCTGGATCAGGCGCTTTCGAGCCGAGATCAAATCAAGGCACGTCTGAAATTGTCCATTGCCGATGATGTGGCAGACTGGGGTTTGACGCTGAAATCGGTCGAGATTCAGGATATTTCACCCTCCGGCACGATGCAGAAATCGATGGAGTTGCAGGCTGCCGCCGAGCGGGAGCGGAAAGCGACGGTCACCCGTGCCGAGGGCGACAAGCAGGCTGCCATTCTGGAAGCGGAAGCGCGGCTGGAGTCGGCCAAGCGTGATGCGGAAGTGCAGATTCGTCTGGCTACGGCTAGTGCCGAGGCAATTCGTCTGGTGACCGATGCGATTCCCGATAAGGAACTGCCGGCGCTTTATCTGTTGGGTGAAAAGTACATCGCCTCGATCAAGGAACTGAGTGCGTCGACGGGTTCGAAGGTGGTGGTGCTGCCGGCCGATATCATGAAAGCGGTCGGTGGCTTGCTTGGCGGCAATCGCTGATTTATTTATCACCCCGTCATTCCGCCCCGTTGTTACCCGGAGTTGGGTATTCCGGGATGGAATGGGATTTGTCGGTGTTTCCTGAACAATTCCAGGACAAATTTGTTCTGACGATAACCCATTGAATTAACGTGCGCGTCGGTCCTGGAGCGTAGGTCGGGTTAGCGTAAGCGTAACCCGACAATTTCAAGCACCCGCGTCGGGTTACGTGATAAGGCAGCTAACCCGACCTACATCGTTCATCGTGAGAACAAATTTGCCCTGGAACAATTCACAGTTGCTTTCGCCTTGAAAAGACTTCTGGTAGAAGTTAAAGTGAAGTCTAAAGATTTCAATTTAATTGCCGATATTTGTTACATTGATGGCATGGGCACAGGGCCGAAACTAGGGTGACAAAGTGAAAAAATTCCTCGTATTTCTGACGTTGTTTGCATTTCTGGCGGGGCCGATTCTGCACGTTCCGGAAACGCAGGCGGCGAGTGAGTCGAAGACGCAGTCGAGCAAGTCAAAAAGCGATAAAGCCAAGAGCAAGGCCAAAGCAAAGGCCAAGTCAAAGGCAAAGCTCAAGGCAAAGTCGAAATCCAAGAAAGTAAGTGCGAAATCGGACAATAAGCGCTCCCAGGCCAAGCGCTATGTTCAGGCGCCGCTGCCGCCTTTACGGGCGCTGAGCATGGTGACTCCAGAGACCTTGCTGGAACAGGAACTGGATCTGCGCTCTTCCGCCGCCTTGGTTGTCGATCAAAAAAGCGGCGCCGCGTTGTACGCCAAGAATATCGATGTCCCCACGTCGATTGCTTCCATCACCAAGCTGATGACTGCGATGGTGACACTGGATGCAGGCTTGGCGCTGGATGAAGAAATCGTTGTGGGTGAAGAGGATGTGGATCGCCTGAAAGGCACCGGTTCTCGCTTGGCTTTGGGAACACGATTGTCGCGCGCGGAGTTGATGCATCTGGCGTTAATCGCTTCAGAAAACCGGGCTGCAGCCGCCCTGAGCCGCGCCTATCCGGGCGGACGCATCGCGTTTGTTGCGGCGATGAACCGCAAAGCGCGGGAAATCAGCATGAATGACAGTCGTTTTGTTGACGGCACCGGTCTCAACAGTGGCAACCGGGCCACTGCCGCCGATCTGGTGAAAATGGTCAATGCGGCTTACCGCTATCCCTTGATTCGTGAAATCTCAGCCACTGGCAGCTACGATGTGTCGTTGCCTGGAACCCAGGTGGTGCAAGTCCGCATGAACGGCAAGCTGCGCAAGGAATATCGGTCCGTGCAACGCCATGTGGCGTTCAACAACACGAATAGTCTGACTCGCAGTGAAGATTGGGATATCGGCGTCTCTAAAACCGGCTTTATCAATGAAGCTGGTCATTGTCTGGTGATGCAGACCAAGATTGCGGATCAGCGGGTGATCATTGTGTTGCTCGATTCAATTGGCAAATGGGGACGCATTGGCGATGCGCAACGAATTCGCAAGTGGTTGGAACACGATAGCCCGATGGCGGTTCGCAAGAGTCTGGATAGAGCAACCTGATCTGATAAATCTGACTTGATATGTCGGCCTGACAAGCGAAGGTCAGACCCAAAAAAGCGGCTGCGGCCGCTTTTTTGTTGCCTATGCGTTTGACAGGTTCGTCGGTAAACGGGTCTGGATGCGCCTCCGGGAGGCAATTCAGGACATTCTGATATACAAAATAATTGATACCCATCAAGGAAGTGTGGGGTGGCAAATTCCTACTATCTGTCGCCTGATGCCAATCGTGGGTTGTCCATGATTGCGGGAACCGTTGGAGGAGATTATGCGAAACAAAATGTTGATGGCCCTGGTGACAATTGGGCTTGCCGCTTCATCCGCACATGCGGGCATGCCCACTGAGGACCTGGCCAGCACCTGCAATGCTTGTCATGGCCTGAATGGTGTCTCGGTAGGGCCTACGATGCCCAGCATCGGTGGCCTACCGGAAGCCTATCTGAAGAACGTCATGCAGCAATGGAAGAGCGGTGAACGTTACTCCGCCACCATGGGTCGCCACTTCAAAGGTTACAGCGATGCCGAAATATCGGCCCTTGCCACGCACTTCTCCAAGTTGCCTTGGGTTCCGGTGGTGCAGAAAGCTGACGCCAAAGTCATCGCCCAAGGCAAGGAAGCCAGCGATCGATGCGAGACCTGCCACGGCGCTACCGGCAGCGAGCCGGATGACGCCGAAACGCCGAAGATCAATGGCCAATGGGCTGACTACATGCATCTGGAGATGCTCAAGTACCGCACCGAATCGCTGAAGATGCCGCACAAAAAGATGCGCAACAACAGCAAGAAGCTGGACGCGGCCGATGTCGAAGCTGTTGCCAAGTTCTTCGCAGCCCAGCCCAAATAAGGAGACAAGAATGAGCTTGAATCGACGTGATTTTATCAAGACCGTAGGCGCTACCTCGGTCATCGTTCCCCTGTCAGCTTGCGCGGCCCCGTCCGGTGCCCGAAGCGCCGGCGGCAAGGCTCGTATTGTGGTGATCGGCGGCGGCTTTGGTGGTGCTACTGCGGCAAAGTACTTCAAAGTTGTGGATCCGAGCCTGGATGTCACCCTGGTCGAACGGCAACAGACCTATACCTCCTGTCCTTTGTCTAACGAATTGCTTTCCGGTCACGGCAAGATCGAAGATTTGCAATCTGGCTATGACGGACTGAAGAAGCGTGGCGTCAACGTCGTTTTTGACGAAGCCGTCTCCATCGATCCCGCCAAGAAAACGGTCAAACTCAAGGGTGGCAAGACCTTGAATTACGACTACATGGTGCTTTCTCCTGGCGTCGACTTCAATTATGCAGGTGTCGAAGGCTATACCGAGGCGCTCGCCAATACCACGCATCCGCACGCCTGGAAAGCGGGTCCGCAGACGCTTGCGCTCAAAAAACAACTGGAAGGCATGAAGGATGGGCAGACCTTTGTCATCTCCGTGCCGCCGGGTCCGTTCCGTTGCCCGCCCGGCCCCTACGAGCGCGCCTCGCAAGTGGCCAGCTACTTCAAGAGCCACGGCATGATGAAGTCCAAAGTGCTGATCGCGGATGCCAACGATTCCTTCTCCAAGAAGGGTTTGTTCGAGCAAGCCTGGAAGCGCCACTATCCCGGCATGATCGAGTGGGTCGCTGGTGCGGCGGGCGGCAAGGTGGTCAAGTTCGACGCCAAGTCGAATACCGCATCCAGCGATTTCAACGACTTCAAGGGTGATGTGGTCAACATCATTCCGCCGCACCACGCCGGCATTATCGCCAAGAGCACCGGGCTCACCAACGACAAAGGCTGGTGCACGGTGGATATGCTGACCATGGAATCGACGGTGCACAAAGACATCTATGTGGTGGGTGACTCCACTGTGCATGGCGAACTGCCCGTCTATGGCGCCCCCAAATCTGCTCACATGGCGGCGACACAGGCGAAGGTCGCTGTTGGCGCCATCGTTGCCAAGATTAACGGGGTTGCCGCACCAGAACCGTTCTTTGTCAACACTTGTTACAGCGTCGCCGAAAAAGATTGGGGTTTCTCTGTGGTGCATATCTATCGCAAGAAAGATGGCAAGCTGGTTTACATCACTGATGCCGGCGGCATCAGCCCTGTGAATATGGACGACGAGGTGCAATTGGTGCTGCAGCGCAAGCTGGAATCCGAGTATGTGCATGGCTGGTTCAAGAACATCATGGCGGATGCGTTCGCCTGATGTTTGTGATCAACCCCACCAAGCTGACTTTGAACTGAGGAGGCCTATGGCATACGCAAGATTCACACCCTACGTTTAACCCAAACGGTGGCTGATGCGTGGAAGTATTTACGCATTAGTCCACCAACCAAGCCTGAACTTTGAGGAGACTGACCATGAAATTTGCACAAGTAGCAAGCCGTTTGGCGATGGGGCTGGCATCAGCACTATTCGCTTTCGGCGTGCAGGCAGCCGTGGAGATACCCGGCCCGAAAATGCCGCCTGCTCCGGCCGAGAAAGCAGCACCGTTCAAGCCGGTGGAAGCCAAGAAATGTTATTCCTGCCACGAGGATGTGGAGGACTTCCACACCAATGGTCGCCATGCCACGGTGAACTGCGTACATTGTCACGACAATGCCGCCGAGCACCAGAAACTGGCCAAGGGCAAGGACTGGGGTGTGCGTCCGAACACCATCACCGACCATCGCGCCTGCGCTACCTGTCACGTCGAGCAATACAACACGTTTGTGCAGCCCAACCTGGAATCGCATGCCCGCGTTGAGAAGGCGACGACCAAGAGCCGTTCGCCGTTGTTCGACAAGCTGATGGAAGGCTACGGCTTTACCAAAGAACATGCCGAGCCGCGTTCGCACGCGTTCATGCTGGTGGACCAATGGGCGGTGGATCGCGCCTTTGGCGGCCGGATGCAGTTCAAGGACTGGACCTACATCAACAAAGCTGAATTGGCAGCCAACAGCGCCTGGAACGTGATGGTCGACAGAGAGCCCAGCACCTCCGATCAGAAATCCTTCATGCGCCAAACCGCGACGGCCGTGAACCCGGTTTGTATGAACTGCAAGACGCAGGATCACATTCTGGACTGGAAGTACATGGGCGACAAAGACCCGCGCGCCAAGTGGGATCGCACCTCCAAGCCGGTCGAGTTCGCTCGTGCGATGAAGCACCCGTTGAACTGCTTCATGTGCCATGACCCGCACTCCGCTCGCCCGCGTGTGGTCCGTGATGCGCTGATCCAGGCTGTCGTCGACCGCAAGGAAGGCACCTACCCGATGGATCCGGTGAAGAGCAAGCAGACCACGATGACCAAGGTTACCTTCCAGCGTGACGGCAAGGACTTCCGCGCCATTGGTCTGCTCAACAAGGCCGATTCCAACCTGATGTGCGCTCAATGCCACGTTGAATACAACTGCGGCCCCGGCTTCGATTGTTCCGATCCGGCCAAACCTGTCTACGTCAAGATGGACGATCCGCGTACCAACCTGTTCACCTGGGTGAACGTGTTCGGCTACAAGGACAAGATGGTTGGTCAGAACAAGTTCAAGGACTTCAAGCACGCCTCTACCGGTGCCTTGCTGCCCAAGATTCAGCATCCGGAAATGGAAACCTTCTGGGGTTCCAAACACGAGCGCGCTGGCGTCGAATGTAAAGACTGCCACATGACGAAGAGCAAGGATGCCAACGGCAAGGTGACCACCAATCACCAACAGATGTCACCGCGTTATCGCCTGAAAGAGTCTTGTCTGACTTGCCATAAGGACTGGACCGAGAAGGATGCCAAGTACCACTTGGAAGCGATCCAGAACTACTCTCGCGGCAAGATGGCCAAGGCTGAATTCTGGTTGGCCAACCTGATCGACTGGATCAACAAGGCCAAGGAAGCGGGCGTTTCCGCTGAAGTCATGGAGAAGGCTTATGACTTCCAGTACGACGGCACCCTGTATTGGGAATGGTGGACGGCCGAGAACTCTGACGGCTTCCACAATCCGGATGCTGCGCGTGAGTCGCTGACCCGTTCCATCGATGCTTCGCAAGACGGTATCAAGATGCTGAAAGCAGAGTTGGCCAAGATGAAAGCTGTGCCTGTCGCAGCCAAGTAATCCAGGCTGATACTTGATAAAGGGAGCGGAGAAATCCGCTCCCTTTTTTTATGAAGGCCGCTAAAGATTTTTTTGGTGATTCTTGCCATACAGCAGGCCACCGCTTTCCCCTTAATCAATTCGGTTGGTTTGTTCGGTCTCAGGCAGCTAAAATCTGGACACGATTTTTCTGGAGTTCGTGATGAGTTATCTTTTCAATAAAAAAGCATTACCCATTACGCTGGTCGTAGCAATGATCGTTTGGGCATGGGTCAGCTTTCTCTCGGTGGCGATTAGTTCGTTGTTTTGATCCGCTGTCCCGGGGGGACATCCCCAATGATAAAGGCCCCGCATTGCGGGGCCTTTATCATTGGGGATGTCATTAAATCAAGACAGAATCAAGACAGAATCAAGGCAAGTTAAGCAGCCAATTTGGCTTTCAGCTTCTGCAGCGCTTTGGCTTCAATCTGACGAACTCGTTCAGCTGAAATGCTGTAAATCGCAGCCAGATCATGCAGTGTTGCCGGGTTTTCTTCGTTCAGCCAACGCGCCTCGATGATGTGGCGACTTCGATCATCCAGGCTGCTCAGCGCATTGCCGAGTCCCTCGCTGGCCAGCTTCTCCCGCTCTGCAATTTCAATGTGCTGCGTAGGCTCGGCATTCGGCGCGACAAGATAAGCGATCGGAGCGAATGCGTCGTCATCGTCATCGGTGCTTGCATCAAGCGCCATATCCTGGCCATACATCCGCGTTTCCATTTCCCGCACATCGGATTTCTGTACGTTCAGCGACTTAGCCATTGCTTCGACTTCGCCGGGCGAAAGGGTGCTACTGCTTGATTTCATGCTGCGCAGGTTAAAGAACAGTTTGCGTTGCGCCTTGGTGGTGGCGACTTTTACCAATCGCCAGTTCTTCAACACAAATTCATGAATTTCAGCCTTGATCCAATGCACCGCAAATGAAACAAGCCTGACGCCGCGATCAGGGTCATAGCGTTTCACCGCTTTCATCAAGCCGATATTACCTTCCTGAATCAAATCCGCATGAGGCAAGCCATATCCCAGATAACCCCGCGCGATGGCTACGACCAGACGTAGATGAGACAAGATGAGCTGGCGAGCAGCTTCCAGGTCTTCCTCGTCGCGAAAGCGAACCGCCAACTCGTGCTCTTGCTCCGCAGTCAACATCGGGAAACGATTAACCGCCTGGATGTAGTTTTCCAGGCTGCCAAGGACATTGGGCACAGGAAAATTAAGTGTTTCAGCAGTCATTAGTAAGCCTCCTTAAAGCATTCGATACCATTTTAGCACTCTGCCTGGGAGAGTGCTAAACCAAGGAAGTTCCCAATTGTCGCCATGTGATTGTTAACGTGAAACACACAGTCCCGTTCGCCCTGAGCTTGTCGAAGGGCCCCCTCGATCGAAGTCCCTGAATAACCTGGACATTCTGGACTGCACTGGTGGGTGCGCTGCCACGTTGCCGGCCGCTTGCAGGGAAATGACCATGCTGCGCGGCCGGCGTTGCATCGCATCCCACCGTACACCCATAACTATCCAGATTTTTCACGGACAGCCCCTAAGGGAAGAACCGAAGTTTTCGGGCTGAACCGGGGCACGCCTGCAAGCTGGCTTGCCGACTCCGAACTATGTGCGCCAGCGTACCGACGACACAGGGGCGGGGGTGCGAAGTTGGCAATCAGGCGTCCCAGTCGATATCGGTTATTGCCGATCAGATTGGATGACCGTTCCAGCACTTTGATCAAGGAGACGCAAATGACCCGCATGCTGTTCGTCGTAACGGCCACTTTTGCCTTGGTGTTCAGTGGGATTCCCCCCGCTCGGGCGGAGATCAAG
Organism: Burkholderiales bacterium; assembly: GCA_038215555.1. GTDB lineage: Bacteria > Pseudomonadota > Gammaproteobacteria > Burkholderiales > Thiobacillaceae > PFJX01. The sequence continues at coordinate 1,081 of JBBQQT010000032.1, read as the reverse complement.
CCCTTCTACAACCCGGCCAATCGAGCCAGTCCGACCGGCTTTACCACGGGTTACAAGGATTATCGGACCATCGGTTGTCCGGGTCGGGAACTGCTGGGCAAGCCTTGCCCATTTCCGGCAGCGACCACTGCTTCCGCGAAATCAGTCCCGGTTCAGGTTGGGATCCCATCGCGAAGCATGGAGAACACCCCGGCTGCACCGGAGCTTGCCGCCGTGCCGACTGCGGTCGTCGTATTGGCACAGGACTCTCCGCTGATCCTGGGAGACGTCAATTTTGATTTCGATTCCGAGAGCGTGCTTCCTCTGGCGGAATCAATTCTGAACTTGGCTGCGGAAGACCTGAAGTCGGCTCGCTATCCACATACCCTGGTTGAGGGCTATACCGACAGTACGGGGACGTTTTCTTACAACGTCGGTTTGTCTGAGCGCCGTGCCCGGTCAGTCAAGGATTACCTGGTTGGCAAGGGCGTTCCGGCCGACACACTGACGACCAGGGGTTACGGCGAAACACAATTTGCTGCCACCAACACCTCGATGGATGGCCGTCACATGAACCGTCGGGTCGAGTTGCATATCTCCGAATGACAACACATCCGGAAATGATTGAATCAAGGAGGCTCCATGCTGGTGACTTTTTCGACCAATGCCTACGCTGACATCACCTATTTCGGGGATGTCGCCCTCTCCATGCTGAGGATGATGGGGCACAGCCCCACCGTGCCTGGCGCGATTGTGGCCGAGGATGTTCCTGCGGCACTGAACAGCCTGACCGCCGCCATCGAGGCCGAGAAAAACGTGCTGCAAGCCGAGGACAAGGATACCGATGAGCCTGTGGTCAGCATGGCGCATCGCGCTTTGCCTCTCATCGAACTACTTGCTGCCGCGGCAGAAGCGGAAACCTACGTAATGTGGAAATAACACGTCGTTGAGTGAAGCCCATGCCGAAGCCAAAGGTTGCGTCCGGGGCAGGAATCGAAGGTGAAACGATGAGCGAACAAACACCGATCAGCCATCCGAAGCAGCGCCTCATGGCCACGGACGTGGAGGGTTTCGATGCCCTGTCCGAGCTTGCCCTGGATTT
>JBBQQT010000031.1:0-26366 GCA_038215555.1 Burkholderiales bacterium | reverse complement strand
CCCAGAATCACCGGCACGCGCTGGTGCAGGTTTTCCGGGGTCATTTCCATGATGCGTTCGTAGCCGGTTGAAGACACGCCGCCGGCCTGTTCGACGATGAAGCTCATCGGGTTGGCTTCGTAGAGCAGACGCAGTTTGCCGGCCTTGCCTGGGTCTTTGGTGTCGCGCGGGTACATGAAGATACCGCCGCGGGTGAGGATGCGGTGCACTTCCGCGACCATCGAGGCCACCCAGCGCATGTTGAAGTCACGCCCGCGCGGGCCGGTGCTGCCTTCCAGACATTCCGCCACATAACGCTGCACCGGCGCTTCCCAGAAGCGCTGGTTGGAGGCGTTGATGGCGAATTCCTTGGTGTCGGGCGGAATCTTCATGTCCGGGTGGCTGAGGATGAATTCGCCGATATCGCGATCCAGCGTGAAGCCGTTGACGCCGTGGCCGGTGGTCAGCACCAGCATGGTGGAGGAGCCGTACAAGGCATAACCGGCGCAGACCTGTTTGACACCCGGTTGTAAAAAGTCGGCTTCCACAGCGGCGCGGTTGGGCACTGTGGCACGCAGAATCGAGAAGATGGTGCCGACGGAAATATTGATATCGACATTGCTGGAACCATCCAGCGGATCGAACACCATCAGGTATTTGCCAAGCGGATATTGGGTTGGAATCGGGTAGACCTCGTCCATTTCTTCCGATGCCATACCGGCCAGGTGACCGGCCCATTCGTTGTTGCGGATCATCATTTCGTTGGTGATCACGTCCAGCTTTTTCTGCGTTTCGCCCTGAATGTTCTCCGAGTCGAGCGCGCCCATGACACCAATCAGCGCACCCTTGTTGACGGCGTTGGAGATGGTTTTGATGGCGACGACGACGTCGTTCAGAAGGCCAGTGAATTCGCCGGTTGCACCGGCAATATGACGCTGTTCTTCGATGATGAATTGGGTAAGCGTGGTGCCGGTATGCATGAAACGATCCTTCCGTAAATGAGGGAACGCAGATTTTACCGATTTAGGGGGTTTATCTGCGCCACAAAAATACTTATTGCGAGGTGAGCTGATCGGAGCGTGTAAACGTCCAACTCCGGGTTATCCCCAGGATGTCCACCTTCTTGCGGATGGCTTCAGGAAAAGGCGGGAATGGCGCCGACATTTCCACGATCTTGATTGCGGCGGCGTCGAGCACCTTGGAGCCGGAAGAACGTTCGATCTGAATCGACTCGATCTTGCCGTTGTCGAAAATATTGACAGTCAACATCAGCGTGCCATAAAGGCCATTACGTTTGGCCGCCTCGGGATAATTCACGTTGCCGACGCGCTCGACCTTGATCCGCCAATCTTCCACATATTGGGCAAAGGTGAACTCCTGTGCCCGCGCGCCGACAAACATGCGGCGCGGACGCTTCTGGTATACCTCGCGCTGCTGATCGATGCGGGCTTGCAGCCGGGCCATTTCGAGGCTGCGCGCAGCCAGATCCATCGGCGCCGGCGTCTCGCTCGGCGGACGCGGCTCCGCCAGCGGCACCGGCTTCTGCGCCGGCACCTGGTAATCGGACTTGATCTGTTGCATCAGCGCCTGGGTTTGCTGTTCCAACGCTTGCACGCGCGCGTTGAACTCGGCTTCGGCGCTCATCGTCTGGTCGCGGTCTGCTGCCGGCAGCGGCGATTTGGCCTGGCGGTTGTCATCGACATTACCGCCGCCATCGAGATTCGCCTGCGCCAGCACATCGGCCTGCAGCGGTTTTTCCTTGGTTTTGGCGTTGACCAGCACGACGTCGATCGGTGGCGAGGCGTTGTCGAACAGCTTGGGATTGGCTTGCGTGAACTGCATGCCGAAGATGACCAGCACATGCAGAATGGCCGAGATCAGGATCGCCTGGGTCAAGCGATCATCCCAATCAACCGATGTCTGCGGCGCATACGGCAGCGGCGCCAGAACATCGGCCAGAAAGCCTTTTACACGCTGTGCTGAAGCAGGAACCGACATGTCAAATCAACATCCAGCAAGTCGATCTCGGCCACCGCAACGCGAATCCGCTCACCCGGGTTCAATGTCGGCGCACCGATGACTTTGGCAACGAAAGGCAGGCCATCGAGCCGGATCAGGTTTTCCCGCCATACCGTGGCATCGATTTCCTGAATGTTTTCCTGCTTCATCCAGCGCAGACACCAGTAGCGTTCCATGCCGCGCTGGAATTCGTTGTAGGCGTCATACGCCAGTTCGAAATCGCGCACGGCGGCGAACAGCATCGGGTCATTACCGGCATGCGGCGGTGCCTCTTCCCGCGCAACCGCGAGAATCTGGCGCTGATTCAGCAAATCGACATAGCGCCGCAGCGGCGACGTACTCCAGGTGTAATGCGCCACGCCGAGGCCCTCATGCGGCGCCGGTTTCAGCGTCATCCGCACCTTGCCGCCGGTTTGCGCGCGGTAGATGCCGGCCACATTGCGATCCGCCAGCATGCCACCCCAGCGACTGTTGGCCAGAATCATCATCTCCGAGACCAACTTGTCGATCGGGTTGCCGCGCACCCGCGGCACGATATCGACATGCTCGCCATCCAGTTTGAAAACGTAGTCGTTGCGCTGCACCTGATCGGCTTTGCCGCGCGCCAGTTCAAGATGCCGGGCGAAACCGTACAGCCATTCGAGTTCGCGCCGGAACGGGAAATCCGCGCCGGTTTGGCCGATGGTCGACTCGTTGAACAACGGTTCCAGCGTTTCATGGCGCAGATTGGCGGCGATGCGGATCGAATCGGCCTTGGTGGACAGGTTCTGGATGGTGTAATCCGCGCCGTTGCCCATGCTCACTTCGACATACAGCGAAAGCGCCGGACAAACGCGGTTCTCAGCCAGCGTGTACTGGCTGATCAGGTCGAACGGCAACATGGTGATCTTGTCGCCCGGCATGTAAATGGTGGACAGCCGCGTCGCCGCCAGCTTGTCGAGGTCCGACCCGGGTGTGATACCCAACGCCGGCGCGGCGATGTGGATGCCGACCCGGACCGAGCCATCGTCGCGGAAGATCACCGAAAACGCGTCGTCGATCTCGGTCGTGGCGGCATCGTCGATGCTGAATGCCGGCGCATCGCCGGGCGGCAGATCGGGCGGCGGCAAAGGCGCGGCCAACTCGGGAAAACCCAGACCGCGCGGGAAATGGGTCAGAAAAAAGGCCTGGCGATGGAATTCCAGGCTGGATTCGATCGCCCCGCAGCGGTCGAGCAGGCGCACCACCGACAGATTGGTTTCGGCGCAGGCATCCGATAGCGCCTTGAATTCCAGGCTGTTCTTGTCCGGCTTGTGCGCCAGTTCAAACACCTTGGCGCGAATCGCATCCGGCAATTCGCCACGCACCAGCATGGCCACCCACTCGGCGCGCAATGCCGCTTCGCGCGCCTTGCGTTCCAGGCCCAGCTTGGCGGCAGCCAGGGTTTCCGCCGGCGCGGCCTTGTAGCGGCCCTTGCCCTTCTTCTGGAAGTAGATCGGCGCTTGATGCAGTGCCAGCACGATGGCGGTGGATTCCGGCGCGGTCGGCTTGTGGCCGAAATAGTCCTGCGCCAGAGCCTCGAAGCCGAATTCCACCTCGCCGGCGACTTCCCACAAGAAATCGAGATCGAGTTCCTGGCGCAAGGCGCGCGCGCTTTCCATCACTTGGGTCGGCGACGGCGCTGCATAGCGCAGCAAAACATGCCCCGCTTTCAGCTTGCCGCGTTTGCCATGCTGGGATTCGATCTGGAGCGAACTATCTTGCTCCGACAAGATGCTGCCGGCCTTGATATCGCCGTCTTCTTCGTAAAGAACATACATGAAAGGCTACCCGCGTTCCGGTTGAGGCCGCGTCAAAGTTGAAGTCAAAAAGCCAGAATGGCCGGGATATAGTCGTTGAAGCGGGAAAATCCGTGATCGCCGCCTTCCAGCACGACCTGCTCGGCGCCGGCGAAGTAGGCCACCGCTTCACGGTAATCGAGCACGCTGTCGCCGGTTTCAGCCAGCAGCAGATAGCGTTCCGGCCGTGTGATGCGGGCGACGGCGAAGGTATTCAATTCGGCGGCGTGCTCGACGCTGAACAGATATTCCTCGCCGCTATGCCAATTCTTCTGGGTTTGCCCGACCATGTCGGCCAGCTTGCGATGACACGCCACGCACGGGTTGACCAGAATCGCCTTGAGGCCATGTTTTTCCGCCAGCCAGGTGGCGTAAAAACCGCCCAGCGAACTGCCGATCAACTTCACCGGACTGCTGCTGGCGCTGATCAGGTCTTCCAGCAACTGCATCGCCGCCGCTGGCCGATGCGGCAAATCCGGGCAGACATACGCTTCGCCGAGCCCGCGCTGGCTGAACCAGTTGCCGAGTTCGATCGCCTTGCCGGACTGGGATGAGCTATTGAAGCCGTGGATGTAAAGCAACATGAATCAAACCTGAGATCGCGAAAAACGGCATTTTAGCGGGCTTGCGGGGTGATCACCGAGTTTGGCTGCACCCGCGCCAACCAGGTCAGCATCGCATCCAGCGTCTGGCTGCTGGCCTGACCGAGGCCGATCGCTGCGGCGGCGGCATCCTGACTCGCCAGCGGCACTTCTGCGGCAAACGCCTGCTGGGCAATCAAACGCGCACTGCCGCGCTCGACCAGCTCGGCATCCAGCTTGACCAGCGCCAGACCGGGAGTTTGGGCGGCATTGTGGAAAAACTCGAGCAGCCGGAAGTTCAACTGATAATCGCCCTGAACCCCGGCGCCGAGCGGCACGACACCGGCATACAGGCCGCTTGCCAGCAGGCGTTGGCGCAACAGCGTATGCAGGCGCTTGGGCGGCGACTCGGTCCACAACGCATATTGGTAATACGCCCGGGTGCTTGGCGAACGACTGTAGATCAGGCGCGGATTCTGGGTAAAAACACTGGCCTCGGCGTCACGCAGCAACAGCACCGGAAGCGTGTGACCCGCTTTCGCAACGGCGACCGGGGGTGCCGATGCAGGCGCCGGCACTTCCAGCACGAAATATTGAATCGCCTGCGTGCGTGCGCCGGGCAAGCTGCAAGCGGACAGGCCAAGCAGTGCGGAAAGATAAACGGAAAGACTAACGGAAAGACTAACGAGCAGGTATCGGCGGCGCATGATCATTCTTCTCCCGGGCCCAGTTCGGCTTTGTGTGGACCATAAAGCAGGCGTGCCGGGTCGGCATATTCCTGGCTGGTGGTGAGCACGGTATCGCTCGACGCGCGCATCGATTGCGCCGTGGTCTGAATGTCCTGCATGCCAAGATCGACGCTGAGCTTGAGCTGGGTCTGCATGTCGCGCAGGCTGCCATCCATCATGCTCAAGGTGCTGCGGGCGGCATTCAGGGTGGCTTCGGTTTCGCTCGCCAACCGATCAAAACGCTGCCCGGCGTGCTCGACCCACTTGCCGCCTTCCCGCAACAGGCGCGCGCTGTCTTGCAGCACCGGCGTCAGTTCAACGGCAACCGTATCCAGCCGCTGCGCCGCCTGCCGGGTCGCGCCCAGGGTGGCATTCAGTTCCGGGCCGATCTGGCGCAACTCGCCGCGCAGTTCTCCACTGAGGCCGGCAACGTTGACCAGAAGGCCGCTGATCGCCTGCTGATTCTGGTCGGAAAGCAGGCTGTTGATCCGGTCCACTGCCTCGGTGCCGACTCTACCCAGATTTTCCAGGGTGTTGGAAATACGCGCCATCTGCGGCACGCCTTCGTCGATCACTGGATACGCCTCGCCTTCCGGTGGCGGGCCGATATCGCTGCCGCCCTTCCAGACGTTATCCAGATCAATCGCCGCCAGGCCGGTGACCAGGTTGCGTGTCACCACCGCCTCGGCACCTTCCCAGACCGGCGTGCGGGCGTCGATTTCCAGGATCACCCGCACCGTCTTGGCCTGGCCGGGCAGGATGATGTAGTCCTCCACCTTGCCCACCTTGATGCCCTGCATGCGCACATCGCTGTTCAATTGCAGGCCTTCCAGCGACTGGTTCTTGAAGTAGACGGTGAATCGTTTCGCGTCTTGCTTGGTGCTGCCGTTGAGCCAGTAAAAACCCGTCGCCAGCGCCACCATGAGCGTCACCACGGCAAGACCGACCCAGGCATAGCGTGCATCTGATTCCATTCACTGCCTCCCTGAATGGGCGGAAAAATAAGCCCGTATCCAATGATGATCGAGTTGGGCTACCTCGTTCACCGGCCCATTGGCGATCACTTTGCCGGCATACAGCACGATGACCCGATCCACCATGCCCCACAGCGTATCGAGATCATGCGTCGCCATGAATGCGGTGAGGCCGAGACTGTCGCACAGCACGCGCAACAGATGATCGAATTCACGCGCGCTGATCGGGTCGAGGCCGGATGTGGGTTCATCGAGAAACAGCAGTTCCGGTTCCAGCGCCAGCGCACGCGCCAACGCAGCACGCTTTTTCATGCCGCCGGAAAGCTCGCTTGGCCGCTTGTTGGCGGCTTCCATCGGCAATCCGGCCAGGCGGATTTTCATCGCCACCAGTTCATTACGCAGCTTCAGCGGCAGCCGGGTATGTTCCTGCAACGGCGCGGCAACATTTTCCGCCACCGTCATCGATGAAAACAACGCACCCTCCTGAAACAGCACGCCATACCGGCTACGCACCTGATTCAATTGCTGACTCGACAACGCGCAGAGGTCTTCGCCAAACAACCACACCTTGCCTTGCGACGGTCGCGTCAAGCCGATGCACTGGCGCAGCAAGACGCTTTTGCCGGTGCCGCTGCCGCCAATCAACGCCACCACCTCGCCGCGCCCGACGGAAAAATTGATGCCCTTGTGCAACCATTGGCCACCGAGATGGGTATGCAGATTCTCGACCTGCAAGAGCGCGCCGGCGGAAGGCATCACAAGCCGCCCTCCGGGAAGGCGATGGCGAACAGGGAATCGATCAGGATCACCGCCACCAGACTCTGCACCACGGTTTTAGTGGTGTATTCACCGACGCTGCGCGCATCGCGCTGCACCGCGAAGCCGTTGCGGCAGGCGATCAACGCAATCGCCGCCGCGAACACCGGCGTCTTGGCCAGCCCGAACCACACCGTGCTGGCCGGCAACACCGATTTCAGTCGCTCGAAGAAGGTGTAATACGTAATGTCCAGTTGCGCATGAGCGACCAGTGACGAACCCAGCACGCCCATCACATCGCCGACAAAAGTCAGCAGCGGCAAGGTAATGATGATGGCCAGCAAGCGCGGCAGCACCAGCACCTGGATCGGCGACAGACCAAGGGTGGCAATCGCGTCGATCTCCTCGGTCACCTTCATCGCGCCGATCTGGGCGGTGAATGCCGCGCCGGAGCGGCCGGCTACCAGAATCGCAGTCAGCAAAGGCGCCAGTTCGCGCGTCACGGCGAGCGAGACGCCATCGACGATGAAGATATTGGCGCCGAACTTTTGCACCTGGACGCCGAGCAGGAAGGCGAACACGACGCCAATCAAGAACGTCATCAACATCACGATCGGCAACGCATTCAGCCCGACCGTTTCGAGTTGCGTGGTGAGTTCGCGCAAGCGCAACAGGCGCGGCCGCCGCGCGACTTCCACGACGGCTTCGACGATGCGGCCAAAAAACACGAATTGGGATACCAGCGCTTGCGCCTGTTCGGCTGCCTTGCGCCCCAGCAAAGGCAACAACGCGGAGCGTTGCTGGCGCGGTTGGGCGCGCGCGTCAAGACGTTCGGCGATCAGATGAATCAGATCAAGTTGATGCGCATTGAAATCAGCCAGATCGACGTTCGACCACACCACGCCCTGCGCGCGCAACCGATTCACCACCAACATGACACCGGCGCTATCCAGGTCGGTCAACCCGCTGGCATCGATTTTCAGCCGGCAATCATGCGGCACCGGCGTGCTGTGCAACAGGTCATCCAGCCGTTCAAGCTGGTCGATGCACCAACAGCCCCCTGGCTTGAGGACGCAGCCGTCGGCCGCGTTAACACATTCGAGGCTGGGACTATCGCGCGTCATGTCGCCCGCAACATCAGGTCGATTGTGCCAACCGCGCCAGCAGCCGGTCATGAATGCCGCCAAAACCGCCGTTGCTCATCACCACGATCCGATCACCCGGCCTGGCCGCGGTGACGATATGTTCGATCAGGCGAGTCAGATCGGCTTCGGTGGTGGCCTTGTCGCCCAAGGGCGCCATCGCCGCCGCGACATCCCAATCGATGCCGCCGCTGTAGCAGAAAACGCGATCCGCCTGCGCCAGGCTGGCCGGCAACTGGTCTTTCATGACGCCCAGTTTCATCGTGTTGGAACGCGGCTCGAGCACCGCCAGGATGCGGCCAGAGGGGGTGCCAGACGCGCTGAGGCTGGCGCGCAAGCCGGCCAGCGTGGTGGCAATCGCGGTCGGATGATGCGCGAAGTCGTCAAACACCACGACGCCCGCCGCCTCACCACGCAATTCCATGCGCCGCTTGACGTTGATGAACCGGCTCAAAGCATCGATGCCATCTTTCGCTGGCACGCCGACATGGCGCGCAGCAGCAATCGCGGCAAGTGCATTGAGGCGGTTATGTTCGCCCTGCAGACTCCAGTTCACCTGCCCGGCAAACTGATCGTTCAACGTCACCTCGAAGGCGTCGACGCTGCTGACCTTGGCGCTGACCTTGGCACTGACCTTGACACTGACCTTGGCACCGAGCTTGGCTTTCCAGCCGAAGCCGGGGCCGCCGAAATATTCGACCGGACTCCAGCAGCCACGGCCGAGGGCGCGTAGCACATTGTTGTCGCCGCCATTGGCAACGACCAACCCGTTCGTCGGCACCGTGCGCACCAGATGATGAAACTGGGTTTCGATCGCGGCCAGATCGGGAAAGATGTCAGCGTGGTCGTATTCAAGATTGTTCAACACGGCGGTGCGCGGGTGGTAATGCACAAACTTGGATCGCTTGTCGAAAAAGGCGGTGTCGTACTCGTCCGCCTCGATGACGAAAAACGGACTCTCGGTCAGCCGCGCCGAGACGCCGAAATTCATCGGTACGCCGCCGATCAGAAAACCAGGATTCAAACCACAGTCTTCCAGTATCCAGGCCAGCATTGAGGAGGTCGTTGTCTTGCCGTGCGTGCCGGCCACCGCCAGCACCCATTTGTCCGCCACCGGGCCACCCTGCAATACATTCTCGAACAGCCATTGCGGACCGGAGATATAGGGCAGGCCACGATTCAGGATTTCCTCCATCAAGGGCTGTTTGCCGCGTGTCACCACGTTGCCGATGACGAAGATATCCGGCTTCAGTTCGAGTTGCTCGATGCCAAAACCCTCGCTCAGATGAATACCCTGCGCCTCCAGTTGCGTGCTCATCGGCGGATAAACGTTGGCATCACATCCGGTCACGCGATGCCCCGCCTGCTTTGCCAGAACGGCAATACCACCCATGAAAGTGCCGCAAATACCAAGAATATGAATGTGCATGAGAGAGGAGGTTAAACCAACCAGGTTAAGCCAAGCGGGAGCGAACAATGAAGAGAAGCGGGGCAATTATCCGTTGGGTTAAAGAATGCCGCCAGTTAGCCGATAAAACGCAACCGTTACTTGATCTTTCGCGAAAACGAACCTTACGTACCATGACTCAGACCCCCAACGTCATCGGCAACGCCGTCATGCAGCGGATGAGAGAGACTGGCGTAGCTCCGACGCCGGAAAACTACGCGGATTATTATCACAAGTTTTCTGGCGAACCACGGTCACAGCCTTCTCCTGGCACACCAGAACCGGCACTGGAGTCAGCGCCTGAGTTCGTTGCCGCCGCCACCCCCGGCAACGAACTCTGCAACGAAGTGCTCGTGTTGCTGAAGCAAATGTTGGCGGAGGTGGTCAATAAAACCGAATCCCTGGCCAAGGATCTGGATGACAAGAACAAGAACCTGGCGGGCAATGTCACCTCGTTGCGCGGCAGCCGTGACAAGAATGAAATATTGCGTTTGCTTTCCACCGTGGTCTTGCAGGCTGGCGGCATCCAGAACACCGTCGAGGCCAGCCATAAAGACCTGATTGAAACCAAGCAAGCGCTCAGCGCCTTGCAGGCAGAAATGGCCGAGACACGGCAACTGCTCAACGAAGACGCACTCACCGGCACCCTCAATCGACGCGGCCTGGATCAGACACTGGGCCGTGAAATTGCGCGAGCCCAGCGCGGCGATGGCACGCTGTCGATCGGCATGCTCGATCTCGATTTCTTCAAGAAGGTGAACGACAACTATGGTCATGAAGCCGGTGACCAGATGCTGATGCACTTCACCACGCTGATCAAATCGGTGATGCGCAAATCGGATGCGCTGGTGCGTTATGGCGGTGAAGAATTCACCCTGATCCTGCCGGATACCGATGCTCGCGGTGCGCAATTCGTCCTTGCCCGCTTGCAGCAAGTGATGAGCAAATCGCCGCTGATTTACGAAGACCAGGAAATCAACACCACCTTCAGTGCCGGCATTGCCACCTTGCGCCAGGAGGAAAACGCCTATGCCCTGTTGCGCCGCGCCGATGAGGCGCTCTACAGCGCCAAGAACAGCGGCCGCAACCAGATCAAGTTATCCAATTAACTGTCCAACCAACGATCCAACCAACCCTCCAACCAACCCCAGCCGGGTCAAACCCGATCAGTCGAACAAATTGTCGATATCCGCCTGGCTGACCTGTTCCTCGCTGCGCACTTGCGGCCCGGCCAATAGGCCATCACCCTCGTCTTCCCCCTCCAGCAGCAGATGCGCCAGACTCGACTCCATCTTCTCCACTGTCAGCATCAGCTTGTTGATCACCTGTCCAACCAGATCCTGGAATGCCTGCGCCTGGATGATTTCACTGACCTGATGCAAAGACTGTGCATGCTGCGCATCAAGTTCCGCCAGAAAGGCCCGCGCTTGCGGCGAGCGCACTATTTGCTGTATTCGCTGCGCCTTGTCGCACTGCAGATGCAGGTTATCGCTGATCATCTCCGCCGCGCGCAGCGTCTGGCTGGCTGCCTGCTCGGTCAAGCTGGAGATATAGCGCAAGCGATCGCGCGCATTGCTGACGATACCCGTCTGCGGCAAGTTTTCGCTGCCGATTTCAGACAAGGCCGCATGCAATTCACCCACGATATCAACCAGATCATGGCGCAGTGTGTCGACGTTACTCATTGCCAGCCTCCAAGAACAGGAACCGCACTGATCAGCGCGTTGTCTGCGGCTATCGGCAGCACTGCCGGATTCTTGAACATTCCGGCAAAAAAGGGTTTCCGCTCGCCGCCGCCAGGGCGGCTTGGGCGACAATAGATGAATGACCCCCGCTGATCCGACATCCCCACGCCTGCTTGCCGCCAATCTGGTGAACGCCGTTCTGCTGGAAGGCCTCAGCCTCACCGCCAGCCTCGCCAATCTGCGTGCCAAACTATCCACCAACAGTGGACTTGACGGCCGCGACATCGCCGCCGCGCAGAACCTGGCCTATGGTGTTTTGCGCGAAGCAGGCCGCCTGCGCTTCTTCCTCGCCAGACTCACCCAGCGTCCACTGCAACCTGTCGAGCTGACCGGGCATTTGCTGGTTGGCCTGCATGAACTCGATGCCGAACTCTCGCCGGCTTATGCTGCGGTCAACGAAACGGTCAGCGTCGCTGCGCGGCGTTATCCCTTCGCACGGGCTTTCGTCAACGCGGTACTGCGCAACTTCCAGCGCCAACGCGAAACGCTGGCACTGGCCGCGCAACAAAATCCGGAAGCGCGCTGGAACTTCCCGAACTGGTGGCTGCAGCGACTGCAAGCCGAATACCCGTCGAACTGGCAGCACATCGTCGGCCAATTGAACGGCCGTCCGCCGATGACCTTGCGCGTCAATCTGCGCCAGACCACGCGCGCTGATTTCTGCGCCCAGCTGGCCGCCGCCGGTATCGAATATCGTTTGCCGGAAATCGATCCCGGCGCCGCAGCGGTCATCCTGACCACCCCGATCCCGGTATCCGAATTGCCTGGTTTCGCCACCGGACAGGTTTCCGTACAAGACCTGGGGGCGCAATGGGCGGCGCCGATGCTTGATGTTCACACCGGCATGCACCAGTCCTTGGCACGCCGGATCCGTAAGGCGGCAGAGCCGCCAACGGCTCCGCTGAAGGTACTCGACGCGTGCGCTGCGCCAGGCGGCAAAACCGGCCATTTGCTCGAATCTGCCGAGCTTGATCTGCTGGCGCTGGATAGCGATGCCAGCCGGCTTGGCCGGGTACGCGAAAACCTGGATCGCCTTGGTTTGACCCACTTGCCGATGGCAAACATTCGTCTGCTTGCCGCAGACGCCGGAAAACCCTCGCTTTGGTGGGACGAAACCCCATTCGATCGCATCCTGCTTGATGCGCCCTGCACCGCCTCCGGCGTCGTGCGCCGGCACCCGGACGGAAAATGGCTCAAGCGCGCGGACGATATGCAACACCTGGCGAACGAACAATCCCGCTTGCTGGAGGCTTTATGGCCGCTGTTGAAGTCAGGTGGCAAAATGCTTTACGCCACTTGCAGCCTGTTCCAGGCCGAAAACAGTGAACAAATTTCCGCTTTCCTCGCCCGACATGACGATGCGCGCATTGAGCCTGTCGATTTCGCTGGTCCGAGCAAGGCTGAATTGAAGTCACCCAACCTGATGCCTACCACGCTCATGCCAACCGAGGACATGGATGGATTCTTTTATGCCCGCCTGCTCAAGACGTAGCTTCCTGCGCGCCGCCTGTGCCTTGGCCGGGCTGTCGCTGGTCGGCACCGGACATGCGAAAAGCGACAAAGCGTCCGGCGGCGGCATCAGCCTTGAACAAGCCGAGGTCAGCCGCAAGGGTGAACTGTTCCATCTCTCCGGCGCATTCGAAATCCAACTCTCTGCCACCCTGGAAAATGCGCTCCTGCGCGGCGTCCAACTCACCTTCATTCAGTCCTTCGAGGCCGAGCGATTGCGTGATTTCTGGCTGTCGGAAGATCTGATCGACCTCGAACGCAGCGTCCGTTTGTCCTATAACGCCCTGCTGCGCCAGTATTACGTCAGCCTGTCCGGCACTTCCAGCACGCATGACAGCCTGGAATCGGCGCTGCGCGCGGTCGGAGATTTACGCGATTGGGCGGTGCTCAACGTCAAGCAGATGAAGCGTAAATCCGACTTCAAAGCGTATATCCGGATCTATCTTGATATCGCGCAGTTGCCGAAGCCGCTTCAGGTCAACGCGCTCGCCTCCTCGGCCCGTTGGCAGCTGGATTCGGGCTGGCAAGAACGCAGCTTCAAATACTGATCCTCGAATGATTTACCTGGTCACCGCCAGCTTGCTGATCGGTTCCGCGCTGATCGTGCTGCTCGCGACAGCGGCTGACAACACCGAATTCCTCGCCGGCCACCTGTCATTGTTACTGGTGCTGACCGTCATTGCCGCGATCGGTCTGGTTCTGTTGATCGCTTATCAGGGATTCATTCTGGTGCGCCGGATTCGGGCTGGCGTGTTCGGCGCCAAGCTCACCGCCCGCATGTTCCTGATCATCAGCCTGATGGCGCTGGTGCCGGGCATGGTGGTGTATGGCGTTTCGGTTCAATTCCTGGTCCGCTCAATCGAGTCATGGTTCGACGTGCGTATGGAAAGTGCCCTCGAAGGCGGTCTCGCGCTCGGCCGCTCGGCACTGGAGCATGTCCAGCGCGAAGTCGTGCGCAAGAGCGAAACCCTGTCGCGGCAACTGTCGGAACTGCCGCCCAGCCTGCAAACCGAGCGCCTGGATGAGCTGCGCGAAGCATTGAACCTGCAGGAAACCGCGCTGCTTGATGAAAACGGCAAGCAGCTCGGCTTTGCTTCCACCAATCGCGGCAGCTTGATTCCACCCAAGCTGGAGCAGGGCGCCATCTGGCAAGTCCGCGCCATGCAACCCTGGTCGCGCCTGGAAGCGACGCCCGGCGGCGGCATCTCGGTCTATGTCTTGGTGCCGGTGAATGTCGTGACGATGGATCAGCGCATCCGCCTGCTGCAGGTGATCCAGCCGGTGCCGTCGCAACTGGCGCTGGATGCGCAGCAGGTCGAGACCGCGCGCCAGGGTTATCAGGAATTGCTGCTGTCGCGGCTGGGCCTGAAACGCATGTATGGCATTTCGCTGACCATGGCGCTGACCCTGGCGCTGTTTTCCGCCCTCAGCCTCGCCTTTGTCATTTCCGAACGCCTCGCCGCGCCGCTGCGCGCGCTGGCGCGCGGCACCCGCGCCGTCGCGCGCGGCGACTTCACCGAAGTGCACACTGTCTCCAGCCGCGACGAACTCGGCATGTTGACCCAGTCCTTCAACCGCATGACGCGACAACTGGCCGACGCCCGTGCTGCTGCCATCGATAGCCATGATCAATTGCTCGAAGCCAACGCCTATCTGGAAGGCGTGCTTTCCGGCGTCACCGCCGGCGTGGTGACGTTGGAACACGACCTGACGGTGCGACTGGTGAATCCGGCGGCGAGCAGCATTCTCGATCTGCCGCGCGATGGCCTGGAAGGACGCAAGCTGAGCGCGTGGGGTGCGGAAGACAGCGGCCTGCGCCATTTTGCCGCTGAAATCACCCGCCGCTTCGCCGCCACACCGCAACACGCCTGGCGCGAACAGATGGAATTGTTGCTGCCAAGCAGCAGCCGCATTCTGCTGGTGCGCGCCACCCCGTTGTCAGACAGCGAAACACCGGACTATGTGCTGGTGCTCGACGACGTGACGCAATTGATCCAGGCCCAGCGTGATGCGGCCTGGGGTGAGGCGGCACGGCGGATGGCGCATGAAATCAAGAATCCGCTGACTCCAATCCAGCTTTCCGCCGAGCGTCTGGAAGCCAAACTCGCCGATCGGCTGGAAGGGGCCGCGCGCGACACGCTGACCCGCGCCGTCGCCACCATCGTCGGCCAGGTATCGGCGCTGAAGGGCCTGGTCGATGCTTTCGCGCAATATGCCCGCCTGCCGTCGCCGCGCATCGAACATGTCGATCTCAACGCGCTGGTGCAGGAAGTGCTGGATCTGTATGCCGCCGGCATTCCGCTCGTGGTTGAATTGACGCCGGATCTGCCACCGGTGGCGGGCGATCCCTCATTGTTGCGGCAAGTGCTGGTCAACTTGATGAAAAATGCCCAGGAAGCCCTGGAAAATGTGGCCGATCCCCGCATCCGGGTCTGGACTCGTTTTGCAAACACCGAAATATATGAACCCCCAAACGAGCGAATTTTGCTGTGTGTGGAAGACAATGGCTCCGGTTTCCCCGAGGCGCTGAAAAACCGCATGTTCGAGCCTTACGCGACGACCAAACCGAAAGGTACTGGCCTCGGTTTGCCGGTGGTCAAGAAGATCATCGAAGAACACCATGGTGAAATTGAAGTCTGCAATATCGAAACCGGTGGCGCGCGGATCAGCGTGTACTTGCCGGTATTGGCCGCAGGCGGCAAGGTGAGCTAGAAGTTGTCCCATTGCCGCATTTTTCTGATCGGAGAGCTTGGATATGTCTGAAATTCTGGTAGTCGATGATGAGCCGGGTATTCGCGAACTGATGCGTGAAATCCTCGAAGAAGAAGGATATGAAGTTCGCATGGCGGAAAACGGTGGCGCCGCGCGCGCCGCGCTCGATGCCAAGATCCCCGATCTGGTGCTGCTCGACATCTGGATGCCCGACGTCGATGGCGTGACGCTGCTGAAAGAATGGAAAACCCAGGGCCGGCTGACCATGCCGGTGGTCATGATGTCCGGCCACGGCACCGTCCACACCGCAGTCGAAGCCACCCGGCTGGGGGCTTTCGACTATCTGGAAAAGCCGGTGTCCTACAAACATCTGCTGGAAACGGTGAAGAAGGCGATGGACAGCCGCCGCGCTCGCCCCACCACCAGCGGCAATCTCGATCTGCTTGGCGAAGGCGAAGCGACGCGACGCCTGACCCAACGCTTGAACCTCGCCATCAGCGCCGGCCTGCCCTTGCTGTTGCAGACGCATCCCGGTGCCGGCGAAGAAATCATCGTGCATTACCTGACGCCGCCGGACGCCGCCCTGATTCGGGTCGACAGCCCCGGCATTTTGGCCGACCGGCCGGCTGATCTGCTGGGGCAGGCGAAGGGCGGGGTCGTGTTCATTCCAGATTTATCGGCATTGAGCACCATGCAGCAGAAAGGCCTGGCCTTGCTGATTGCCCGGCGCAGCGAGTTTTCCACCCGCGTCGTCGTCGCCTGTCCGCAGCCCTTGCAACAACTGCTGTCACAGTCTCGCCTGACGCAGGAACTGCACGACCAACTGATTCATGCCGTCGTCGAATTGCCGACCCTGCACTCCCGCCGCGAGGATATTCCCGGCCTGGCGAAGCGCATTCTGGAAAATGCCTTCGCCCGTTTGCTGATTCCGCCGCGTCAATATTCCGATGCTGCGCTGGCCGTCCTGACTGACTACGAGTGGCCGGGCAACCTGGCGGAACTCGAAGCACTGGCCGGACGTCTGGCGCTGGAACCCGGCGAAGGCCCGGTCGAAGCCGAAACAGTGGCCAGCATGCTCGACATCCAGACCGCGACCGCCGACCCGGGAGGCGTCGATCTGATGTTGCATCTGCCCCTGAAAGACGCCCGCGATGCATTTGAAAAAGCCTATCTGGAAGCACTCCTCAACCAATGCGGCTGGGCGATGAGCAAGACCGCCGATCGCGCCGGACTCGACCGCACCAACCTGTATCGCAAAGTCAAACAACTCGGCATCGCAACGCCTGGACGCGAAAAGGATACTGCCGCTGAATAAGTCACCGAGAAGGCAACCGATGCGCCGTCCGGATCGCACCCCGCTTTGAGTCATGTTACTTTTGACCACCCTGCGAATGCTATTTTTCAGGCTTGGTTGACATCGGATGCAGTTGACGGACCCCAACGGTCGTATCGACTTGCCTGCCGCCTGGCTGATGCCATGCGGCCGTTTGGCCGCACCGCTTCAATCCGCGCTGAATGGGCTTTGGCGCACAGTCTGTTCTGGCACGGTCGGCTGGAAAAATCGGCCGTACTGCTGGCTTCGATTCGGCTCGATGCGATCAACCAGGAAGCCGATGCGGCATTCAATCATGTCCCTCTCAGCCTGCTGATCGCGGCGCAAACGAGCTTGAATCTGGCGTTGCTGGGTGACAAGAATCTGGCGATTGAGCACGCCGAACAGACCTTGAACACGATCCCACTTGACCAAGCCGTACCAGTGAATCGTTCCTACACCGATCATGCCCGGAGCCTGCTGCATTGTTTTCTCGATGCGCCCGAGGCAACCCTTTACTGGAGCCGGCAACTGCACGCCGAGTCGGTTGAGGCTGTTGATCCCGTCCTGCGCCACTCGACCACATTGCTGGCTTATTGGGCACGCTCAAGGCTGGATGTGGAGAACGGCGAAAATGCCAGCGAAGCTGCCGCCCAAGCGGCATTGGCGGCGCTGCGGCGGCTTGGTCCGGCGCATGAAGCGCGCGGCTTCAGCCTGTATGCACAAGCCCTGTATTGGCAGTCGCCGGCGCATGCCGTCACCCAGCTCGATGCCGCGCTGGTGCTGAATGCCCGCTGCGGCCTGCACGCCTGGACGGCACGTCTGCTGAACCTGAAGTCACGCAGTCTGGATGCGGCCGGCCAACTCAGCGAAGCCAGCCGATTTCTCGACCTGGCGCGAGAAACTGCCGAACAACAAGGCGCGCGCCTATTCCTTGACGACATCACGGGCATAGAATCGCCCACCTACGCCAGCCCGCATCGAGCCCCATCATGAAAATCATCATCCTCGGCGCCGGCCAGGTCGGTTCCAACCTGGCCGAACACCTGGTCCGCGAAGGCAACGACCTCACCGTGGTCGACCTCGACGCAGAAAAACTCGCCGCGCTGCAGGATCGTTTCGACCTGCGCACCATCTGCGGCCAGGCCTCGCACCCGGCGATCCTGAAAGCGGCTGGCGCCGACGATGCCGACATGCTGGTGGCGGTGACGTTGAACGATGAAACCAATATGGTCGCCTGCAAACTCGGTGGCACCTTGTTCAACATCCCGACCAAGATCGCCCGCATCCGCGCCATCGACTACATGAAGTACCCCGAGCTGTTCAAGCCGGAGAATTTCGGCGTCGACCACGTCATCGCGCCGGAACAGGAAATTACCGACTACCTGCGCAAGCTGATCGACTATCCGGAAGCGTTGCAGGTGGTCGATTTCGGCAATGGCCGGGCGCGTCTGGTGGCGATGAAAGCCCGTGCCGGCGGCCCGCTGGTCGGCCACGAACTGCGCGACCTGCAGAAACACCTGCCCGGTCTCGACGCCCGCGTCGCCGCCATTTTCCGGCGCGACCGCACGCTGGTGCCGGAAGGCCGCACGGTGATCCAGGATCGCGACGAGATTTTCTTCATTGCCGCCACCGAAAACATCCGCGCCGTGATGAAGGAAATGCGCCGCGGCGACAAAAGCGTTCGGCGAGTGATGATCGCCGGCGGCGGCAACATCGGCCAGCGTCTGGCGCAAAGTCTGGAGGCGGATTACGAGGTCAAGATCATCGACCGCAACAAGAAGCACACCGAGCGGCTGGCCAGCGTATTGCACAACACGCTGGTGCTCACCGGCAACGCCACCGACGAAGACCTGTTGCTGGAAGAGAACATCGAAGACATGGATGTGTTCTGCGCGCTGACCAATGACGACGAGGACAACATCATGTCGTCGTTGCTGGCGAAACGACTCGGCGCCAAGAAGGTGATCGCGCTGATCAACCGCTCGACCTATGTCGATCTGCTGCAAGGCGGCGAGATCGACATCGCGCTATCGCCCGCGCAAGCCACCATCGGCCCGCTGCTGACCCACATCCGGCGCGGCCACATGGCGGTGGTGCACTCGCTCCGGCGCGGCGCGGCGGAAGCGTTGGAAGCCGTAGTGCATGGCGACGCAAAATCGTCCAAGCTGGTCGGCCGGCGGATCGAGGAAATCGATCTGCCGGAAGGCGTTTCCATCGGCGCCATCCTGCGCGGCGATCAGGTGATCATCGCGCACCACGACAACGTGATCGAGACGGATGACCATCTGATTCTGTTCGTGCCGAACAAGCGGATGATTTCGAAAGTCGAAAAGCTGTTCCAGGTCGGCCTCGGCTTCTTCTGATTCCGCCAGATCAATCCCATGCTGCGCCGCGTTTTTCCCATCCTGCATGTGCTCGGCATGATCATCCTGGTGTTCGGCCTGTCGATGGGGGTGCCGCTGCTGTTGTCCGAATTGACCCGCGACGGCGCCCAACGCGCCTATGACGTGGCCGCGCTGACCACAGTCGGTACCGGTTTGTTCATGTGGTTGATCGGGCGCCATTGGCGACGCGAATTGAAGACGCGCGACGGCATCCTGCTGGTGGTGCTGACCTGGACCCTGCTGCCAGCGTTTGCCGCCTTGCCATTGCTGATCTACATGCCCGACCTGGCCCTGGCCGACGCCTATTTCGAGGCCATGTCCGGCCTCACCGCCACCGGCGCCACCGTGCTCTCCGGTCTGGATGATCTGCCCAATTCGATCAACCTCTGGCGCGCCCAACTGCACTGGATCGGCGGCCTCGGCGTCATCGTGCTGGTCACCGCCGTGCTGCCATTGCTGGGCGTCGGCGGTCGCCAGATGTTCAAGGCAGAAACGCCGACGCCGATGAAAGACCAGAAGCTGACCCCGCGCATGGCGGAAACCGCCAAGGGCCTGTGGGTGGTCTATGTCATCCTGACCGCAATCTGCATCAGCGTGCTCTGGGCGCTCGGCATGTCGTTTTTCGATGCCGTCGTGCACGCTTTCTCGATCATGGGCCTGGGCGGTTTTTCCTCGCATGACGCCAGCCTGGGTTACTTCGATTCGCTGCCGCTGGAAATCGCTGTCGGCGTCTTCGCACTGATCGCCGGGATCAACTTCGCCACCCATTTCGCCTTCCTGCGCGGCCGCCGCTTGAGCTATTACCTCAACGATCCGGAACTGCGCTGGTTTCTCGGCTTTGTCCTGACCAGTGGCGTAGTACTGTCGCTGTTGCTGTGGCAGCGCGATGTCTTCCTCGATTTCCCGACCGCCTTGCGCTACGCCTTGTTCAACACCATCTCGGTCGCTACCACGCTCGGCTTCGCCACCACCGACTACGGCCAGTGGCCGTTCTTTGCCGGCCTTTGGCTGCTGTTTCTGTGCAGTTTTTCCACCGGTGCCGGTTCCACCGGCGGTGGCATCAAGATGATGCGCGCCATCCTGCTCTACAAGCAGGTGTACCGCGAACTGAAGAAGCTGATCCATCCCAATGCCGTCATCCCGCTGCGTCTGGGCAACGATATCGTGCCGAATAATGTGGTTTACGCCGTGCTGGCCTTTTTGTTCATCTATGTGGCGTCGATCGTCTCGCTCTCTTTCGTGCTGTCGTTCACCGGGCTGGATGTGCTGACCTCGTTTTCCGCCATCGTCGCCTGCATCAACAACACCGGCCCCGGCCTCGGCCAGGTCGGCCCGGCTAACACCTATGCGGTGTTCAACGATTTCCAGACCACGGTCTGCACCTTTGCCATGCTGCTCGGGCGGCTGGAATTGTTCACCTTGCTGGTCGTGCTGACGCCCGCGTTCTGGCGCAAATAAAGCCATGACATTCCAGTCTCGCTTGATCGACCGACTGTTCCCGATCTTGCATGTGCTGGGCATGATCATCGGCGTCTTCGGCTTGTCGATGCTGCTGCCGCTAAGCGTTGCGGAATGGTCGGACGATGCGGCGCAACGCGCCTATGACGCCGCGGCGCTGATCACCCTAGGTTGCGGCATTACGCTCTGGTTGCTCGGGCGTCACTGGAAGCGTGAACTGAAAGCGCGCGACGGCATCCTGCTGGTGGTGCTGACCTGGGTGCTGACGCCGCTGTTCGCGGCGCTGCCACTGATGTTTTTCCTGCCTGATCTGAGCTTTACCGACGCCTACTTCGAGACCATGTCCGGCCTTACCACCACCGGCGCAACGGTGCTGTCCGGCCTCGATGGTTTGCCGCCGTCGATCAATATCTGGCGCGGCCAGTTGCACTGGCTGGGCGGTCTCGGCGTCATCGTACTGGTGGTGGCGATACTGCCGTTGCTCGGCGTAGGCGGTCGCCAGCTATACAAAGCGGAAACACCGGGTCCGATGAAGGAAGACAAACTGACTCCGCGCATGGCGGAAACCGCCAAAGGCTTGTGGAAGGTGTACATCCAGCTCACCGCCATTTTGATCGTGCTGTACTGGTTGTTCGGCATGACGCCGAGCGATGCGTTGACACACGCCTTCTCGGTGATGGGCCTGGGCGGTTTTTCCTCGCACGACGCCAGCTTCGGCTATTTCAAATCGCTGCCGCTGGAGCTGATTACCGAAGTCTTCGCAATACTTGCCGGCATGAATTTCGCGATGCACTTCATGGCGCTGCGCGGACACAGCTTTGCGCCCTATCGTAGCGATCCTGAAATCCGCTGGTATCTGGCTTATCTGCTTGGGAGTTGTCTGGGGCTGGGCGTGCTGCTGTGGGCACAGGGCATCTATCTGGATTTTCCCAGCGCCCTGCGCGATGCCACCTTCAGCGTCATTTCAATGGCCACCACGCTGGGTTTATCCACCGCCGATTTCGCTGCCTGGCCGTATTTCGCCGGGCTGTGGCTGCTGTTTCTCTGCAGTTTCTCCACCAGCGCCGGCTCCACCGGCGGCGGCATCAAGATGTTGCGCGCCGTGCTGCTTTATAAACAGGCGTACCGCGAGCTGCAGCATCTGATTCACCCGCATGCGCAAATCAACATCCGCCTGGGCGAACAGGCGGTGCCAGACAAGGTCATTTACGCCGTACTGGTCTTTTTCTTCGTCTATGTATCATCCATCGTCACGCTGAGTTTCCTGCTCTCTTTTACCGGGCTGGATGTACTCACCGCGTTCTCCGCCATCGTCGCCTGCATCAACAACACCGGTCCCGGCCTGGGCCAGGTCGGACCTTCCACGACGTATGCCGTGCTGACCGATTTTCAGACTTGGATCTGCACCTTCGCCATGCTGCTCGGCCGACTCGAACTGTTCACCTTGCTGGTGGTGCTGACGCCGGCGTTCTGGCGTAAATAGTATCGGCAACAAGCACTCAATCCGGCGCCGGTACGATCGCTGCGATAGCGGCAATCAAGGTATCGCGCCGGATCGGCTTGCTGATGAAGGCATCCATGCCGGCGGCGAGACAGGCGTCGCGGTCTTCGTCGTAGGCATTCGCGGTCAACGCCATGATCGGAATCCGGGGATCTTGCCGGTCGGCTTCATCAGCGCGAATCTGGCGCGTCGCCTCCAGGCCGGAGATTCCCGGCATCTGCATATCCATCAGCACCAGATCGAAGTGTCCCTGCGCCACCGCGATCACCGCGGCTTCGCCATCATCGACGACACTGACGCGATGCCCTTCACGCGCCAGCAAGGTAACCGCAAGTTTCTGATTGATCGGGTTGTCTTCCGCCAGCAAGATGTTGAGCTGACGCGCCAGCGGCAAGGCTTTTTCACTCGCGGCGACTTGCGCTACCGGAGTCTGACGCGGCTCTTCAATCGGCAATATGAAATAAAACTCGCTGCCATGGCCGAGTTCGCTTTGCAGTCCGATCAAGCCGCCCATCAGACCCACCAGGCGAAACGAAATCGACAACCCCAGACCGGTACCGCCAAAACGCCGCGTGATCGACCCATCGGCCTGGGTAAAGGCCTGGAATACTGTGGCCTGGTTGTCTTTCGCGATGCCGATGCCGGTATCCCGGACGGCAAAACGCACGCCCTGCCCAACCCGCTTGATCTCGAGGGTGATGCCGCCGGTGTGGGTGAACTTGATCGCATTGCCGAGCAGATTGATCAGCACCTGCCTGACGCGCACCGGGTCCAGCAGCAGCATCGCGGGCAGCGCGACATCCACCTGCTGCACGAAAGCCAGCCCCTTTTCTTCGCAACGATGCTTGAACATGCGGGTCAATTCTTCCGCCATTACCCGGACATCCACCGCTTCTGGATTGACGTCCAGTCGCCCGGCCTCGATTTTCGAGGAATCCAGGATGTCATTGATGATGTTCAGCAGCGCATTGGCGGAGGAATGCGCCATACCGAGATAGTCGCGCTGTTCATCCGACAGTTCGGTTTCCAGCGTCAAGTTGAGCATGCCGAGCACACCGTTCATCGGCGTTCGGATTTCGTGGCTCATGTTGGCGAGGAACTCGCTCTTGGCGCGGCTTCCCGCCTCGGCAGCCTCTTTGGCATGAATCAGCGCTTCTTCGGCCTGCTTCTGAGCACTGACATCGGTATGCGTGCCGACCATGCGAATCGCTTTGCCTTCGGCATCGTGCACCGCCATTCCGCGCGACAGCATCCAGAGATAATGGCCGTCCTTGTGGCGAAAGCGGAAGGTGGCCTCGAAATGCTTCGTCTCGCCGTTCAGATGCGCGTTGATCGCATCCAGCGTGGCGGGCTGGTCTTCAGGATGCAAACGGCTTGACCATTCGTTCAACGCCGGCCCGATTTCATCTTCTTCGTGGCCCAGCATGGTCTTCCAGCGTGGCGAAAAATACACCGTGTTGCTGGCCATCTCCCAGTCCCAGAGGCCATCGTTGGCGCCGCGCATGGCGAGATCGAAGCGTTCCTCGCTCTTTGCCAACGCATTGCGAATGCGTTCCCGATCGCGCGTCAGGCTGGCGACCTGCTCGGCCAGGATGACCAAATCGGCAAACTGACTTTCGCCGCCCTGGCCACTCTCTTTGTGCATCGCATCGAAGGCGCGCTGCAACGCCAACAGCGCCTGCGCGCTGGCCTGCGCTTCATCGCGAAATTTCTGATTCGCGCTGGAAAGCTCGTCCGAAGACAGTTCCAGGCTGCGCCGAATCAACGCTAGATCACGCTCCTGCTGGGCATAGGTTTCCGCCACGCGACCCAGCAGCGTCGGCAGGCCAGACAAGACGTTGATCCATGCCGGATCGAGTTCAGGCCGCCTGGTTTCGCTCCCCGCTTCGGTCAAGGTCACCAGTTGTTGCGAAAACCCGGCCCATGCCTCGGCATCCAGGCCAAACGCCCGCTTGATCTGGCGCTCCAGCATGCGGTGCATGTTTATGCTCAACCTTTTTCACTCAAATAGGTGATGGTCATGGTCTGGTTGTGCAGCTTGCATTCCGTGCTTTCGATGAACGGACTGATTTCACCGTAGGAATAAAAGCCGGTCAGCGCACAGTTCTGGCCGAACACCGCCGCCACCGCTTCGACCTCTTCATCGACCCGATCGCCCATCACCAGCTTGCGACCAATACACGAAACCAGCAGCGCCAGGCCTGGGCCGCTCGCATTCGTCATTTTGTGAGCGGCTTCGGCTGCCGCCTCGGCACCATCGATCAGCGCCTCGGTTGAAGCATGCATCAGCTTGAGATAGCCGCCGACCGGAATATCGCCTGCCAAAGTCAGGCTACCGACCGTTTCATCCATACCCAACAGCGTCCGCAGCAAGCCGGTCTCCTGCCGATCGTCGGCCAGAATTGCAAACGGGAACAACAGGCCGGTTGCAGGCAGACCGGAGGCGTATTCCCCCAGATAACGGCGATAAATATCCAGCGCCGGCTCGCCATCGAGTTCGTACAACACGTTGCCGATCGCTTTGGTTGCGCGCCGGGCTGGGCCGAAACTATGCCAGCCGCCAAACGAACCATGCGCAAACGTGAGGTCATCGCCATACAGGCCGATGGCCAGCATCATCTTGTCCGACACTGTGTTGTCGAGCAGCGTCCAGGTCTGACTGAACGCCCCGTTGTCGCCGGCCAGACCGCCGGTGAGCGGAATCTGCTTGCCGATCACGCCGACCACGCCGGCGATCAACGCACTGCCATTCACCGCCACGCCCTGCGAAAGCAAAATCACCGCCTTCAAATCCGGCGCTTGCAATTGCAAAGCCAGACGTTGACCGGCGCCGAGCGAATCGTTCATACCGGCAATATCGGTAGCAGCGAGTTTGAACGGCGTGTGTTCAAACCGAATCGCGGTAATCACTGCGCTGTTTTCACTGACACCCTGATTGGAAATCTCGCCGGCGGTGGAGGCCGCAATCCGCCGGGCATCGGGAAACGCCGCCGCCAACTGAGCGGCAAAATCAGGCTGTTTGAAAAAATCCGGCGCGGCGAAAACCAGCACCAGATTGGGATTGATCTCGGCCAGCGGCAGCAAATCCGCCAAATGGAGTGCACTGGTCACGGCTTGCTTGATTTGCATGAGGTTTCCTTTGAACTTTCAGGAGTATCGGCAGTTAACTGAACAACTTTAGATGGCTGCTGCTTTCAAACCCACAAACTCAATGGCGGGTCGGCGATCACCGCGCGCAGGATGTCGCCCCGGCTGACCAGGCCAAGCAGGACGCGGTTTTCGTTGGCAACCGGCACGCAGGGCAGGTCGAGTTCGATCATCGCGCGGGCGATGCGACGGATGTCGGTGATCGGGTCGGCGCAGATCACCGGCGTGATCATGACGTCGCGGATATGGTGCGTCACCGGCGTGCGAGCCTGTTTGCGTTCCAGATTGAAGGTAGTCAACAAGGCGCGCTCGGTGACCAGGCCGATGACACGGCCGCTTTCATCCAGCACCGGCGCTTGCCGCACGCCTTGGCCGAGCAATTCGCGCCAGGCCGTGGCGGCAGCGATTTCCGGCGTCAAGGTGAACACCTCGTGGGCCATGATCTGGTATGCGTGGTAAAGCGGGTCGCGTTCCTGATCCGGATCGAGCATGGCGCGGTAATTATCGATCGCGCTTTCAAAGCTGGCGGCTGCATAGCCGCTGTGGCCGCCCGTTGGCTGTCTTTCGATGGCAGGGACAAAGTGCGGCAACGAGGGTGACAACGCCGCCTCGCCGTCGCGGCCGATACCCCGCGCGTGATGCGACGCGGTGACGCCTGGCAGCTGGGTCAGTTGTTCCAGCGTGCCGCGAAAATCTTGTCCTGAAAGACCGTACAAGGAAAACATGGCGCTGCCTCCGGGCGGGGTGTAGCCAGCATAAACCGTCTGGCCTGCTCAGCCAAACAGTCGCACCTGGCTATGCACCAACCGCAGTCAGGCGGGCATATTCCAGGATGAACCACTTGTCGCCGACTTTCGGAAAGATCACCTTGATCTCGGATTCGGCGCCCTGCCCCTGATAAGCGGCGACGACGCCTTCGCCGTATTTAGGATGCACGACGCGGGTGCCGACTTTGTACGGCAGATTGGCTTCGCGCCGCGGCACTGGGCGTGGGTGGTAATTTTCAGCGCGGGCGTTGGCCGCGCGTGCCACCGGAGTGGTCGCGGGAACAGGCTTGGCGGTGCGGAACGAGAATGAGCGCACCAGGTTGTCGGGGATTTCCTGCAAAAACTGCGACGGCAGGTTGTAGCGAATCTGGCCGTGCAGCATGCG
>JBBQQT010000030.1:0-27231 GCA_038215555.1 Burkholderiales bacterium | reverse complement strand
TCTGAACCGTAATACTCGCCTGGTCTTCGATTACCTCAGGATGACCAAGAACTCCACACGTGTTTCTGCCCACTTATCGAGGTAGAACAAATTCACCGTGGGGGGTGGGGCGTTGATCCTGGACAAGTTCGGCGGCGCTGTGGAGGAATCCCCTGTTCCGCTTCGCTCCACAGGGAATTCCTCCACCGCAGAAGCAAAGTCAACAGCAACAGCAACAGCCAGGTCAAAAGCAAAACCGGGGCAGCGCCGTCCAGCTGCATGTGATGTGGAATGCGTAGCTTAAATAAAGTGCATATTTGTCTTGACCAACGGGTCCACTTTAGACGGTGTCTGGCCACATTTATCTGCGGATACAGAAAGCGGTCATTGGTTATCTTCGGGGGTAGTCGGTGGATCGGCTGCTCAGGCCGACGAGCCGACGCCCAAGACAGCGACCGCTGATGTCTGCAATTAGGCGATTGCTGCCCATCCAGGTATGGGGAAGCGGACGTTCACGACTGTCCGCTATTGGGAATAGCTGACAGTCGGCTCAGGCCGACTTCCAGCAGTCAAGAATCAAAGGTGAGCGGCTCTTGTAGATTCAACACCAGCCATTGAAGGTGCTGTGCCGTTGAAACACGCGATTCCGATTTCCCGAAGCATTCCCTCCGGCACCTGACAACCCCTTCAACACCAGATTCCGCTTACTCCCTTTTTTATCGCCCGCTGAAACGGCTACTCCCTTTCGAAATCAACCGCGCCCGTGGGGGCGCATTTCGTAAAGGAGAGTCATTATGTCGTTGTCACACATGGGTACGGTCGCCAAGATCGTGGCTGCAAGCATGGGGGTGGAGGTGGTTTTCGATGCCTCTGCCGACACTGCTTCCACCGATGGAACCCGTATCATCATCCCAACCAGCCTGATCGGGAATGGCGATGCGCATGCCGCCATCCTGATGCGTGGATTCATCGCACATGAGGGTGTGGGCCACATCCGGCACACGGATATGGCTGCCTGGAGTGCCTTTGTTCGAGTCGCTTCACCCTTGGGTAAAAGCATCCTCAACATCATCGAGGACATCCGTATCGAGCGTCTGGCGTGCAGGGTGTACCCAGGCATCAAGCGGATTCTCAATGAAACTGTGGAGGCTCTGAAACCCGAAGGCTTCTTTGATCTTCCCACCAAGCCTCACCCGGCCGGCGTTGTCACTGGTCTGTTGCTCAACTGCCTGCGGGCGGAAGAGCTTGGCCAACCGCTCGATCCGATTCCGGCGCGGGCGATGGCATTCAAGATGTTCGGCGTGTCGTTGCGCGACGACATCCTGAATATTGCAAGCCTGGGCAGTCGTGGTTGTTCAACGGCTGAAGCTGTCGATGCCACAAAAGCGATCCTTAAGCTGCTTGGAGGGGTGGCCAACCCGTTGGCTAACCCGGCGGCTAACCCTGATCCGAAACCTGAGCACTTCCCTGAAACGAAGGATGGCCAAGCCGGCGGGGATGCTACGGGGTCTGAGAGTAACCAGGCAACGAGCACTTCCCAGCAGCAAAGCCTGAAACAGCGCAAATCCGCCGCAAAGGCGCTCACCGCGACTGCAGACGATTGTGGTCCCAGTGGTCTTGAGGATATGGCTCAGGAAGCGATGGGAAAGAGCATCGGTGCAAACCAGGGTTTGGGTGAGATGCCTCGTTCCATCGTCGCAGCCCCTATGCAGGGCTGGCGGCCGTCAGCACGCTCTGCCGGCATTTCGCGAACGCTCTCCCGCAAGCTGGAAGACTTGCTCCAGTCGCGTGTGGACGAAGAGGATTTTTCAGTGCGCGGTGGCGGTCGCCTGGATGCCAGGCGCGTTTCCAGAACGAGGTTGCTGGATCTGGAAGTGTTCGAGCGCGATGGCGAGGAAGCACCGGGTCTGGATACGGCCTTGTTCGTGCTGGTGGACAAGTCCGGAAGCATGAGTAGCCCGATTGGCGCCAGCACCGACACGACGGAAGCTGTCGCGTTGGATGCGGTCTCGGCACTGGGAGATGCGCTTGCCCGTTTCGACGGTCGAGGTGTGTCTTTCTCGGTGGAGGGGTTTTCTCAGACGATGACGTCCTACAAGTCCTTCTCTGCTTCTTGGAGGGGGACACGGGCTTGTCTTGGTCGCTATTTCGCTTCGGGCGGCACGGATTTCACTGCCGCCTGCTTCACGGCCATCGGCGAGATTGCCAAGCGTCCGGAAAAGCGCAAGGTGATCCTGGCGCTGACCGATGGGGATGTGGGTGAGCTTTCGTTGGTTGCCAGTATTCAGAAGACTGCCGTAAAGCATGGGATCGAGACCAGGGTCGTGTTTCTTGGTATTGACCCCAACGCTGCACGTTTTATGGCAACCCATGGTGGATTTGCGCGCTATGGCGTTGCCAATCAGGCTGAGGACGTTCCCAAGGCTGTCTTCGCGGCACTGGAAGACACTTTCTGAGTTTGTCACCTCACCACACCCCGCCCCGCCTGGTCTCTGACCGGCGGGGTTTTTTGTTGTAGAAAGACCGAAGCCCACACAAGGTGGGCTTCGGTCTGTCCATCAGGCAGGATGTGGCTTGCACCACATCCAGGCATCCTCCAGGACGGGAGGACGTGGGGTTCTCGATGCCTGTTCGAGTCCCTGTCGCGCGGGGGCGGGAAGCCCTGGAGAGTAGCCGCCGCCGCGCCGGCTTGTTCGGTATCTACTTGCGCTTTTTCTTGCCAGCCGCCAACTGCTCGACAAATTCGCTTTGCCGCGCCAACTTCTTTTTTGCTTCCTTGACCATGTGCTCATAACGCAACAGAGCACTCAGGCGGGGACGAATGAGTTCATTTTTCCAGCGCGTCACCGTGGGCTTCGATGCGCCAAGCAGGGTGGCGAGCTCCAGGCTGTTGTCATACGGCACACCGAGTTCCCTGGCCCAACCAGTCAGTATCTCCGGCATGGATACCCCATCAAATTTCTGATGCGCGGCGCCCAGCGCATTGCCATTGTTTGCCGCCAGATCACGCGCCGACTTCATCACCCAATCTGGAATGGTGGCGCGGCCGTATTCATACGATGACAGCCGTGGCATACCAATACCCAAGGCATCGGCAAACTCGGCCTGAGTCATATCCAGATCCATTCGGCAATCCACCAGCGCCTGGTTGTCAGGAGACAACACCCGTTGCGCGGGTGGCTTCTTCTGGATTACGGGCAAGCTCGCCTTCTCTGTCGTGACTGTGGCCGACTCTTTCACGCAAGGCATCAACATGGTTTGCATGGCCTGCTTCGATCCTTTATCAGGTTCACTCATGGCCGCATTATATAAACGACGTCTGATTTCCAATATACCAATACGTCTATCCATATCAATCAACACACTATCGTCGGGTGCGATGGGGGTGCGTCGATCATTCTGTTCGGGGGCTCTATCGCCCAAGTCGGAGGGCAAGTCAGGGATCAAGTCCGATACGGCAATCTCCCTGACTTTGCTTCGCATCTGGAACGCCGCGTTCCTGGCGATCACCAGGAGGTAGGGCTCCAGAGCCACGCCCGGCTCGTAGTTGTAAAGCACCGACTTTTCGAAAGTCAGCCAGAGTTCCTGCGCGAGGTCGTTGGCATCCACACCGCCCACCCTCCACGCAGTCACCTTGGCCAATCGCCTGAGCAATGGGTATACCGTGCTGGCCAGCGCCTCTCGCGAGAGCTGGCCGGCACGGAACTGAAGCAGGGCATCAACCGGGTTCACCGCCGGTCACCGTCGTCGTATGACACTGTTCTCAATGTGCTTGGGAGATTCGCCTCACCTGTGAAGTCCAGGCTGCGTCCTGGATCAAATCACTTATCCGCGCGAGATGCTCTCGCAAGAGATTGCGGTAGACACCCTCCTGAATGTAGCTGTCTGCCAGCATCGCCAAGGTGACCAGGCCAATTTCATGCGCATGCACCGGATAGCGTGAGATCGCCGACTCGGCGCGCTCCATGAGATCTCCGGGACTTATTTCTGCTGCGCCCTGTTTACCTTGAATGTCCATCGTCTCGGCGGCCACTGCCACGATGTAGGGCATGTCTTCAAATTGCGTGACGTATTCGTCTGGATTGACCTTCTTCACTGCCTTTTCTCCTGAAAACCGCCCTTTGCGACAGTGCCCTGAGTTTGCTGGGTCGCCTCTCCGATGCGGAGGCAAAGAAACAGGTCGCTGGCGCCGCGCACCCAGCGCGAGCCATCGTCTTGCGGTAAATCGCATCCGACCAGCACCTCCCAACCCCCAGCCAGTGGAACGCGGGACTTGAGGGTGTCCAACGCGAAACAGGCCCAGATGCCATCCGGGTCAGTCCGATCTTTGAAGGGGGGCGGCTCGGTGCTGGCCATTGCACTCCTCAGCGCGTGAAGCGCTCCTTCGATACCATCCAGGGGAATCCTGTTTCCAGGGTTGCCTGCTGAAGTGGATTGCGCCGGTGCTACGAATTCCGGCTTACCCGATTTGTTGATCGCCCGATGCTCCCCGAAGCCACAGCCAAGAATTTGTGGCGGGTACTTGCAGTCGGGCATGGCAGCAATGGCAGGAAACGCCGTCGCCTTGAAAATCAGGGTGAAACCCCAGTTCTGGACGATTTTCCCGCCGGTCCCATGCATCGCCATCTTGAACAGCGCACTCTTTTCGCTGAATTCGAGGCCATCGTGATGCTGGTACAGCAGCCCCACGCGGGAAAGCCTGGCCAGCAGCAGCCGGGTGAAGGGTGACATCTGTCCCCGCCCAGGCTGTTCTGTCAGGCGAGGCGCATTGAGTGCGGCGGCAAGCGCCGTCCTGAGCCCGGCATCGTTCACATAAACCCACTCGCCGTGCTTGAACCCTACCCGCATGGCCTTGTTGTTTCCATTGATGCGGCCGGGCTCCAGAAGCAAGGCCTCGAACTGGTCCCAGGCCCAGCCCTCGTTCTCATCAGCCGGGGCCGAATCGACTGTCGAAGCAGCCAGCAAGGCATCCGGAGGAGACATTGCTGCCGATGCCGCTTCGGTGCTGCCCGTCCCGGCCGTAGGGGGTGCTGGAAGCTCCGCTCCCTCCTCGACCGCCCGGCCCTCAAGCCAGCCAGGCAAGGTATCGATGTCCTCGTACATGGCGGCCATGTTCCGCTCACCCTCGGCCATGCCGGTACGAATATCGGCGGCAATCAGGAGTTCTGTCAGGGCGCGCGTTCTGTCGTCAGCCCACAACGGCAGGCTATTGATGTGGTGATAGAACGACAACGACAGGTTGAGCGCATCACGATCCGCCTTCGGGAGCGCCCAGAACTCATCCAAGCTGATCAGGAGCTTGCCGCCCTCGGTGTCGTGGTAGGGCCTGACTTCCTCCACCAGTCCATCCAGGCGCTCCCGGTAGCAGGTGATCTTGCCGATGTCATGAGCGAACCCGGCGATGGGAATCAACGGGTCCGTCGCGTCAAAACGAAAGGTGGCGTCGATCAACGGGAAGACGATCTGGCCCTTCTTGTTCTTGTGCCCGTCGTACCTCCAGGATGGTGCCATGTTCAGGATCGTGGCCAGAACATTCAGGGAATGCTGCTTCAACGTCGCGCCGCCATGCCCGCCTGGAACCGGTGAAGCCGGCAACACGGCGCGCGCCAGGTAAATTTCCATGACCGCGTGCATCAGCCCGGCATGGGCGGGATGTGCGGCTTGGTAGGCACTGAACCAGACCGAATACGTCTCGGGCAGAAAGGTTTTGCTGCAAGGAACCCTGGCCGGCGGCGACGACCCACGCGGAAAGTTGCCCAGCGAGATGGACAGCCCACGCCGGCTATCGCCGGATTTCAGGTCATGCTGCTTGTTGGCACGCAGAACTGCCAGCCAAACGACCAAAGCGAGCCCGCCCCAGAACAACCCAACCAGCACGATCCCAAGTCCCTTCAAGGCATAGAGGGGAATTTCATGGAGCAGAGCGCGTGAGGGAATGGCCAGCACCATGTACCAGAACAGCGTGACGATCACGAAAGACGAGAGCAGCGGGTTTTTCATGGGATCTGGTCCGACCATTTGAAGCGCGCCCGCGAGGATGGCGACAACATGGAGGGATTGCGCCCCGTGAACCACCAGAAACCGCTCCAGAGGGCGACAAAGCCGCGTTCTTCGAGGCTTTCCATTGCGGCCTGCCCACGAACACGCGCCATCTTGCGCATCAACCGGTCGAGCAGAATGTCGGCGCGGATGCCAGGCCAGAACCACACCGCCTTGGCGGCGTCCAGTTCCTCATTACCGAAGTGGTAAAGGATCTCGCAGGCCAGCAACTCAGGGAGCGGCGTCGCCAGAAAGGGCAACGGCTTCGAGAAAATGATCTGCCGGATATAGAGCTGATACAACGCGCGGACCTGGATGACATGCGGCCTCGCACCCAGCGCTCGGCAGCACAGAGCGAAGTCCAGTCCCAGTTTGTTCCGGGTACCCGGCACGAAGACCCACTCGACCGCTTTGTCCCGCGCGGCCGGCTTGGTGTTGACGTTGCAGCACAGGCGAACCAGGTCGCGCAGGGAGGTGAAGGCAATGCGCTCCTCTTCCTCCAGGTAGTCTTCTTCCGTGACTTCTGGCGTTTCCAGATAACGCGGCGCCGTGCCGTCCTCCAGGTTCGTGACATCGGCAATATCGTCATCCACGATGTGAAGCGCCGGGTCGCCAAACAGGCCGGATTCGACCAGATCCCAGAGAGCATCGTCGTCTCGCACAGGGACTTTCAGCCTTTGCCGAATTCCTGGCGATCGGCCCCGGAGAGGTACGTATCCGCTCGCCGAAACAGGTCGATGCCCTGGGCGAAGCGTGGCCGGTAATGGTTGAGTTTCACTTTTCCGATCTCGGACGCGACGGACTCAGGCACGCTGATCATCGGGATGCGCACGTGATAGACGCTGTTCCCGCCAAAGGTGACGATGGCTTCGCCTTTGTCCAATGCCTTAAGATCGTCCGGGGAGACCTTGTAGGACTCGTCCTCCCGCTCCTGGATGGCCAGGCCACTTCCCTGGCTGACGCCGCCATCGGGTGAAGCATTCGCGGTCTTCGCCGATGCCGACTGGCTGCCCGTGAAGGACAGTGAGCTGATGACCGTCTTTTCCATGCCGATGAGGTCGGCGGCCTCTTCTGCGGTTTCCTGGGTTCCAAGCTTGAAGAACGTCTTGGTCCAGGTGTTGCCGATCACCATCTCCTTCAGTTCCGGGCTCACCGATTCCAGGTTGGCCAGGGTCTGCACTGCCGGCAACAGGCAGATATGCGCGCTGCGCGCCTGTTCGAACATCCGACTCCAGGACGCGTTGACGTAGGAACCGGCTTCGTCGAAGAAACACAGATAGGGCGGCCATGGTTTTCTATTTTCAGGAAGGCGCTGCACCCAGGAGATCGCTGTGCGCAGGTCGCCCACCACCATCTTGCCGAAGTTCTGTGCCGCCACGTCCTTTCCCATCGTCGGCAGCATCACGTAGACGATCTTGTTGCGCTTGATGGCCTCGAACAGATCCACCTCGGGGGTGTAGGTGTTCATCACCTGGCCAAACTTACCGGTGCCGAACATGAACATCCGCCCGCCTACACCGCCGAAAGTTTCCTTGAGCCGCTTGATGTCGATGCTGGACACGCCCTCCTTGTTGACGCTCCGGTACTGATC
This sequence comes from Burkholderiales bacterium, assembly GCA_038215555.1. Lineage (GTDB taxonomy): Bacteria > Pseudomonadota > Gammaproteobacteria > Burkholderiales > Thiobacillaceae > PFJX01. The sequence goes on along the minus strand of JBBQQT010000030.1, from coordinate 19,622 downwards.
GAGGAACAACTTGAGATTGGTTTTCTCGGGCGAAGGGAGAACCCGGTTTTCCAGATAGGCCAACGCTTTCTGGCTCATCAGCAGGATGGTCAGGTCGATGAAGTTGTAGGACAACTTGGCCCGGTTCAATGCGGCGATCAGGGTGGCCACGCCCTGGTTGGCGGATTGCTTGTAGTGGTCGGCGCCGGGGTTGTTTTCTGTGGAAGGTATGAGAGACAGAATTCGCGCAGACACCTCATCCGGGTCGCCATAAAGGATGGGGTTGTAAGTGTTCGAGAGCTCGGGTTCACCTGGATTGATGACCAGCAAGTCATGCGACCGTCCAGCCCAGGCGCAGTAGGCGTGGAGGGTCTCCAGTTCCTCGATGTTGAGCTTGCCGTCGATGAAGATCAGCCCGCCACCGTTGATGATCTGCTGGAACATCAGCAGCCGGCCCAGGACGGTTTTACCGACTCCGGACTGCCCCACGATGAAGCCATGCCGCATCAGATCCTCGTAAGGGAGGATGAGCGGTTTGCCGGTGTCGGCGAGGTAGCCGACTAACAACCCTTCGGCATGGCCCCCCACCAATGCCTCGTAGGGCAGATTGGCGGAACGTAGCTTGAGTTCCGACTTGAAGAGCCCATGCTCAGCCCACGGTTGCAGGGCTTTTGATGCCAATCTAAAGCCACCCAATGCCGCGCCCGAAAAGCCGCCCGCCAAGGACAAACCAGCAGGCAGATGCCCCGCCAGATAGGGGTGGGTGGCGAACAGGCCCACCGAGATGGCCGCAAGCGAGAAGGCATCCTGCATCCCTCCCAGCCGCATCCGCTGAAAATACTTGAATGAAATCATTTTATAGATACCGTTGCATGTGATTATAATTTACCACGGTAATCAAGATGTCAGGAAGGTGCGTGATGGCGATGCCAAATTGGGCTCCAACGTATACATTGAACGAGTTGTACGAGATCAGCGATGCGGTCATGCCCGTGTTGCGTTGCTACCTGGAAGACGGTGACCCAGAGCAGCATGAACACCAGTACGGAGGGGTTTCGACCCTGCTGGAAATCGTGAGAAAGCTGAACATCAGCTTTGCGAAAAGTAGTGGCGTGCGTCGTTCAAACGAGCTGCCTGACTGGTTTCCGGAGCTGGAACAGCAGGTTTTCCAGTTCCGGGAAAGGGCAATGGAGATGGCTCGACAGATCGCAATACCGGGGAGCTACGCCTGGGATTACTGGAAAACGAAGGCGCTCGCCGCTGGTGTAGCCGCAGACCTGGCCGACTTAGGCCGCGCCGTCATGAGAGAACACTACCAGCATGGGTGGTCGTCTTATGACGACGAAGTCTCGGTTCGTTCAGGTGATGAAATGCTCCGCTTGGCGCTCAGCGAGCCAGACAGGGCTGCGGCTCGCTGGCAGAGGCTCCTCGATACCGAAGGAGGGAAGCATGTCGACCTTGCTGCCTGACCTGCATGTGCGGGTTGCCGCTAAGCAGATCATGGATAGGGTGGCTGAACGGGGCGAGTCCCGTGCTGTCATCTGGAAAGATGGGAAGCTCTTGGATTGCCCGGCTGGTGGAGCCAAAGCGAAGGGCTATCTCAGTCGCGATGGGCAAGGTTTATTGGACTTGATGGAGAGAATATGGACTCCATCGTGATACCCGTCACTTCGAAGGCGCGGGCAACTTACAACTCAGCAGAACTCCAGGAAATAACAGGATTGGAGCAACCTGCCGCACAGGAACGGTTCCTGACTAAGCTGGGGCTCAGGGTATTCCGGAATGCAAGCAACGAGGTCGTGCTTGAACGTGAGGTATTCCGGCGTTGGCAACTGGGCCTTAAGATGGCCCTGGATCAACAGGAACCAAGGCTGAAGTCTATTCATGGCTAAGCTGCCAGCAGGTGTAACCATCAAGCATGGCCGATATTTCCGTGTGCAAGGTCTTCGAGCAGAAAACGGCAAACGCAAACAGAAGTGGCATCCTCTTTCACGAGTGGATGAGGGGATGGCTGCGCTTTATCTGGCTCTGGCTGAGTTTGAGAAGGCACCATCCGCCGACAAGATGCCTGACAAAATCACTTCCTGGCTGAAAGTCTCCTTGCCGGGTCTGTCCGCATCTGAGCAAGTGGAAACCTCACGCATGGCTGATGTAATCAGCAAGGTGTTTGCTGACTTCCGTGTGGAGCAAATCCAAGCCAAACATGTCCACGAGTTCCTGACCACAAATTTTGTCATTCCAGGAAAGCTGAGGACAGCGCAGCGCTACAGAAACGTCCTCAATCGCTTTTTTCGGTGGGCCATCGTTCAAGGGATAAGAACGGATAATCCTGTTGAACCGATCAGCCTGAAAGCGCCACAGAAGCGTGATAGGTACGTCTCGGACACAGAGTTCCATGCAATACGCGACGCCTTGCTCCTCGGTGAAGACGGTAGGAAAACCGCCTCTGGGCCGATGATTCAGGTGTACGTGGATCTTCTTTACCTCACCGGTCAGCGCGGCCAGGATATTCGCCTACTTCGCTGGCATCAAATTGATGAAACGCTAGGCGTGATTCGGTTTAAGCCAAGCAAGACAATCAAGAGCAGCGGCGCAAAGGTAGATGTGCCCATAACTCAGGCCATCGAGGAAGTGCTTGTAAGAGCAAAGGCCCACATGCGCGCGCGTGCCAGATTGTCGCCTTACGTTGTGCACAACCTTGAAGGGAGTGCATATACGGCCCACGGTGTAGGTACAGCATGGGAGCGGGCGCGAAAACGAGCCGGCATAAAGGATGCAACACTCAAGGATCTACGCGCCAAACATGCGACAGATGCAGAGAAGGCGGGTTATGCGATAGACGACATCCGCAAAGCTCTGGCACATGAAGACACAAGGACCACACGTGTTTACCTGAAACAGCGTGCTGAGGTACTAAGTCCTGTGGAATTGAGCTTTCCTGGGAAGCCTAAGAAAGGTGTTTGTTAGACACCTGTTTAGACAACCGCTTATTTCACCCTGGTATTGGTTCGATAAGCTGTTGATTGTATTGGTCGGGGCGAGAAGATTCGAACTTCCGACCCCCTGCACCCCATGCAGGTGCGCTACCAGGCTGCGCTACGCCCCGAACTCAAAACATTATAAGTGCCAGCAAGGCGTGCCGTAAACACTGCCAGGCGAAAAGATAGAATTATTAAACTGATTGCTTTCAGGAATGTCTGCCATCAAATCAGAATACGAACAAAAAACTTCGGCAAGTAACTGTTTTTAAACGAATATAGCTTACGTTAAAGCCAGAGTTGTGAAGTTAATCTCTACGTGGAAAACATTGCCTTGGAGACCATCACGATTGCAACAAGTCGAGGATCTCAGTTAGTTCTTTTTTGATATCTTGAGCAGACAGAACTGGCGCTCTGACCACCGGCGATTCTTCTTCTGCGGCATCCATCACATCAGTGAAGCTCTCCACTTCGACTTCCGACAACAATTTGTTGCGGGCGCCGCTGATAGTGAAACCTTGCTCATAAAGCAACTCGCGAATGCGCCGGATCAGCATCACTTCGTGGTGCTGATAGTAACGCCGGTTGCCGCGCCGCTTGACTGGCCGCAACTGAGTGAACTCCTGTTCCCAATAGCGCAGAACATGCGGCTTGACGCCGCACAACTCGCCGACTTCGCCAATGGTGAAGTAGCGTTTGGACGGAATCAGGGGCAGTTCAGAGTTCGGTAGATGTTCCGACATGCGCTTCTTCCACCATGGTCTTCAGTTTTTGGCTGGCATGAAAGGTCACCACACGGCGCGCAGTAATAGGCATTTCTTCGCCCGTTTTGGGGTTGCGGCCAGGACGTTGCGGTTTTTCGCGCAACTGGAAGTTGCCGAAACCGGAGAGTTTGACGCTGTCGCCATTCTCCAGTGCCGTCCTGACTTCTTCAAAAAAGGTTTCCACCATGTCCTTGGCTTCACGCTTGTTGAGACCCACTTTTTCAAATAGCAGGTTGGCCAATTCAGCTTTGGTAAGGGTCATGCGGGTAAAACTCCGTCAGCTGCGCAAAATGGCGTTGTAGTTTTTAGCTAGAAGATTGACCACTTCCGCCACAGAAGACTCAATTTCAGAATCTGTAAGCGTTTTCTCAGTATGTTGTAACAACATATTGAAAGCAAGGCTTTTTTTGTCTGGCTCAACGCCCTGCCCCTGGTACACGTCGAAGCAATTGATGCTTACCAGCAGGGGAATGGAAGCAGTTTTGATCGTGGCAACCAGGTCAGCCAATGCGAGATTCGCGTCGACAATGACCGCAATGTCACGCCGAACGGCAGGGAATCGCGGAATCCCCTGATAGCGCGGCGGAGATTGATCGAGCAATGGCTGAATATCCATTTCAAGCAGGATGGGGGAACGAGTGAAACCATATTTCTGTGTCAATTGCGGGTGTAACGCCCCCAACCAGCCGCATTTGACGCCATCGATGCGGATTTCTGCGCTTTGACCGGGATGCAGCGCGGCAATATCGGTTCGAACAAACTCGATCGGCTTTGGATGCAGCATGGCTTCAATATCTGCTCGCAGGTCATAGAAATCGACCGGGCGCGATTTCTCGCCCCATTGTTCGGTGTGGACGCTGCCATAAGCCAGCGCGGCAAGACGAACGGGTTGCTGATCCGGGGCAGAAGTCAGAAAGGCACGACCCACTTCAAAAATCTGCAAGCGCTCCTGACCATGATTCAGGTTATGCCGCAATGTCTGAATCAAACCACCGACCAGCGAACCCCGCATGACACCCATCTGGCTGGCAATCGGGTTCAGCAAAGGCAAAGCCGCCCCTTCAGAACGGAAGTCGCGATCGACTTCTTCAGAGATGAAGCTATAGGTGATGACTTCCTGATAACCCCTTGCAACCATTATATTTTTTATGCTTGACGCAGAGCGGTTCGATTCGCTAACCGGCAATATGGCAAGATCACCGCGCAAGCTCACTGCGGGGATCGCTTCATAGCCATGCACGCGCGCGACTTCCTCGACCAGATCCACTTCGCGCGTGATATCGAACCGATGCGTCGGCGGCAAAACCCGCATCGATACGCGTGCCTTTTCGTTTGCTTCTTCGCCGGCTTCTTCAATTTTCATGCCCAAACGTTTGAAGATGCCGAGCATGGCCTCATTGGACAGATCAAAACCGAGAATCCGACGTGCTTGAGCTGGTCGGAACTCAACCGCTTCGAACGGCGCCCCGCCTGGGCCGGTTTCCTGCACCGGCCCACACTCTCCGCCGCAAATATCGAGGATCAAGCGAGAGGCGCGTTCAATCGCGCGGCGCGGTAACGCCAAGTCAACGCCCCGTTCAAATCGATGCGATGAGTCGGTCGACAAACCGAAGCGACGGGCACGCCCGATGATCGCATCAGGGGTGAAATGTGCTGCTTCGAGAAAGATGTCGCTTGTGGTATCAGTTACCGCGCTGGATTGCCCGCCCATGATGCCGGCAATCGCCAACGGTTCATGCTCATCGGCGATCAGCAAGACATCGGTATCGGCACTGGAAAACGTCACACTTTGTTCATTCAGCAAAGACAGTTTCTCGTCCGTCTGCGCCATACGAACCTGAATCGCACCATGCAAGCGAGCCAGATCAAAACCATGCATTGGCTGACCAAGCTCAAGCAGAATGTAATTGGTGATGTCGACCACTGGGTGAATTGCACGCAACCCAGAGCGTTCCAGACGCTGCACCATCCAACGCGGCGTTTGCGCCTTCGGATCGACATTGCGAATAACCCGACCGCAGTAGCTTGGGCAAGCTTCCTCGGCGGAAATTGTGACCGGCTGCAGATCAGCCAGCTTGGCGATGACCGGAGCGCAATCCACGTCAACCATAGGCGCATCAGTCAGCGCCGCGACTTCGCGCGCAATCCCCGCCATCGACAGGCAGTCGCCTCGGTTTGGCGTCAGTTTCAGCGTAAACAGCTGATCATCCAAGTCGAGCAATTCGCGCAAATTCATGCCCACCGATGCATCGGCCGGCAGTTCCAGAATGCCATCGACACCGGTTGGGTTGATCAAACCCAATTCCTTGGCAGAACACAGCATGCCGAATGAGGCGACGCCGCGAACCTTGGCTTGCTTGATGCTGAATTCAGGCAGTTTGGCGCCGACACGGGCACACGCTGTAAGCAAGCCGGCGCGGGCATTCGGGGCGCCGCAAACGATGGTCAACGGCTCGGTTTCGCCGACATCAACCAGGCAAACCTGAAGCCGGTCTGCATCAGGATGCTTTTCGGCGCTGAGAATTTTTGCCACCACAACCTGCGTGAACTCGGCTGCCGCGGGTTCGATCGCCTCGACTTCCAGGCCGGCCATGGTCAGCAGATGACCGAGTTGTTGCGTATCTAGTGCGGGATTGACAAGGCTGCGTAGCCAGGATTCGGAGAATTGCATGGCGCCTGAAATGAATTAATTAATTACGATCAGCCTGTAAATCAGGCAAATTGCTTGAGAAAACGAACATCGTTTTCGAAAAACAGCCTTAGGTCATCGACCCCATAACGCAGCATCGCCAGACGCTCGACGCCCATGCCGAATGCAAAACCTTGATATCGCTCCGGGTCGATGCCGACATGGCTGAAGACATTCGGATGCACCATGCCGCAACCTCCGATTTCCAGCCAACGATTTTCCGATGCATCGCCCCAACTCATATCCATCTCGGCCGAAGGCTCGGTAAAGGGAAAAAACGACGGTCGAAAGCGAACGGTCAGATCATCACGCTCAAAGAACCGCTGCAGGAAATCCTGCACCACGGCTTTCAGATCGGCAAAGCTGACCTGTTCATCCACCCACAAGCCTTCAACCTGATGAAACATCGGGGAATGCGTGGCATCGGAATCAACGCGGAACACCCGCCCCGGGGCAATAATCCGGAGCGGCGGCTTCTGATCCTGCATATAGTGCACCTGGACCGGCGAAGTATGCGTGCGCAGCAAAGCGCCGCCATCCAGGTAGAACGTATCGTGCATCGCACGCGCCGGATGGTTCTCGGGGATATTCAGCGCGGTGAAATTGTAAAAATCCGTCTCGATTTCCGGCCCATCGGCAACCACAAACCCAATCGATGCGAACAGTTCTTCGATCCGCGCCAGCGTCCGGCTCACCGGATGCAAACCGCCCATCGCGCCACCGCGTCCTGGCAAAGTGACATCGAGAGACTCGGCGGCCAGTTGGCGATTCAACTCATCCGCCTGGATTGCATCACGGCGAGCCTTCAGCAAGGCCTCGACCTGATCCTTGATCTGGTTTATTTGCGCGCCCAACACCTTGCGTTGATCCGGCGGTAACGCCCCCAGACCCTTCATCTGTTCAGTGATGGCGCCGCTCTTGCCGACAAAGCGTGCCTTCACCTGATCCAGCACTGGCAAGCTGCCGGCAGCCGCAAACTCGCGCTCGGCATCCTTCAGAATTTCATCGAGATTCATGCTCTAACCCATTGGGCTGTTTACAACATCGCCAGAAAAGAAAAAGGGAGGCCTTGGCAGGCCTCCCCTCAGCTTGAATGAGAACGAACTTACGCTCCCAGGCTGGCCTTGGCTTGATCAGCAATCTTGGCAAAAGCCGGCTGATCGAAGATGGCCATGTCGGACAGCACCTTGCGATCGAGATCGATCGATGCTTTTTTCAGACCACACATGAATTGACTGTAATTCATGTCGATACCCAGACTGCGCACCGCTGCGTTGATACGCGCGATCCACAACTGACGGAATTGACGTTTTTTCTGGCGACGGTCACGGTAAGCATATTGACCGGCTTTCATCACCGCTTCATTGGCGACCCGGAATACGTTCTTGCGACGACCACGGAAGCCCTTGGCTGCGTTCAGGACTTTCTTGTGACTGGCACGAGCGGTTACACCACGTTTAACGCGAGGCATGTCTGATCTCCTTGATTAAGCGTAGGGCATCATGTCACGAACGTGACCGATGTCAGCAGGATTCACGTCGGACATACCGCGCAGGTGACGTTTGCGCTTGGTGGTTTTCTTGGTGAGGATATGGCGCATGTAAGCGGATGAACGCTTGATGCTGCCGCTACCGCGAACGCGAAACCGCTTGGCGGCTCCGCTCTTGGTCTTCATCTTGGGCATGGTTAGCTCCTGGTTTTTCTATGCGTCTGGCGGCCCCCAACGGGAACGCTTGAACAGCCAAACAAGCACGTGTTTACAACATTGGCGAATTGCAGCCAAAGCCACAATCCACCCGGCACAACTAAAACTACAACTTCAAAATCAACTCTTCTTCTTCGGGGCCAGCACCATGATCATCTGGCGACCTTCCAGCTTGGGGAATTGCTCGACGATGCCATGCTCTGCCAGATCAGCCTCGACGCGGCGGAGCAACTGCATACCAAACTCCTGGTGAGCCATTTCGCGACCTCTGAAGCGCAGCGTGATCTTGGCTTTATCGCCCTCATCCAGAAATCGGATCAGATTACGCAGCTTGACCTGATAGTCATTGTCATCAGTCGCCGGCCGAAATTTGACTTCCTTGATCTGAATCTGCTTCTGCTTCAGCTTGGCTTCGTGCTGCTTCTTGCTTTCCTGGTACTTGTATTTGCCGTAATCCATGATCCGGCAAACCGGCGGTTGCGCCGTCGGCGCAATCTCGACCAGATCCAGCTCAGCTTCCTCAGCCTTCATCAACGCTTCACGCAGACTGACAATACCCAGCTGCTCGCTTTCCACACCCACCAGACGGATCGGCGAGACATCTATTTCGCCATTGATCCGGGGTTCCTTTTCCTGTGCTATCTCAAGCCCCTTGAAAAAACGAGGATCCGATAAATTGCATCGGCTCCTCAGGTTATTTAGTCACTTTCACGCAGCTTTTCGATGAAAGCATCCAGGTCCATCTGACCGAGATCCTCGCCACCCCGTTTGCGTACCGCTATCTTGTTCTCTTGGCGTTCTTTATCACCAACGATAATCTGATAGGGCACGCGCTGCATCGAGTGCTCGCGGATTTTATAGGTGATCTTCTCGTTCCTCAAGTCAGAAACGACTCGAACACCTTGTTTTTTGAGGCTTTGCATCACTTCTCGGGCGTAATCCGCTTGAGCGTCGGTAATATTCATCACCACGGCTTGAACCGGCGCCAACCAGACCGGGAAATTACCTGCGTAATGTTCGATCAGAATGCCGACGAAACGCTCCAGGGAGCCAAACAACGCACGGTGCAACATGACTGGCCGATGGCGCGAATTGTCTTCCGCGATGTAATTGATATCGAAACGCTCCGGCAAATTCATATCAACTTGTAACGTGCCGCACTGCCAATCGCGGCCGATTGCGTCGCGCAGCACAAACTCAAGCTTGGGGCCATAGAACGCGCCTTCGCCCGGAAACAGGGTGTAAGGCATGCCCATATGCTCCAGCGCGTTTGACAACGCACCCTCCAGCTTGTCCCAGATTTCATCCGAACCGATGCGATTGTCCGGCCTGGTCGACAGCTTGATGCGCACATCACTAAAGCCAAAATCCTTGTAGATATCGAGGATCAACTCGACGACATCCTTGCACTCCTGTTCCATCTGCGCTTCGGTACAGAAAATGTGGGCGTCGTCCTGGGTGAAATGCCGCACACGCAGCAAACCATGCAACGAGCCCGAAGGCTCATAACGATGGACTTTGCCAAACTCGGCCATGCGTATCGGTAGATCGCGATAGCTCTTGATTCCTTGCGCATACATGGACACCGCGCCCGGGCAGTTCATTGGCTTTAAAGCAAATACGCGTTCATCTTCAGTCTGCGTGGTGAACATGTGATCGCGATAATTCATCCAGTGCCCGGACAATTCCCAAAGACTGCGATCCATTACATCGGGCGTATTGACCTCCTCATAGCCGGCTTCATTCTGACGCCGACGCATGTAGTTGATCAGATCCTGAAACAGACTCCAGCCCTTGGCGTGCCAAAACACCGCGCCCGGCGCGTTGTCCTGAAAATGGAACAAATCAAGCTGCTGACCGAGTTTGCGATGGTCACGTTTTTCCGCCTCTTCCAAACGATGCAGATACGCCGCCAGATCCTCTTTGTTCGCCCAGGCGGTGCCATAGATACGCTGCAACATCTCGTTTTTGGAATTACCCCGCCAATAGGCACCGGCCAACTTCATCAGCTTGAATACTTTCAGCTTGCCGGTTGAAGGCACGTGCGGGCCACGACACAGATCGATGAAATCGCCTTCGCGGTAAAGTGAAATGGTTTGCCCGGCAGGGATCGAACTGATGATCTCGGCCTTGTAGTGTTCACCGATCGATTTGAAGAATTCCACTGCGGCATCGCGATCCCACTCCTCGCGCGTGACTGGAATGTCTTTCTTGGCCAGCTCGCCCATGCGCTTCTCGATGGCCGCCAAGTCTTCCGGCGTAAACGGGCGCTTGTAGGAGAAATCGTAATAGAAGCCGTCCTCGATCACCGGGCCAATGGTGACTTGCGCTTCCGGGAACAATTCCTTCACCGCATACGCCATCAGGTGCGAGGCGGAATGGCGGATCAGGTCAAGGCCATCAACATCCTTGTCGGTGACGATCGCCAGGTTTGCATCCTGCTCAATGCGGAACGAAGTATCGACCAACTGGCCATCCACTTTACCGGCGAGTGCCGCGCGGGCCAGGCCGGCGCCAATGCTGGCAGCCACTTCAGCCACCGTCACCGGCGCCTCGAAAACACGTTCGGAACCATCAGGAAGACGAATTACAGGCATGCCACTCACCTTCGGAAATGAAAAAGCCGGAACGCAAGTTCCGGCTTCTTTTTTGTTGGTAGGCGCGATTGGACTCGAACCAACGACCCCCACCATGTCAAGGTGGTGCTCTAACCAGCTGAGCTACGCGCCTAAGGTCGGGGCGCATTCTAGCCACGTTCGCCGGCCGACACAATTGCAGAATCGGCTATTTGGCAAAAAAGAAGGATAGTGAACCAGCAACCGCGGTTTCGCTGCGCAGCCGCCTGCTCGACCGCTAAAATCCCGCGACTTGTTCAATCAACTCGCAAACGTCTCATGCCCCGCAAGATTCTCGTCACCTCCGCCTTGCCCTATGCGAACGGCAGCATCCACCTGGGCCATCTGGTCGAATACATCCAGACTGACATCTGGGTGCGCTTCCAGAAAATGCGCGCTAATACCTGCTTCTATTGCTGCGCCGACGACACGCACGGCACCCCGATCATGTTGCGAGCGGAGAAGGAAGGCATCACGCCGGAGCAGTTGATCGACCGGACCTGGCATGAACACAAACGCGACTTCGACGGCTTTCATGTCGAATTCGACAATTACTATTCGACCAATACGCCGGAGACCCGGCATTACGCCGACACCATCTATACCCGGCTGAAGCAAAACGGCCTGATCGAGATTCGCTCCATCGAGCAGTATTACGACCCGGTGAAAGAGATGTTCCTGCCGGATCGCTTCATCAAGGGTGAATGTCCGAAATGCCACGCCAAGGACCAGTACGGCGACAACTGCGAAGTCTGCGGCGCGGCTTACCAGCCGACCGACCTGATCGAACCCTATTCCGCCGTCTCGGGCGCAAAACCGGTGCGCAAGGAATCGGATCACCATTTCTTCAAGCTGTCCGACCCGCGTTGCGCCAACTTCCTCAAACAGTGGACCGCTGATCCGGCGCATGTGCAGACCGAGGCCGCCAACAAACTCGGCGAATGGCTGCAAGCCGGCCTGTCCGATTGGGACATCTCGCGCGATGCGCCCTACTTCGGCTTTGAAATCCCGGACGATTTTGGCAAACCCACGGGCAAGTACTACTACGTCTGGCTCGATGCGCCGATCGGCTACATGGGGAGTTTTCAGAATCTGTGCGACAAGACCGGACTGGATTTCAACGAGTACTGGAAGCCGGATTCAGACGCCGAGCTGTATCACTTCATCGGCAAGGACATCCTTTACTTCCACGCCTTGTTCTGGCCGGCCGAACTTGCGCATGCCGGTTTCCGCACCCCCACCGGCGTGTTCTGCCACGGCTTCCTCACCGTCAACGGCCTGAAGATGTCGAAATCGCGTGGCACCTTCATCACCGCAGAAAGCTACCTGAACCATCTCAACCCGGAATGGCTACGCTATTACTACGCCGCCAAGCTGAACGGTTCGATGGAAGACATCGACCTCAACCTGGAAGACTTCGCCGCCCGTGTCAACAGCGACCTGGTTGGCAAATACGTCAACATCGCCAGCCGCTGCGCCGGTTTCATCAGCAAGCGTTTCGGCGGCAAACTGGGTGCGGTCGACATGAATGCCACGACTGAATTCAGCCAGGCTTATACCGATGGCGCCATTGCAAACAGCTACGAAGAGCGCGACTTTGGCCGCGCCCTGCGCGAGATCATGCGGTTGGCCGACGTAGCCAACCAATACATTGCGGAAAGAAAACCGTGGGAAATGGCCAAGCAGGAAGGCCGCGAGGCGGAACTGCATGAAGTCTGCTCCACCGCGATGACGCAGTTCCGTGATCTGACGCTGTACCTGAAGCCGGTATTGCCAAAACTGGCGGAACAGGTTGAAGCCTTCCTCAACATCGCGCCGTTGGCCTGGACTGATACCTGGACGCCGCTGCCGGCTGGCCATGCAATCAACGACTACCAGCACCTGATGACCCGCATCGACCCGAAGAAAATCGAAATCATGGTGGAAGAGAACAAGCAAAGCCTGGCCCCCGCGCCGGAAGTCGCCGCCCCGGCGCCGATCAAGCATGCCCAGCATCAACAAAACGAAGCCAATGCCGAAGCCGCTGCCAGTGACGAAAAATCCATGTGGGAACCGTTCATCAGCATCGACGACTTCACCAAGGTTGACCTGCGCATTGCCCGTATCGCCAACGCCGAACACGTCGAAGGTGCCGACAAACTGCTCAAGCTGACCCTCGATCTGGGCAATGAGACCCGCACCGTATTTGCCGGCATCAAAGCCGCCTACGCGCCAGAAACCCTGGTTGGCCGCCTCACCGTGATGGTCGCCAACCTGGCGCCGCGCAAAATGAAATTCGGCCTCAGCGAAGGCATGGTCTGCGCCGCCAGCGACGAACGCGGCGGCCCGTTTCTGCTGTCACCGGATAGCGGCGCGCAACCCGGCATGCGGATCAAATAAGCTTTCAACCCGCACCAGCCCACTTCAAGGCGTCGCACAGTCAGGAGCCTTCTGCATGCAAGTCAAATTCTGGGGTACGCGTGGATCGTTGCCGGTCGCAGCCACGGCAAGCGAAGCCAGGAAAAAGATCATCGCCGCGCTGACTGCGGCCAATGGTCGCCCATTTGCCTCGATCGCCGAGATTGAAGCCTTCACCGACTCGCTGCCCTTCGCGGTCAGCGGCAGTTATGGCGGCAACACCGCCTGCGTCGAGGTGATTGGGGAGTGGATTGGCGAGTTGATTGGCAAATCGGATCAGCCCCCCGTCGAACATGTCATTTGCGACCTGGGCAGCGGCCTGCGTCCACTCGGGCAAGCCAAGATGGCGGAGTTTGGGCCGGGCAAACCACAGACCTATCATGTCTTTGTCTCCCATTTGCACTGGGACCATCTGATGGGCCTGCCATTTTTTGTGCCGATTTACATTCCCGGCAACCGCATCGTGATGCACGGCTGTCATCCGCATCTCGAAGCCGGGATTCGGTTGCAGATGGCCGCGCCGCATTTTCCGGTCGATTTCAGCCAGATTGGCGCCGAAGTCGAGTTCGACATCATGCAACCGGACCAGGAGTATGAAATTGCCGGTTTCAAGGTGCGCGCAAAACTGCAGGTGCACGCCGGCGATTCCTATGCCTATCGCTTCGAGCAGAACGGAAAAACAGTCGTCTATTCAACCGATTCGGAACACAAGCTCGGTCAACACGCCGAGCAACGCGCATTCATCAAATTCTTTCAGGACGCCGACCTGGTCATTTTCGACACTATGTACAGCCTGGCCGATGCGATCACCGTGAAAGCCGACTGGGGACATTCGAGCAACATCATCGCCGTCGAACTCTGCCAGGAAGCGCATGTCGCTCGACTCGCCATGTTTCACCACGAACCGATCCATGACGACGTCAAATTGGCTGGCTTGCTTGACGAAACCCGCCATTTCGAAGAAATCACGCGTGACGGCCGTTCGCCACTTGAAATCATTTCTTCCTACGACGGCTTGAGCGTCGAATTGTGAAACGGCTGGAAGCAAGCCTGACCGCCAATCAAAACCACGACTTCGACTTCATAAATACGGCTATCCATTTGAAATCATTGATAGATAAAATTCCCGACAAAGCCACTCGGTCTTTACTTTCCGCCGCCTCGCCCCTATTCTGCTGGCACTTGTTCAGCGCCTTTTTTGCCCCTTCGTTGGCTTTTTTTCCCCTATCACCGACCCACAAAATCCATGTCCATCACCATCAAAAACGCCCAAGAAATCGAAAAAATGCGCATCGCAGGACGGCTGGCATCGGAAGTTCTTGACTTCATTACACCCCACGTCAAACCCGGCATCACCACCGGTGAGCTGGACAAACTCTGTCATGACTACATGGTCGATGTGCAAGGCTGCATCCCCGCGCCACTGCACTACGCGCCGCCCGGCCACGCGCCCTATCCGAAATCGATCTGCACCTCGGTCAATCATCAGGTCTGCCATGGCGTGCCAGGGGAGAAGAAACTCAAGCCGGGCGATGTGGTGAATCTCGACATCACCGTGATCAAAGACGGCTGGCATGGCGACACCTCACGCATGTTCTATGTCGGCGAACCTAACATCCAGGCGCGTCGGCTGACCGAAATCACTTATGAATGCATGTGGAAAGGCATTGCCATGGTTCGCCATGGCGCGCGACTGGGCGAGATCGGCGCGGCGATCCAGAAATATGCAGAAATGAACGGCTACACCGTCGTGCGCGAATTTTGCGGCCATGGCATCGGCAGCAAATTCCACGAAGAACCGCAAGTGCTGCACTACGGCAAGGCCGGCACCGGCCCAGTCCTGCAGGCCGGTATGATTTTCACGATTGAACCGATGATCAACGCCGGCCGCCGCGAAATTCGCATGCTGGGCGACGGCTGGACGGTAGTCACCAAAGATCACGCGCTTTCGGCGCAGTGGGAACACACCATTCTGGTCACCGAAACCGGCTTTGAAGTGCTGACGCTTTCGGCCGATTCGCCGGCGATTCCGGCATTCATCACGACGACCCACGTCAGCCCGGCTATCGCCATCGCATGAATCCGGATTTTGCCCGCGTCGCGGTCTGGCGCGACAGCCTGGCGCAGGCGCGTGGACAGGCGTTTCAAGCCTACCTGGCGCGCCCTGGCGCCCATCCATTACTGGCCACTCTCAGCCGACTGACCGATCAGACCCTGAAGCAGATATGGGCGGTGCACGACTTGCCGAAGCTTGCCACGCTGGTTGCGGTTGGCGGCTACGGGCGCGGCGAGCTTTACCCGCAATCCGATGTCGACGTGCTGATCCTGTTCGATGACGACCTGTCTGAGGCCGAACGCAGCCGGTTTGAACCGCTGATCGCGCTGTTGTGGGATGTTGGCCTGCCGATCGGCCACAGCATGCGAAGCGTGACTGAATGCCTGGCTGAATCGGCGCAGGACGTGACGATTCAAACCAACCTGCTGGAATCGCGCTGGCTGGCCGGCGATCGCAAATTATTGCAGCGGATGCAAAACGGGCTGGATCAACAAATCGACCCTGTCAGCTTCTTCCAGGCCAAACTTCTCGAACAGAAGGTTCGCCATGGCCGTCATGCCGACGTCGCGCTGCTACTTGAACCGAATCTGAAGGAAAGTCCCGGTGGCCTGCGTGATGGGCAAACCTTGATCTGGGTTGCTCGCGCCGCGAACCTGACCGCACCGCTTGCCCACCGACTGACCGACCTGGCGAAGGCAGGTCTGCTGGGCAAAGACGAAGCGCGCGCGGCCTGCGCCGAACTGCGTTTTCTTGCGCATCTACGCATCCGCCTGCATTTGCTCGCAAATCGGCGCGAAGACCGCCTGCTGTTTGAATTCCAGGAACGCATCGCCGAGGGCATGGGCATCGCGCGGGTCAGCGAGATCGAGCCACAAATCCGCCGCGCCTCGGAACGTTTGATGCAGCGTTATTACCGCGCGGCCAGGCATATTCGCTTGATCAACGAACTGGTCATGGGCGAATTGCGCTTTCGTCTACTGCCAAAGGTGAGCAGCCTGCCTTTGACTGCATCGAGCGAGCATGCGACCGATTTCCACCTTGCCGGCAATCTGCTTGATGCGCGGGAATCGTTGTTCGATGAAAAACCCGAACTGCTGCTGGAAACCTTTCTCATCCTGGCCCGCGAACCCGGCGTCAGCGGCTGTACGCCGCGCCTGCTGCGGGCGCTGTCGCGCGCCGGCCGCGGCATCGATGCCAGCTTCCGCCGCGCCCCGGAAAACCATCGCCGCTTCATCGCACTGCTGAGCCAACCGAAAGGCATCACGATGGCGATGCGGTTAATGCATCGGCTTGGCATCCTTGGCCGCTATATCCCGTTGTTCGGCCGCATCACCGGCCAGATGCAACATGACCAGTTCCACATTTACCCGGTCGATGAGCATGTCCTGATGGTGTTGCGCAATCTGCGCCGACTGGCTGCGCCAGAGTACGCCCACGAATTCCCGCTCGCGCATCGGCTGATGAACGAGTTCGAACGCCAGCAGGTTCTGCTTCTGGCCGCGCTGTTCCACGACATCGCCAAAGGCCGCGGCGGCGATCATTCCAGTCTGGGCGCGGTCGATGCGCGCCGCTTCTGTCGTTCACATGGTCTCGACAAGGCAGACACCGAACTCGTGACCTGGCTGGTTGCGCAACACCTGACGCTGTCGCAAACCGCGCAGAAGCAGGATATCTCCGACCCGGAAGTGATCACCACCTTTGCCCGTCGTTGCGGCGATGTGCGACATCTGACCGGGTTGTATCTGCTCACCATGGCCGACATTCGCGGCACCAGCCCGAAAGTCTGGAATGCATGGAAAGACAAGCTCACCCGCGAACTCTATCTGGCGGCGCGACGCGTACTGGAAGGCAACGCTCCGAGCGCGGATGACATCGAGGAAAAGAAGGAACAGGCACGCGCCCAACTGCGTCTGTATGGCTTCCCGGCCGAGACTGAAAACGCGCTCTGGAACCGTCTCGACGACATCTACTTCCTGCGTCAGGACGCACGCGATATTGGTTGGCAAACTCGTCGCCTGCTGCCGGTGCTCGATCATCCGGAAGCCATCGTACGAGCGCGTCTGGCACCGGTCGGCGAAGGTGTCGAAGTGCTGGTCTTCGCGCCAGATGAAGAAGCCCTGTTTGCCCGCATTTGCGCCTTTTTCTCCCGCCTCGGCTACAGCATCCTGGCCGCGCGCATCCACACCACGCATGACGGCCGCGCGCTGGACACCTTTTACGCGCTCGATCAGGAACATCCGCAAGTCCCGTATCGCGACTTCCTGAATTACATCGAACACGAGTTGGCGGCCGAACTCTCCCGCCACACACCGTTGGGCGTACTGCCCGCTGGCCGCGTACCTCGTCGTTTGAAAGCCTTCCCGCTGGAGCCTGAAGTCAATCTCGCACCCAGCGACAATCGCCGCGAGGGCGCCCTGCCCGACTATGTCCTCACCTTTACCGCCGGTGACCGACCCGGCCTGCTGGCGCAAGTGGCGCAGGTTCTCCATCGCAGCGGCGCCAGCGTGGTGACCGCGCGGATCAATACGCTGGGCAGCCGCGCCGAAGACGTGTTCGTGCTTGAAGGCGAAGCACTGGAAAGCGCCTCGGTCAGACTGGAACTGGAACAGTCTTTGATCGGCGCGCTGCGGGTTTAGACCACATGCCAGGGTAAGTTTTCAGAGCAACACCTCATGCTGATTGCTGCATCGCGGACGAAAAAAAACCATCGGTGAAATCACTGATGGTTTTTCAGTAATCACCACAGCAAGCCGTGGTGAAAACACCTCAATACTGCTTACTTGTTGACCGGAGACGCCGGATCAAACAGATACGCCATGATGTCGGCAATCTGCTTCTGATTCAGCACACCGACTGCGCCCATGCGGGGCATGTTGGTGCAGGCAAAATAGGTGTGCGGATTGTAGATCACGTCATAGGTGTACTTCAGCATGTCCTCGCTGGCACCGCGATTCTTGCCGTAACCGGTCAGGCTGGGGCCGATGTCACCGCCGGTGCGGTCGGTCGCCAATTGATGGCAGTTGTAGCAGTTGCCGCCGGCTTCACGTTTGGAATGATCGTCCGGATTGTGCGCGGTGCGGTAACCAAAACCCGACCAGGCCAGTTCGCGACCATTTTTCCAGTCGCCCAGCTTGATGCCGCCTTCCGGGTACTTGATCGAAGCGGCAGCCAGCGCCATCACTTTTTCGCGTGACTTGTCATCCAGTTCCTGACCCTTCATCAGGGAACAGGCTTTCTGAATCTCGTCTTGTTCAAGACGAGCGCGACCGCTGGTGCCTTCCTGCGTGGCCTGTTTAAGGTCATAGCTATCGGTTTCAAAGATCAAATATTCGGCAAGATCCTTGGATGACATCTTGGTGTAGTCAACCTTGGCTGCAGCAGCCGGTGCAGCAGCCGGAACAGCGGCAACAGCGGCAACAGCGGCAACAGCGGCAGGTTTGACTGCTTCAGCCTTACCCGCATTGGTTGCGGAACATCCGCCGGCGATCAGCAGCAGAGAGGCGGCTGCAAGCGCCGCGATAGGGGTTTTTTTGAACATGTATTGAGTCTCCTGGTGAGTCGGCAATTAGCGTTTCAGGTCGGGCACGATGGCCGGCTCACCCCGCGCGGCGTCGGTCCAGAACGAAATCATCGCGATCGAAGCATCGGAACCGTTCTTGATGTTGGGATAACGCATCTGCCACAGGCATTCGAGCACGCGATGCTGGCTGCTGCGGACTTCCTCGTGGCTGGTGCGATGCGCTGGCCAGGAAATCGCCTTGCTCCAGTCTGCGGCATCGTAAACATTGGGCAGAACTGAAGCGCGAATCCGCTTGCCAGTCTGGGTATGGCAGGTCGCGCAATTGAAATCCATGGTGCCGGAACGGCGGTAGAACATCACCTCACCGGCATCGCGCATGGCTTTTTCCAGCGGATGGTTCATCGGCGGATTCCACGGCATGCCGCTGGACTTGCTGCCGATGTAGGTTTCCAGCTTCATCATGTCGCTTTTGGAACCATGTTTCTGCTTGATCGCCGGATCGTCATTGGTGAAGCCTTGCAGGGTCTTCATGCAATGCACCAAACGGGTATCCAGATCCATGACCTTGCCGGTATCGGCAAAGAAACGCGGCAACTCGGCATGGGCGCCTTCCAGAACACCGGGGCCTTTACCAAAATCGCATTTCTCCAGCGAAGCGTTCTTCGGGCCACGCGCCTGCTTGAACAGTATTTCACCTGCTTCAGCGACTTCCCACGCCGGATTGTCCGGCATCATCATCAGGTTTTGCGGGCTCTGGGTCAGATAGCTGGAATTGTTGGTCTTCTTGATCAGCCCATCCAAAGCTTCTTCAGGCAGCATGCCCGAACCGGCGAAGGCAACGCCCGCCACAGCCAGCGCTACAGGAAGCGCAAGCAAGTTTTTTTTCAACATTTATGTCTCCTTCAAATTGGAAAAGGAT